>JAGLOO010000048.1 GCA_023138875.1 Bacteroidales bacterium
TGGAATTTACTAGAGTATATATGTTAGACAAAATAAATACAAGGAATCAAATGGAAAAAGAAAAAATATTTAAAAGACATGAAAACAGAAAAGATCTTGCGGGAGAATATGTTTTTGGTGATATTGGGCAGGTTATCTTTCTATTAATATTTCTAGTTGTATGGATAACTGATTCCTTTTTTATAAAGTATTCAATTTTGGCTTCTGATTATTTCTCACTTTACATCAGAATTCCTTTAGCGGTCATTGTTTTATCTATTGCCATATATTTAGCAAAACAAGGATTGACCATCGTCTTTGCTGAAGTAAGAGAGGAACCGATGGTTATTCGAAAAGGAGTTTTTAGTATTGTGCGACATCCCATTTATCTTGGCGCAATTCTGTTTTACCCTGCATTGCTAATTTTCTCTTTTTCGCTGGTTGCGGCATTTATCTGGGTAGGTGTCATCTTGTTTTACTTTTATCTTTGCAAACATGAAGAAAAACTACTCATCGAGATATTTGGAAAAGACTATGAAAAATATAAATCAGAAACACCTATGCTTATACCAAGACTAATAAAACGAAACGAATAATGTCTAACAAATTGCTTAACCCGACATTACTCGCTGCGCTCGCACTGCGGGTTAGCATAGCGTTCTGCGATCATAAAAAAGGGATGGAAATAGTTTAGAGGTGCGTTTGTATAGAAGTTAAGCTGCATATTAAATAGAAACAAAAGAAATGGAAAAATTAATGATTTCAGTACACAAAAAGCTTAAAGATCCACTTACCTATGTTTCTTTATTTTCATTAATACTTGCAATTCTTGTTGTATTAGAAACAAACAATATTGGACCCATAAAAAAAGCATTAATCATTTTATTAATTTTCATCACTTTTTTTTTAACTCTTTGGAAAATTTATACATGGTATTCTTCAAAAAGAAAATATGTATTCTATGAAAATTGGAACAATGCACCTAAATATTATCAAGTAGATGAAACGTTAAAATATTTAGCAGAACAAAAATGTAAACTCGAAATTATCAGCCGAACTAGTATGCAATGGCTTTTAGGTAGAGAGATTGACTGGAATCAAAAGAATGAAAAATACATTAATAAAAAAAATGAACTTAAAGATGCAATTAAAGGTGCATTAAAAAGAGGAAGTAGCATACATTTTATTCTACAAAATCCTGATCTAAAAATAGGACAATTTGGCACAGAAGAACAGACTAGGCTTTATAAACAAACCATTGATGCAATTGAAAGTTTTGAAGATATTTTTAAAGAACTTGATCAAGAGCTTACAGAAAATTTCACATTGAAAATTTCTAATGAAATCATTGATAATAGCATGCTTCGTTTAGAAAAAAATAATAAAATAATTCGGTTTATTTTCGAAATAAGCATCAGATTTAAAAACAAACAAGAGAGCAAATTCTCAAAGCCTTTTTTAGCATTTACTGTTGAAACTGAAGAATTAATTGAATTTGAGAAAAAGTTTAATGATATTAGAACAAATGCCCAACCTAGAGCAGAATTCTTTAAGAATCTTGCCTACAAAGAAATCGATAAGACCATTTTAAAATTCAATCAATTTTCAAAAATCCGCAATAACAATAATAAATATCTGATAAATCCATTTGCCAAACTGTATAAAAATGAATTAATTGAATCAAACCTTTCTATTCCATCTTTAACTTCAATACAATTACTTATTACTAATAAATGTACAACACATTGCATTATGTGTGATCATTATAAGATTAGCAAAAAAAAGGAAGCAGAGCTGTATTTTACGGAAATTCAATATATACTTAAATGCATAAAAGAAATTGGGACTAAATCGATTATCATTTCAGGAGGAGAACCTTTAGCAAGATCCGATTTTTTTGAAATTATTGAACACTCAAGTTATCTTGGATTGCACACAGGATTGTTAACAAATGGAATAAAAAATGAAAATGGCATTCACAAGTCTATCTCGAAAATTGATGCAAGGAAAATAGCTGCATATATTTCATGGATTCAATTATCTATAGATTCAGTTCAAAACGATACTTACCATGCTATTAGAGGTCGTGATTATCTTGATTTAGTTTTACAAACACTAATCCAATTAATTCTAGTTAATTATAGAAATATCGAAATCACATATACCATCCAAGAAAGAAATATTAATGAGATAAGTTCATACCGAAAAGATTTCAGGGAAAAGATTTCTGGTATAATAGATAAACATTTTAAAGATGAAGCAAAAGATTTATTACTTAAACATGTTTTAGAAATACCTGTTCGCTTTAAATTTGCTCATGGACCAGTAGATGAAATTAACTATTTATGTAAAGAAGAAAGTCTAAAAAAACTACTTAGATCATTCCCGCACCAAAGTAATTTTAATTATATAAATTCAATGATTGATGAAGAATTCTTTAATTATAAAGATCTGGCAAGCGGCAAACCTCTTGCCAGTAGAATGAAATCATATTCAAAGGATAGCAAATGTTTTGCTATGCGTTTTTCATGTAAAATTGATTCTTATGGGGATATATATCCTTGTTGTTTTTTATTTGATGATAATAATTCAAATTCTGATTTTCGATCACAATATAAAATTGGAAGTATGAGATCAAATACAAGTAACATTGCATATGGAAAGAAAAATCATCTTAAAAAGGCTCTTTTAAGTTCACAATACAAGAAACTAATAAATACAAATCTCCCTATTGATTCTGAAGCTTGTACATATTGTACAAGACATTTTTATCAAAACGAGTTTTTAAATAAAATTTCAGCGATTTTTGATAAAAACAAAGAAAACAATTTAGTTGAGGACATTATTGAAAATAACAACTATGTATTTGATGAAAATTTATGGATATAAAATACGCAGCTTAACACTTAAGTATCGTTTTAGGCGGTAGCCGAATATGTACTTTTTGTTGCACTAAACCGGTTATGGCAGGCGTGATACCTTATTATATTGTGGAATCGATTATTTCAGGTGAGCCTGGTTGCAAATTTCGCATTGCATTTTGGTCGGATATTTCGTGAGAAGGAGATCTTTTATCCGGCAAAACACTGTATTGTTTCAAAATCCTACAACATAAATAAGTAATCCAAGGTGATGGTTCTTTCTTATTTGAAAAATCCCACCCCTTATAATTCATAAATACAGAAGTTGGTTTAAATCTACTATCCAAGGATTGAGAATTAGTAATCCAGTCAATTAATTCCCTTACAACAGGTTCATCTTTCAAAAAATTAAACATGGTCAATACATCAGCTAAATACAATGCATTATACCAAACAAATGGATATTTAAAAGTCCAAAATTTCTTTGAACGTCCAAAATAGTAAAGAGTTTTTCCATAATCCTTATGAAATTTTAACGGTTCGAAAGCGAATTTTGAATATTCAGATTCTTTTAACTCCGGAACCTTAGAAAAAATATCAAGTGCCATTAATCCCGCTATTGGGCAGCCTATTTGTAGTTTTTTAAACTGACTCTCAACAAAGAAAAAATGGCAAAACCAACCTCTTTTATCAATCCACTTACTTTTCAACTCTTCGATAGCTTTTTCAACTTGTACATTTCTTACGCCTAATTCATATAAAGCATATGTTATTATTGGTGAATTACAAGGTGAGACATGCCATACATCTGCTGTTAAGTCAGGCTTCTTAAACTTTTCACCTTTTTTTGGTCGTTCCGGGATTTGTCCACGAACTGCAAACAGATTATCAATTATATGTTGAGTTGCCTTATTAATTGTATCAGATAAATTAAGGTTAGTATGTTTAATACCGAAATCAGCTAATATTCGGAGTTTGAAATAACTGATTTTCGGGTCATTGTTTCGTGTAGGAGCAACAGCAATCCAATCTTTTATTTCGTTAGCTAATCCAATAATATTTTCATCACTCAGTAAATCTGATTTTGCATTAATTACTTCACCATCTGTTTCTGAAAGATCAAGTAAATCTGTCAAAGTTCGATATTTCGTCCAGGGATTACTCTCAAGTAACCAGGGTATCGGATTGTCTTTTAATTCATTTGTCCAATTCATCATTACAATGTCCTCTTATAATGTTGCCTAACGGGGCGTTAAACGGATTGTTCTGGTACGTTCGGTTTGACTTCCAATTAAAGATACGGTTTTGTGACGGACAATTATTCTGCTTCTAAATGCGATTTGGTTTAGCGATGTTAGCGCCTGGGCATTAAAACATATTGAAGAACGTAACCATCACAATAGGACTTCCTTATTTTACTCTCGACAGAACTCCGAATGGGATTTCATCAATCTCATTTCCATTCTTTTTTAGTTTGATCCTCACTTTATCCTCCTCTACAAGATTAAGATATGTGACATTTTCCTCCCCAGCAATCTTAAATACGGACTGCCATTCCCCTTTGTTGCAGCATAAACAAGCAATCAAGCAGACCAGATAAAAGGTATTTCTTAGTATTCTCATTTAACTATGTCTGATGTTACTCTATCTAATCTATTTGATTCTCGAGTGAACAGCTACAAAGTCCAAGTCAATGCTGAATGTGCCTGAACGGACAATTTTTATCAGGAGACAAGCTGGTATTTACACAATGGCGACAGTTATTATTAAATATTCTCTCATTTAGAGTATTTTTTTGATTGTAGTATTGTTGGTTGACCTGCTGCATTCTGGCTTGCTGCATCACCATATATATAGTAAATATCTGTTCCAAGTGTTTCTATGCCAACTGGTCTCATGCAATTGCTAAAATCACCTGATATTGTATTCCAACCTGTTCCATCAAAAAGATAAAGAGCAGGATAGTGCGATTCTGCTGATTCAACTTTCTCGGTGGAAATTATTATGTTTCCATCACTGTCTATAGCCATTGCAAAGGAGTCAAAGAACCATTCGGCATCATCCGGAATTAGATTTTCGACTGTTGAAGAACTTGTGACTTTATAAACACCCCCATTATAAGTATAAGACCGTGTACCTGAATTGAAATATAGTTCAGAACTATTCTTTGCTAATTCAATATTTCCTAACCATTCCTGATACCACTCCAGGTCAGTATCCCAAGTTGTTCCATTAAGATGTTTAATAAAAAACGTATCATCTACCCTATAATTTAAATATAGAGTACCATCAATATTTTCAATAGCAGGTTCAAAAATGCTTCCAGCAGCAATTATTCCATTAGCATCTCCACCGATGGTATCCCACACAGCACCGTCCCATTTCAAAACCTGTAAGTCATAATCTGGTGCTTGTTTTATTGCCATATACAGATCATTATTAAATACATCTATTGATACTGACGATGGACTATCATCTTTTCCGAGATTACCGGGTGTAAGATTTGATGACCAGACAGAACCATTCCATTCATACACGCATAACGAATCGCTAAGACCTGCCATATAAGATTTATCCGAATTCGCAGCAAAGTTTGTTTCATCGAAACTAACATCCGGAATCGATGTCCAAAGTTTTTGCCATGTACTTCCATTGAGTTTATATAAAGCTGGTTTACCATAGGCTGTAATAGCTGCATCTTTTATTACACCGAGATAAACAGTATTATCTATTCGTTTAGTTAGAAGATTATATATTGCACCCGATACGGATGCTGTTGCTTGTCCTAAATCTGTTATTGTATAATTAATTATAGGGTTTCCACTATTCTGAGGTACAGCACTAATAATTGTTCCTTCTGAGATTGAATAAAATGGGGAAAACCATGTGTCAATACGATAAAAAAATGATTTTCCTTGTAATTCGGGATTAGAATAAAAATTGTCGTGGTAAGCCCTGTCGTGATCTACATCTGCAATTTTTTCATACGTACCAAGCGAGTCTTCACTTCTATAGATATCAAAACGAATTTTAACATCATTTAAAAAGCTTTCATTATTGCCTTCGTTCCATTTTAATGAATTGCTCGTTTCGCCTATTGTTATTTCGATATCTGTAACTGGAAGAATATCATAGGCATATCCTTCTTCAATTTCTGAATATTCAGCATCATCTGGCCAGTCATTACGAATTCGATACTCGAACACTTTACCTGGGGGCATACCTTCATTACCATATCCATGCCTGTCAAAAAACGGGTCCCCGGTTCCGGTTATAATTTGCCAGTTTTGGGTTCCTTTTTCCCTGCGCTCAACTAAAACACTTCCAACATTAGGATCTTTTTCGAAATCAATGTAGACTGTCGCAACTGAAAATCCTTTAGATGCAGTAAATCTTTTGGGTTTTGGATTGCCTTCTTCTTTTTCACACGAAATCAGAATCAATAAAACCACTAAGCTGAGACTAAATATTTTTTTCATATCTGTTTTTTATTATTAGTTTGCTTGTTAAAATTATCGCCAACGTATGTATAATAATAGCACTGGTGTTTATTTCTACTATATGCTAATTCTTTTATATCTCACTAATTGCAATAATTCCAGAATATTTAAACTCTCAATCAAAGCAGAACTTCTTGCAAATTGCATTCCCAATAACCCTTAGTACGTAAAATGGAGATTTGTGTTTAGTCTTGTAGGAAAATCTCAAAGTATTGTTGAGGTTGATGTCACTTTAAATCTAACGAATATCTACTGGATATCAATATCTACTTGCTAACAAGGAAAAGTTACACCTTTTTTACACCCGTCAAAAAGAAAAACGCCCTACATGCTTGACATATAGAGCGCTTATATCTAATTTATGTAGCTCCACCAGGACTCGAACCTGGATCTACGGTTTAGGAAACCGCTATTCTATCCCTTGAACTATGGAGCCAGAAATTGCGGGGCAAATTTAGGTTAATTCTGATTTACTGCCAAATGTGATTCTGAATTTGCAGGGCCAACGCAATTAAATCCTGATGATTTTTAACAGGAACTCGTCATCCCAGTCTGCCACCAGCCGTTTGTTTTTGAGGCTACCAAGAAAATGTAAGATCATCTCAATCTTTGAAGAACCTGATTAGGGTGTCCCATCGTACAAAGCAGGAAGAAGGAATCTTCATTTCAGAAGATACAAGTGTAACGCTGTTGTTACATTTATATTTGGCAGGCTTGCTGCCATCCAGATTATATACAGCTGATATTTAAAGAGTTGAGGGATCACTTATATCCTGCTTCCCAGGTTGAAATGTTACACTGATGTGATATTCAGATCTTGAAAAACGGAGAAGGGAATTTTAGAGAAGGATATCAGCTACAACAGCAAGGACAGTGCAATAATAGCTTCCAGGACCCTTTCGGGTGTCATCTGGCAGCCTTATTATCCAGGTCGATTATGAGTTTTGGTTGTATATAAATAGGATTTAATTGACTTCTCACCCCTGATTTTGTAACTTGTCAACTATCGGTACTCTTAATCTTTTTGACCATGGACAATCAATATTTGTGCCCGCATTGCAGGGGTCATCTGAGGGTTGGAGACTGTATTGTATTTAAAATTCGCAATACAAAAAGAGAGAAGGGGTTGCTTCTGTTACATCCTGAAGCTGGGAATTATACCAGCATTAAACATCCCCAATTCAATTTCCAGGAAGGAGAACGGATCGATTTCTTTTGCCCAATTTGTCTACAAAACCTGGATGCCGCTATCGATGAGAACCTGGTTCATGTGATTATGATCGATGAACAACGTAATGAGCATGAGATCTATTTCTCCCGCATCGCCGGAGAGCTGAGAAATTACCAGTTATCTGAGGAGGGAATTACTAAAACCGGGGAGTACTCCCACATGTACACCCACTTTGAAATGTCGGATTAATTCATCCGGCATCCGGGTAATTAGTCGGGAGATTCATAATGCTCAAAAAGGAGCCAGGTATCGGGATCGAGAATTATTTCGGTAGGTTTCTTCTTTGTCTTGATGGTGAAAACCTGTACGGAAGCGGTTATATGAAAGGTTTCTGTGGTTGACTTCCCGTTGCCACAAACAATTTTGATGTCCAGGGGAAATTCAAATACATGCTGTTCCTGATGTTGATTGATGGTAAGCTTAATCTCTTTCCTATTGTATTCCATGTGTGCTGATAGAACAGGATGGCCTGAATGGTAGAACCATTGCCGGAAAAAGGACTCATAACTTCTTCCGGAGAGCGAATCCACAATTTGCCGGAAGTCCTGCGTAAGCGTATTCCCGTACTTGTAATGGTGGTAGAAGGCGCGGACACATTGCTGGAATAATTCATCTCCCAGGTCCCTGCGCAGCATATGCAACACCCATCCAGCCTTCTCATAGGTGTTTTCATTCAGAAGGCGGACCGAGACCGGAAGGGTGGTATCCACAATGGGAGCCAGCCTTCTTCTGGCAAATCTCAATACCTGGCCCTTTTCATCGAGCATGGAAGCCACAAATACCTCCCTGCCATGTTCATGCTCCAGGTAGAGGTCGGTCAGGTAGGTGGCAAAACCTTCGCTGATCCAGACATGGTGCCAGTTAAGTTCTGATACGGCGTCACCAAACCACTGGTGCGCTATTTCATGGGTAAAGAGGGTTTCGTGAGCCTGGTTGCCCGTAACGGTACTCTCCCTGTAGAAGATGCAGCTGGCATTTTCCATTCCCCCGTAAACAGTTTTGGACTGAACATTGGCCAGCTTGGAGAATGGATAGGGGGCTATGTACGATTCGAAGAAGTCCAGCGGACGTGTGGCTATGCTATAATCGTAAAAACCATCCTCCTTGTTCTGTGGATAGACCCAGGTTGATACGGGAACCCCGGATGAACTCTGTAAATGCTGAACGGCAAATGGGCTCACTCCGATCACCATCAATTTTGTGGGAAGTGGAACCGGGCTCTTCCACTTTGAGGTTACCCTATCCTCCTCCCTGACCTCTTCCACCTTGGTTCCATTGGATACCACACCATAATGTCCCGGTGCATGTACAAGGAATTCCACCAGTGCTTTGTCGGATGGATGATCCACCACCGGCAGCCAGTGATGCGCGCGGTTGGGCCAGTTATCTCCAAAGAATGTACGGTCACCGAATTTGTTCTCTGAAATGATCAATCCGTCTGCTGGTATACCGTGATAATTGATCTGATACCGCCTTGTGTCACCTTTTCTGACAGGCGGGATCGAAAGCTCAATGCGGTCATTGTTGTGTTCAAAATGGACTATCTTCCCGTCTTCCAGCACTTCCTCGATCACCATTCCTGTTCCTTCATCGTTCCTGTTTTTCAGATCAAGGTGAAATT
Source organism: Bacteroidales bacterium (assembly GCA_023138875.1). GTDB lineage: Bacteria > Bacteroidota > Bacteroidia > Bacteroidales. Next base: position 9,193 of record JAGLOO010000048.1, read on the forward strand.
TGTTCTCTTCAGTTTTAAACAATACTTCCACCATAGCGTTACCCCGGATTACATCGGTGGAATCATTTAGATTAATTTCAAACCTGTATTTCAATACATCGATTGTCCTGAATCTATCATGATGATCCTGCGCCCTGACCGGTATCAGCAGAAATCCGCCGAGGTAAAACAGTATGATTATCTTTCGAATGAATTTCATGGTATCTAAACGCTGGACAAAGCTGCAATTTATAAATATCCCAACGGACTAGAGGGATCAATATCAAACTTGCGTAATTTTTTTGTTGCGACTTGGAAGTGTTTGTGGAGAATGATTATTTTTATAATCCTAAAATGGCACTATGAATGTACTCGTTACAGGTGGAGGTGGTTTTATGGGGATGGCCCTTATTAAGCGGTTGATTGCAGAAGGCCACAAGGTTACCAGTTTTTCAAGGCGGGAATATCCATTACACTGGGCCCTTGGCATCAGCAGTATTCAGGCCGATATCAGGGATCCTGAAGCCATTGAAAAGGCCTGTAAAAAGAGGGATGTGGTGTTTCACCTGGCAGCAAAGGTCGGGATCTGGGGAGCATATGATGATTACTATTCCACCAATGTGACCGGTACATTAAATGTAATCAAAGCATGCCGGAAACAGGGAGTATCCCGTTTGGTATTCACAAGTTCCTCCAGCGTGGTGTTTGATGGTTCGGACCTGGATGGGATTGATGAGTCCTATCCCTATCCTGAAAAGCATGGCTCGCATTATGCTGCCACCAAGGCCATGGCTGAACGGCTGATTATTGAGGCCAATTCCGATGGTTTAAAAACCATTGCACTTCGGCCGCACCTGGTATGGGGTCCATACGATGCCCATTTAGTTCCCGGCATCCTGAAGAGGGCAGGTTCTGGCAAGCTGAGGCGCATTGGGGACAAGGAGCACTTTATTGATACTACCTATATCGATAATATGACCGATGCCCTGCTTCTGGCAGCAGATGCACTGGAATCAAATCCGGAGGCATCCGGCAAGGCCCTGTTCATTACCAATGGAGAGCCTGCCAGGGTATGGGATTTTATAAACTCAATTATTCAGATAGGCGGGCATGAAACGGTGCAGAAAAAAACCCCGGAAAGAGTTGCAATGGCTGCTGCCGGATTTGCAGAATGGTCTCATAAGTTTTTCAAGATTAAATCAGAACCTTTTATGACCAGGTTCGCTATTAAAGAAATGTGTACAAACCACTGGTTCGATATCTCCAGGGCAAGGGATATATTGGGTTATTCACCCAGGGTCAGTTATGCAGAGGGATTTAAGCACCTTAAAGAGTATCTGAAGATAGGCAGAAGATAAAATGACCACTAAAAAGCACCACAGCCATCCCCATTTAACCGGTGAGCATAAACTGGGGGATATTGGTCAGTTGATACTTTTCTTCCTATTCCTGGGGGTCTGGATCACCGATTCATTTGTCTTTCATTATTCTACCTTTCTGAGGGATGTTATACCTGACTATGTAAGAATTCCTGTGGCGGGGACAGTCCTTATTGCCAGCTGGTACATGGCCAGGAGGGGAATGAAGGAAGTTTTTGGAACCGAAAGGGGTAGACCCGGAGTGATCCGGACAGGAGTATTCAGGGTAGTCAGGCATCCAATCTACCTGGGAGCGATCCTGTTTTACCTGGGAGCCATATTCATTACCATGTCAATAGCTTCAGCTGCATTCTGGATCATGGTGATCATGTTTTATATCCTCATTGCCAGGTATGAAGAACGCATTCTGACAGAGGAATTTGGTGATGATTACGACAGCTATAAAAAGGATGTGGGAATGTTATTCCCAAAACTCAGACGTCTCAAATCCTGACTTTGAACTTCCAGCTTCTAACCTTTGAAGGCGTACTTAAACAGGTTGGCTACAGATGGCTTCTGTCCCTGTATCAGAATCGCTGTCCTGAAAATGCGGGCACCCACCCAGACTGTAAATATGGTGAAAAGGATCACTCCCACCAGTCCTACAATGGGTTGCCAGAGGGGGATCGTCACAGGAGTGGCGAGCCTGATCATTATAATTGATGGTGTGAATGGAGGTATAAACGAAAGGGTTGTTGCCAGGGTTCCCGTTGGATTCTGGATAACGGGCATGATAAGAAAGAGCGGAAGGATCACTGGTAGTATTGCAGGGAACTGAATGGATTGTGCGTCCTTATTGTCATTGCATGTGGCGCCCAGTGCAGCCATACCCGATCCAACCATGATGATGAAGAAAATAATGTAGATAAAGAACCAGGGCAGGATATCATAAGGAATGACCGATTCGAATCCGGTCATTCGTGCGGTAACGATTCCGGCGGTTACATATATGGCTGCCGTTGTGAGTGATATTCCGATCCCGCCGAGCACCTTTCCCATCATGAACTGGAACGGGGTGATGGTTCCCAGGAGCACCTCGGCAATCTTTTCTGTCTTTTCCTCCATCACTGCAGTAAGCAGTGGAACTGAACTCATCATTACCAGCATGAACATCATTAGTACGATGATGTATGGAACCATAAAAGATTGCAACTCATTTACCTTTTCAGCTTCCAGTTGTTCGCCCGTTTTCTTGTCGACTGTTACCAGCCCCATCCCTTCAATATTGATCCACGTAAAAAGATCAGCAGATTGTTTTTTATCCAAATTTAAGTCAGCCACACGAAGCTGTTGCAAATGACCATTAATGGTGTTTCTGAACCAGTCCCGGGCATTATCCATAAAAGAGTGTTCAGAATAGTATCTAAGGTATCCGCCTTCTTTGCCAGAAGGGTGCAGGACATCCGGACCTATCTCAATAAAGGCGTGTAATTCAGCGGTCTTAACACGGTCCGACAACTTCAGCTGCTGGCCCATTATATCATCTGTATCAGGGGCAACGAATTCAACCACATATGCCGGTTTGACTTTTTCTCCGGTTTCTGTATGGTAGATCTCCTGCTGGTTCCTGAGATCCAGGGCTTCTTTGAGCCGATCGGCCATCAGTCCGGAATGATCGATTACAACAATCCTTTTATCATCAGTATCCTGCTTTTTTTCCATGATGACCATAGCCAGCAGTCCTACTCCAATAAGAAATGGAACCAGTACCAGGCTAATAATAAAACTTTTCGTCCTTACTGCAGCACGGTATTCCCGCTTGAAAAGGGTTAGTATTTTATTCATGATGGTCCTCCTGTTTTTCCGGTGATGCGATCCTTATGAATATGTCGTTCAAGGAAGGTTTGGTTATTTCAAATCGTGTGATGCGTGTTTTTTTAAGCACTTCGGACAGAATCTTCTGAGGATCGGTTCCTGAGGCAACCCGGAGTTCCTGCAGTTTTCCAAAGTTGTTGACCTTTTCGATTCCTGCCAGACCTTCGAATGCTTCAACTCCCATTTCAGATTGGATCCTGATGGTATCATTGCCATACCCATATCATGGGTGCTGAAGATGATGGTGGAGCCTTCCTTCTGAAGGCCCAGGATCACATCCTTCATGATATCGGCATTGACCGGATCCAATCCGCTGAAGGGTTCATCCAGGATGATGATCTCTGGCTTATGAATGATCGTTGCAATGAACTGAAGCTTTTGTTTCATCCCCTTGCTGAGGGTTTCCACCTTCTTGTCTCTGAATTCTTCCAGATCCAACCGGTTAAGCCAGTAATCAATCCTTTGTTTAAGGTCTTTTCCGTCATTGAGCTCTCCATGAAATTGGAGCAGCTCTCCAAGTTTCATCTTTTTATATAAACCTCGTTCTTCAGGCAAATAGCCGATATTTCCCGGACGCAGGCCATTCAACTCTTTACCATCGATCAGAAGGAATCCCCCTGAATTTAATCAAATTGTTAACTTTGAATAATTTTGGATTTCAGATGGTCAGGTATTAACTTGTTAAACTGTTTAAATTCATATATCATGAGCTCAAAGCTTACACGACGCGATTACCTGAAAAAAACTTCCACCGCATGTATGGGTGGCTGCCTGTTGCTTTCCGGAAATAGATTATCAGCGGTTCTGCTCCAGGATGAGAATTCTATTGATCCCGAAAAGCTTTGTTACTGCAGTTATTCATGTCCGGAGGACTGCCATCTTTATGTAGCATCGGTGAAAAATGATACTGAATTGAAAAAGGAAGCTTTCAAGGAGTGGGGACTGGAAGAGCGATACGGATTGAAATTTGATGCAGAAAGGATTTTCTGTTTCAGATGCAAACCCGGAGATAAACCAGAAGGCCCTGTGCTGACCAACTGCACTGTGAGGAGCTGTGTTATAGAGAAAGGGTACCAGGCATGTATTCAGTGTACTGAACTTAAGTCATGTGACAAGGACCTCTGGAAAAGGTTTCCACAGTTTCATGAGGAAGTATTGAAATTGCAGGAGAAGTACCTGGTTGCCCGGTAGAAAGAGAAGGGGATTGTTGCAATATCTACTGTTTTGCTTTGCTTTTTCGAAAACCTTCCATCTGCAGTTCAGGGTCGTAGTTGGGATTGTATTCCTGATTATTGGTGTAAATAACATTCCCAAGATCGTTCACCCACCTGTGGTCCCACTGGTTGGATCCCGTTTCAACCTTCTTGGTATAGGGATTCATATAGTCCTCCTGGCCGGTAAGGTTGAGGTAAGCCTGGTGATGGATTTTTGCATTGGTTTCTGCATGTCCCTTCTGAATCTCCTCACCGATGCGTGCAATATCATTCATGGTCTTGATCATGGTACTGCCTCTCTGCATCTGTCCTTTTAATTCTCCCGCAATCCAGGTGGGACTCAATGTAACAGACTGACCGATTTCATGAAATATGGATTCCCATGCGTCAAATGATCCTTCCGGAGTACGGATAATAATTGTACTCCTGTTTTTCCACATACCCGCAGTATAAGGTCCCATATCCTGAAGGATACTAAATGCTCTTTCTTTGAACCTGATCCCATTTTCGGTATAGGTGTAGTCTACCACTGCTGCAGAATACTGACTCCCCATCTGTTTCATCATGTCCATATCGTAACATAACTTTTCAACCTCAGGGAGCTCCCTGGATGTACTGATATTGTAATTATCCAGATCCTGATGACAATACGGTAAAAGGTAATCTTTAATAAATGTTGCGGCATTCATTTTATGAAGAACCGGCATGCCATTATAGCTGCTGCCCTCAGGAAACATTCCTGCAACATAGGATCCGGCAAGGTCCACAAAATAGATGTCCGGAAGCCAGTGTATCTGAACGGTACCTGCCTTATCACTTTTTAATGTGAAGTCAATCTTTGCTTCAATGGCATTGGCTGCACCTCCGGAAGTTGTTGGATCCCATCTTACAATTCCCCCCTCCGTTAACCAGCCTCTTGGCTTCAGGATGGTAAAGGCTTTTTCATTGGGTTCATGGATTATCTCCAGAACCAGTCTTTTCATGGGTTGACCCTGGAGTTGGGTTGTTGTCAGGATGAATACAGACAGGTAAAACGAGCGCAGGTTCATCCATATAAGTTACGAAAAATTGGCTTACCGGTCCAGCCATAAACGGAATTCGTGGGTTCGTGCAGTACTGATAAGAAGCGGTTCTTTGGTGGGAGGATCGGTGAGAATGGCAATCCGGCTTTTGGAAAGCACATTGATTTTTTCAATGGCATGGTAATTCAACGTATACTGCCGGTTGATGCGGAAAAAGTATTGTGGATCAACAAGTTCTTCCAGCTTGTCGAGTGCATAATCAACTGGATAATGGCGATCTTCCCTGGTGCAAAGAAATGTGTTTTTATCCATCGAATAGAAATAGGCAATGTTTGCAGTTTCAATGGATTTTATCTTTGTTCCCACATTCACTGCAAACCGCTGTTTATACTTTTTTCTTCCCCGATCCATTGCTGCAATAACCGCCTGAATATCGATGGAAGGTTTTTCGCCGCGAAGTCTTACAAATTTTTCTATACTCTTCTTTAATTTATCCCTGTTAATTGGTTTTAACAGGTAATCAATGCTATTCAATTCAAATGCTTTAATGGCATATTCATCATAGGCAGTTGTGAAGATCACAAATGAATCGATCCTGACCTGTTTAAAGATGTCGAAACTTAATCCGTCAGCCAGTTGTATGTCGAGCATCAGCAGATCGGGCTGGGAATGCTGCTTAAGCCATCTGATGGCAGAAGATACACTTTCAATCGTCTCCAGGATCGTTATAGATGGTTCAACCTCCTTTAACAGCTTTTCCAGGCGTTTTGCTGCGGGTGCTTCATCTTCTATAATAAGTGTCCCGATCATAGTTCAACGATTAGGAGTGGCATGGAAACAATATATTCATTCTTCGTTTCTTTGATGGAACTCTCCTTGCGGGTGAAATACCTGTACCTTTCGCTGATATTCCTTAATCCCTGTCCGGTTGAAACCACATCCCGTTTTCGTTGCAGGTTATTTTTAACAAAGATAGAATCATTGCTGGCAGAGATCGAAATCTTCAAAGGTTTTTCACTGGAAATGATATTGTGCTTGATGCAGTTCTCCACCAGCATCTGAAGAACCAGGGGTGGAAGTGTATAGAGATGGTACTTTTCAGGTATATCAAGCGATATAAGAAGGTTATCCTGGAAACGGGATTTTTGAAGCTTATAATAATGATTGAGTACCTTCAACTCATCCCGGAGGTATACCAGGTCCTTATCCCGGCTGCCCAGGATGTACCTGAGAAACTCCGAAAGATCCTGGATATAATCGACTGCACGCGGATTGTCATCAACAATGCTTGTGAGGCTGTTCAGGCTGTTAAAAAGGAAGTGGGGATTGATCTGGGTTTTAAGGATTTCATATTTGGCTTCGATGCTGTCCTTTTCCAACCTGACCGACCTTGAGAAATTCATGATCCACTGCCTGTAAAAATAGATCATTTCATGAATACCTGTGATCAGGTAGGTGATCAGCAGAGTAACAAGTATTTCCAACCACAAGAGTTCATCCGGGAGAAAAATATTGAGTCGCAACTCTATTGTATACAATGTAAAACCAAATATCATGGTGAAGGTGGTTATGCCCACAACTTCGAGTACGATATGTTTCACCGGAAACTGCTCCCATGGATAACGCCTCCAGAGAAATTGCACATAGCTTCGACACATCATCCATAAGCAACCTGAAATGATAATTGTGTGACCAATAGAACTGATAAAGTCTATTTCCAGGTGTTTACCCAGGGAATACAATACTGACCCGGTTACCAGAACGCTGATGACCACTATCAGGATACTTTTCAACGGATCTTTTTTTGCAAATGGATCGTGTCTCATGACCAACCTATCTTCATTAGAACTGAATACGGTATAAGAACATCGGATAAAAGCCCTGCTGGTATACCTGGTAGATCTCACCGGTTTCCACATCTATCCCTTCCATAAAGAGACTCTGGTATCCGGTCAGGTTCTGGAAATCGATGGCCCACTCCTGACTGAACCGTTTGAAGTTCATCTTCAATCCAAGCCTCAGATCTGTCCTGAAATAATCATTGTACCTGTCCTGGTAAGCCCCGCTCCAATCCTTCACTTCACGGCCCTCCTCTATTGAGGCCTCCACATCGACAGGAACATAGCGCCTGCCCCCGGCAAGAACACCCTTTATATCAAATGTAAGATATGTTTTTTTACCAATTCTTTTTTCATAACCTGCCAGGAGATTAAATACATAGTTCCCATTGAAAGCAGTGTTCCTGGGTTTCCCGTCACCTCCTTTGTATTTGGAATCGAATAGGGAGGTTGTAAAGAGGAAATAGTATCCTTTATTGAGAAATTTTTCTACTGTGAGTTCAATCCCATAATTATACCCTGTGCCCGTATTCTCGAGACTGTCTACCGTGCCAATGGCGAAAAAGTCACCGGCATTCACCATCGAAAACTCCCCGAATGAATTGCTTACCGGGATGTTGAATAAGTACTGGTAATAGGTTTCTGATTTTAAACGGAAGTTATTACTAAACAGATGATCGTATCCCAATACCACATGGTGACTTTTTGTAAATCCCACGTTTTCATTGGTTCTGAAATATGTATCATTGAACTCATCATAAGTTTGATAAAAGTAAACAGATTTGGGCTGGATCTGACTGTGCAGACCATATCCCAGACTGAAAGTGTGGTTACCCCGGGGTTGCCAGGTAAGCGCAATCCTGGGCTCATAGGATATCTCCTGATTCAGGTTAAAGTATTGCGCATGAATACCGGCATAGCCTGTCAGCTGATTATTGAATGCATGCTGCCATTGTGCATAGGCACGTGCAAGTCCCAGTGTTCCGGATACATCAGAGGTTGTGATGAACTTGTTGTAATCGGGATGATTAATACTGTCTACATAGTCAATATAATAATGGTTCAATACAATTCCGAGACTGTAGTTGTTCTTAGCGTTCACTTTATGCCTGAACTGGGTGGTAACTGAAAACTTATTTTCAGCCTGGTTTTGTCTTACAAATGGTTCTACGATCCCCGTGTTTTTTTTGGTTGAATCCAGAACCGTTGTGACACTGGTCTTCTGATAGGATACAGTAGTTTTTAATCTTATCCTGGGGTTGAAAAAATAGGTGTTGGAGAGTCCGATCACACCCAGAGAAGATCCAAAATCTGTAGCTGTTCCTCGTGGATTATATGAGGTGCCTGTTGTGTCGGCCGGCTCTCTTCCCAGTTCTATAAAGCTTTTACCCCAGAGCCCGAAAACCTTCCAGCGCCCAATCTTTGTGCCCGGCAGGTCTACCAAAAAGGTAAGATCCTGGTACTGGGGAATGGCAGCACCCGTACCGAAATTGATGCCGATATTATTTAACAGGCCAAGGGTTGAATAGCGGTAGTTGGCTAGATAAGTAGCTTTCTGTGTTTTACCTACAGTGGCAAACGGACCTTCAATGCCCGCTTCAAAACCATTGAAACCGACCTGTCCGGTAAACTCATGCTTTCCTGAATTTCCTGAACGCATATTCAGGTCAAAAACACCCGCTGTGGCGTTCCCGAATTCTGCAGGAAATGCACCTGTAAGAAAATCGGAATTGGAGAGCAGGTTATTATTCACCATGCTGACCGGTCCGCCTGTGGTACCGATGGCTCCAAAATGATTGGGATTGGGAATTTCCACACCCTCGAGTCTCCACAGCACACCAATGGGTGAATTACCACGGATGATAATATCATTTCTGGAATCATTATGGGTCATCACACCTGCATAGTTGGCCACCATTCTGGCAGGATCGCCCAGACTTCCGGCAAATCTTTCTGTCTCTTCAACGGAGAATGTCCTGGAGCTAACCATGGCCATTTCGTTTTGTGCCTTATCCTTTCTTTTGGAATAACGAACGACCACCTCTTCCATATCCAGGACATTTTCATGAAGCAATACTTTTACCTGTGTCTCCTTCCCACTCGAAAGAAAAAAATTTGGAATTACCTGGTTCGCATATCCAATATACCTGACTTCAATACTCTGCCGGCCCAGCAGGATATCTTCCAGTACAAATTGCCCATTCATATCTGTGGAAGTTCCGATGATCGGATCAGAATCCAACAGGATCACGTTTGCACCAATCAGTGTATATCCTGTTACGGCATCAACCACCGTTCCGCGGATGTTCTGTGTAAATTGATCCTGTGCAGTAATTTGAGTTATCAATATTGCGAGCAGGATGGTTAATACTATTTTTTTCATGACGGTTTGGATTAAAAAATATATCAGCAAATCTAGACAAGAAGTATCCGTTATAAAAAAAATGTTACTGAATGGGGAATTTACCCTGCTGAACGGGAAATTTTAAGCTATTACGTACCAGGTTAGCTTGTTTGCAATTTTGAGAAGTTTTTTATCCGGGGAGACTGCCACAGGATGTCCGACGGCTTTCATCACGTGGACATCAGTGATAGAATCACCATAATAGTATGCGTCCTCCGGATTATATCCATGGTCCTGGCAATAGGCTAGCATTCTGTGTTTTTTCTCCATGCCATATACCAGCTTTCCATCCGTGGTCCCGGTAAGGACGCTATTGTCCGTTTTCAGACGGGTGCAGATCACATCATCAAGGTTCAGGTGTTCGGATACAGGTTCACAGATGGGTGAAGAGGCAGATGAGAGCAGCACGTTAGCTGCGTTATTAGCACTGTGCTGTTCCATAGCCTCGAGGATTTCCTTCCGGATGGTTTCAACCAGGGAATGATTAAATACTTCCCTGCACAATTGCTTAACGGATTCTTCTGAAAGACCCTTCAGCCAGGAAAGCATGCGGTTGATGATCTTTGCGGGCTCACCAAGACCAAGTTTATAGATGATTGAAAGATATAACGCATGCCTGTATTGTTTCTCGCTCATGATGCCCCGTCTTCTGGCTTCCTCCACAAGATTTGTGGCGCTGTTGACCACAAAAATTGTATGGTCAAGATCGTAAAAGGCGATGTATTTATATCTCTGTTTCATTTAAAAAAGTGGTCTCCCGCAGGATTATAGATCATTTTTACGGCAGAAGGCACCACGGTAACGTCAAAGGCAGAATCAAAATATAGTTCTCCGTCCACATGAAATGGTACTTTTTTCCCAAAATCGATCATGAGTTTGTCGGTCTGGTAATAATCCACTTTTCTATCATCTATATGGGTGCCCTTTGGTACCATGGTGAGAATCTTCAAGCGTTGCAAAATATTTAGCTTTTTGATCATGCACACATCCAGCAAACCGTCATTGGCTATGGCTTTTGGGGTAAGGAGAAAGCTTCCGGCAAAGCGCCTCCCAATGGATATGGTATTGATGAAACAATCCGTCTCCCGGCTCTCACCCCTGGAGTTTATCGTTACGCGACACTCGCGATATAACAACAGCGTTTTTAATATGTGCCAGATATATTTGCTTTTGCCGTTGCCAGCTGACACTTCACCCGGTTCCACATAATTTTCAGAAGCCACCTGGGCATCAAATCCCAGTCCCATGCCATTGAGGAAGTGCATCCCGTTCACCAAACCTGCATCCATGGGGGTGGTATTCTGCTTAAAAAAGATTTCCCAGTGTTCCTCGGTGAAACGGTCAGGAAATCCCAGGATCTGGATAAAATCGTTCCCGGTACCAGCGGGAATGATCCCAAGAGTTACTCCGGGTTTATTGATAAGGGGTTTTGATACCTCATTCATGGTCCCGTCACCTCCTACGGCTATAAAATGTGTAAAATCGCGTTCAAGGTATCTTTCCGATAACTCCGTGGCGTGTCCATGTTTCTCCGTAAGTACGATTTCTGCATCAAGTGACTGAGTAGATAAATGCTGTTCAAGTTCGGGAATGATATCCCTGCAATATCCATTCCCGGCAGTAGGATTCACGATATAGATCCATTTCTCTTTCTTTGCCATATTATTCCTCGTTTATGGATGCAGATTCGATCACATTACTGATCCTGTCGATGATTTCACTGTCGGAATCAGGGATCAATTCCCTGCAGTCAATCGGCTGATGTATGATAACAACAAGCTTTGATCCGAAATTGATGCGAAACCTGTTTTTTGGTTTCAACTTATAGAATCCATTCAGGGTAACAGGCAGGATATCATTTTCGGAGGCCCTGAGCAGATGTATAAATCCCCTGTAAAAAGAATTGAGTTTTCCATCAGGTGTACGGGTTCCTTCCGGAAAGATAGCCACTGTCCGGTATTTTGCCTTCTCCCTGAGATCCACCAGCATTTTTCTCGTATTTGTTATTGTGGTCAATCTCATAGGAATATAATCGGTCATTAAAAGCATTTGTTTAAATAAAGGAATGCGTAACAATCTTTCATGGCCAAACCATGATACATCGGGATAAAATGCCATAATGGCTATGATATCAAACATACTTGCATGGTTGGCAAGGAGTATGTACCGTTCTCCTGTTTCTATATGCTGCTTTCCTTCAATGTGAAGTTTCTTCCCCATGATGGGGAAAACAGATTTTGCCCAGAAGCCCATTAAATGCCGGATGCCATTTTTCCATTTTAGAAAAGCCTGTATCAGGATCAGGAAAACAATTACCGCAGTATAGGAATAAAGAAAAAGAGATACCGGAACAGAAATAATGGTATGAAGTCGGCGCTGAAGCATTCCGGGAGGTTCAGGTTATCAGTTTGGGGCAATCAGGCTTGGGTAAGATACGATTTTTTAGGTTTATGAAAACGGATTTTTAATTCCAGTCATTCAATCATTTCTGGTCCGGACCAGTAACCACATAAAGACTGTCCTTCTCGATCGCCCGGTCCCGTACCTGCTCTTCCGGTTTTTTCCAGGGTTCAACCGTAACCAGAATTGCGGCGATGACAAGCAGGATGAAAGTAATAAGCCCGAATTGTTGCTTTTTGGATAATTGCATGGGACAAAATTACTTATTTTTATATTTCATATGAAGAATTACTGGTTCATTGGAGATTTACATGGGGAGATCAGCCTGCTGGACAGGCTGCTTGAAAATGTGTTGCGTTTTAGTCCTGAAGAGATTGTATTTGTGGGGGACTATATCGATCGGGGGCCTCATGCCAGGGAGGTGATCGATCGCATCATGGAACTGGAGGTTCCGGTGACCTGCCTTATGGGAAACCATGAAATGATGATGCTCAACGCCATGGAGGATATGGGGTATGGCCAGGGCTATAGCCCCATTGAGTTATGGTACTACAACGGGGGAGAAGCAACACTCCAGTCTTTCGGATTTACCAGTTTTTTCAATTTCCAATCCGACATGGATTCCGTCTACCTGGATTTTTTTCACAACCTTAAGATGAGTCATGTTGTGGAGGTGGGCGACCGGCTGAAGGTACTTGCAACCCATGCGGGTATTTCTCCTGCAATCCCGCTGGAAGACCAGGTAAGCCTGGAGAATTACAATGCCCTGAACCGCTATCTGATGGAAAAGCACATTGATCCGGGAGATTCCTTTTTATGGATCCGGGATACTTTCTTTAACAGCCCATCCAGCCTGTGGGAAGGTTACCTGGTGGTGCATGGACATACTCCAACCATGAAGCTGAAACGCTTTATTTCCTACAATGGTCAGAATCATTTTCTCTTTGTGGATAACGACCTCTGCATCAGAAAGGATGGGGAGAACGGGAAGATTGTATCCATCGATATTGATTCCGGCTCGGTGATCAGCGGGAGGTTAACCGGACTGGGATTCTTCATTGAAGACGAAGATGAAACTGTGAGGTTGCGCAGCATCACGGTATCCAGTGAGGAGATTTTTCCAAGGGACCTGGGGCCTGTTCAATGTTGACCCGCTTGATGATGCAATCAGTTTCCGGGGAATGATTATTTTTGAACCTTAAATCTTTGATTTTGATACCTGAAGGAATAAAAGTAATAGGCTTTGAGGCTGAGGAGAAATTCATTAAGCTTATTTCTGCGTACGGAGTGGAGGATGATATTGCCGGAACCCTGTTCAAAACAGAGATAGCGAATCTTGATCTGTACGGATATGGCATTAAGGCCTTTATGCTCTCGCTTGTGGAGTGTTCTATAAACATTACCGGCGGGACAGTTCGTTCAGACACAATCAGGGAGATCATCGGGATCGGGAAAGGAATGTTACAACGGCCCATCGAGTTGCTGGATGATGTGAAGCTGGTGCTGGAAAGGCTGGCTCCACATTATCGCCTGATTGTGGCTACAAAAGGAGACCTTCTGGATCAGGAAGGGAAGATGAGACGATCCAGTATCTCTTCCTTCTTCCACCACATTGAGGTGATGAGCGATAAGAAGGAACAACACTACATCCAGCTTCTTCATCACCTGGATATTGAATCCCGTGAGTTCCTGATGATAGGGAATTCTATAAAATCGGATATCATCCCCCCGTTAAACCTGGGAGCATATGCCATCCATGTGCCTTACCATACTATCTGGGCACATGAAGAGGTGGATGAAGATCCCGATTCAAAGCAATTTATCAGGGTGGAGCGTCTGCATGAAGTGCTGGATTTAATAAGAATTCCCGGGATTAACCATTGAAATTGCGAACGCGTTCAATGCGCATGGCAAAAGGTACATTGTCATGTGAGAACTCGTATTCAACGGCATGACTGCTTTCTGACCTGGAGAGGGCCTCAAACGCTGATTTTTTCAGGATGGAATCCAGTTCTGTGCTGAATTGTCTTTCAATCACCATGCGGATGGTGCCGTAGTAAAGCTCGGTGATCATAAATACCCTTCTGATTTTACCATCATATTCGCTCCAGCGTGTTGCTTTCATCTGCTCCAGGAACCGGTCGATCTTAATGCGCATCAGATCATCCATTTCGCGAACCTGTATATCTCCAAAGGTGAATTTACTGAGCTTTTCAGACTTAAATTCACCGGTAATCATTCCTATTTTGGGGTGCTGAAGCTCATTCACAAATTCTGTATTCACATCCACAGTCCTGGAAGCAAGATGAGCTTTGAACAGTGGTGTGTTGTGGGTCTCCTCCCGGAAGAATTCCCATTCGCTTTCATTGATCAAACCTGCATCCAGGAAAGCAGTATAAATGGTATTGGGCATGCCTTTTCTTGAAAACTCGGGTGCACCGAAGATGGGGTCCCACACAAGGTCGCCGGGGGTAATGCCTTCGTGTGATGCAGGGATGAGTTCAAGGTCATAAGCTGATCTGAATTTTCTGATCTCCATGGCTCTAAGATTACAATTGTGGGTGAATCCTGACGATAATAACTAAAGATCAGGATTTTTTTGGTTCAACACAAGCAAAAACATTATCGAATTTCCAAAGAATTAGCTTAATTTGTGGCTTTTTATCGGAGCTGAATGAATGTACTTGATATTATATTTCTTGTTCCAATGCTATTTGCTCTTTACCGGGGATTTAAGAAAGGAATGATTCATATGATTGCATCATTGCTGGCCCTTGTGCTGGGTATTGTGGGGGCCATTAAACTGAGGCCCGTTTTTGCAGCTTTGCTTGATTCCGTTTTCAATATTGCCCCCGGGCATATCAATATGATTGCATTTGCTGTTGCGTTTGTGGTCATAGTACTGGTTGTTCACATTGTTGCATTCCTTATGGATAAGCTGGTAAAGGCAGTAGCATTGAATTTTGTAAATCGCCTGCTTGGAATGGCATTTGGTGTGCTGGTAACCGCTTTTGTGATCAGTATGATCCTGTGGCCCGTTAATCAGGTCAATGCTGAAAAGCAGATCATCAAACCAGAACATATTGAGGGTTCATTACTATATAAACCACTTTCAGCATTCGCGCCGGCAGTATTTCCTTATTTGAAAAAGCAGGATTGGAAACAGTACGTTCCCAGGAAGAAGGACAATGAAGTGCCTGTTACAGCTTAACATATAACAGAAGAATAGAGTGGCAGATAAGAATAATTTTGTAGAAGAGCTTCAGTGGAGAGGGATGATCCACGACATCATTCCCGGAACAGAAGAGATGCTTGATAAGGAGATGGTTACTACCTATGTGGGGATCGATCCTACGGCCGACTCACTGCATATCGGGCACCTGGTAGGGGTGATGATGTTGAAACGTATGCAGCATGCCGGTCATCGTCCCATTGCCCTGGTCGGGGGTGCTACCGGAATGATCGGTGATCCAAGCGGAAAATCGCAGGAGCGCAACCTGCTGGATGAGAAAACGCTGAAGCAGAATCAGGAAGGACTGAGAAAGCAGATCTCCCGTTTTCTTGATTTTGAGACAGAAGCTCCCAACAGGGCCATTATGCTGAATAATTATGACTGGATGAAGGGCTTTTCATTTCTTGAATTCATCCGGGATATCGGAAAGCACATCACCGTGAACTACATGATGTCCAAGGATTCCGTAAAAATGCGGTTGGGTGCTGATAGCAAATCGGGCATGTCGTTTACCGAATTTACTTACCAGCTGGTTCAGGGTTATGATTTTCTGGTTCAATACCGCGACTTCAAATGTAAACTTCAGATGGGGGGATCCGACCAGTGGGGCAATATTTTAACCGGGACCGAACTGATCAGGCGCATCGACGGGGGAGAAGCCTTCGCACTTACCTGGCCGCTGATCACCAAATCCGATGGCGGAAAATTTGGCAAAACTGAGGAGGGTAATGTGTGGCTGGCCCCGGCGCGGACTTCACCATACAAATTTTACCAGTTCTGGCTCAATGTGTCGGATGAGGATGCGGAAAAGTACCTCAAAATATTCACCATGCTGGACAGGGATGAGATAGAGATACTGGTTGAGGAACATACAAAGGCACCTCATATGCGTGTCATGCAGAAAAAGCTGGCCGAAGTGGTAACAGTCATGGTACACTCACAGGAGGAATATGACATGGCCGTTGAAGCGTCAGGGATCCTTTTCGGCAAAGGTACCACAGAATCGTTGAGAAAGATCAGGGAGGATGTTTTCCTTGCTGTTTTTGAAGGTGTACCCCAGTTTGAGGTTCCTTCTGCAGACCTGGATATGGATGTGCTTGAGCTTCTTGCAGTTGAGTCCGGTGTTTTTACATCCAAAGGAGAGGCCAGAAGGCTGGTGTCCGGTGGAGGGGTGAGCATCAATAAAGAGAAGATTACCAGTCCTGACCACAGGATTACAAAGGATGATTTCATAAACAACAAATATTTGCTTGTTCAAAAAGGTAAAAAGAACTATTACCTGATCAGGGTAAAAGAGTCATAACAATCACTGTCATGGAAAAAAAACAACAAACAAGTTATAATTTCAATTCTGTAGATCTGTTGATCTACATCTGGAAGAAGCGGTTGATTCTGATGGCTATAGGTTTTCTTGCAGCTGCAGCCTCCATCATCATTTCGATGATGATCACCCCCATGTTCAGGGCATCCGTTATTATGTTCCCGGCATCCAGTGCTTCCATATCAAAGGAGCTCCTTGTGCAGAACTACTCGGGCCGGCAAAATGTCCATGGATTCGGGGAAGAAGAGCAGGCCGAGCAGCTGCTGCAGGTGTTAAATTCGGAACCCATCCGCACGCGGATCATTAAGAAATACAACCTCATGGAACACTATGAAATCGATCCTGAAGGGAAGTACCCCATGACTGAACTTAATGAGCAATATAAATCGAACATCAATTTCAGGCTCACTGAGTATATGTCGGTGGAGATTTCTGTGATGGACAAAGATCCGGAGATTTCGGCCAGTATTGCCAATAAAATTTCCGACCTGGTAGACACGGTGTACAACAGCATGAAAAATGACCGTGCCCAGGAGGCCCTGCGCCTGGTGACAAGGGAGTTTAAAGAAGCCGAGAAAAATCTTGTGGTCCTGAGGGATTCACTGGATCTTTTAAGCAGTCAGCTTTCAAAAAAGATCAATACCAGCGGCAATGATGATCCGACCAACAACCTGATCAGAGCCATCACAGAAAATGGGGCCCTCTATATTTCCATGCTGAACATGGTAAGGAATGAAGGACAGATTGTAGCCGGATTGAGTTTGCGGTATAAAGAAGCCAGGCTGGAAGCTGAGCAGAACCTGCCTTACAAGTTTGTGGTAGAAAGAGCATATCCACCAGAGAAGAAAGCATATCCCAACAAATCACTGATAGTCATTGTATCCACATTTGCTACCCTGTTGTTTGCACTGATCATGCTGATCATCATCGATAGTATCAAGGCAAGGGTGGCCATACAGGAAGAAAAATGATTGCCGGAATTCAGGAAAGGTACCCGGGGTTCCTCCTGTGGGGGATCTTGATTTTGTTCGTGGCATTGAATACCATCATGCTCGCGTTCGAGATTTACTATGTACCCTTGATTCCCGCTCTCCTTCTTTTTGTAGTGCTTGCCATTGTGACAATCGATAAATACCTGCTGGCCATTGTCTTTTTTGTCCCCTTATCCATACCCCTGAGCACACTTAACGAGGGACTGTCCCTCGACATGTACCTTCCTACTGAGCCCCTGCTGGCAGGGTTGCTACTGCTTTACATGCTGAAATACCTCATGGGCGACCGGGTAGATATACGGGTGCTGAGACATCCGGTAACCCTGGCCATCTTTTTCCACCTGGCCTGGTTGTTCATTACCAGCCTTACCAGTTCTGATCCACTGGTATCATTTAAATACCTGGCTTCAAGGCTCTGGTTCATTGTGGGATTCTACCTGGTGGCTTCCCAGCTTTTCAAAAAGGAAAAGAACATGCATACGTATGCATGGCTCTTTATCATTGCCTTTAGTGGTGTTATAATTTATACACTGATCAATCATGCAGGATACGGTCTCAACAACCAGGTGATGGCCCATAGCGTATCGAAACCATTTTACAAGGACCATACTTCCTACGGTGCCACGCTGGGATTCATCCTGCCGGTGTTGGTGGGGCTTTTCATCTTTATCAAGCGGGAGGATACCAACACCCGTTTCTTAATGGTACTGCTATTAATGTTGTTCCTGTTGGCAACGGTAGTTTCTTATACCCGCGCCACCTGGGTAAGCATCTTTGCATCCCTGGGCATTTGGGCGATCATCAAACTGAAGATCCGTATTGAACTGGTGCTGGTTGGAGTCTTCATACTGGTTGCTTTTTTCCTTTCGATAAGAACCCAGCTTATGGTGCAATTGGAACAGAACCGGGTAGAGTCCTCAGGCGAGTTTACCGAACATGTTCAGTCCATCTCCAATATCTCAACCGACCAGTCAAACCTGGAGCGCATCAATCGCTGGAGCTGTGCATACCGCATGTGGAAGGATAAACCGCTGTTTGGATATGGACCCGGGACCTACCAGTTCGAATACGGCCGCTACCAGCGTTCCTATGAAAAGACCCGTATCAGTACCGATTTCGGAACAATGGGTAGCGCTCACAGCGAGTACCTGGGACCCTTGTCTGAAGCTGGTTTTTTCGGCTTGATCAGTATATTGATGGTGATAGGAACCTCCATTTACACCGGATTGAGGGTATACTTCACTTCAAAGCGAAGTTCCATCCGGATCTTTTCCCTGGCCGTCCTTATCGGATTGTTCTCCTATTATTTCCATGGCCTGTTGAATAATTTCCTCGATACGGATAAGATTTCAGTTCTTTTCTGGGGATTTACGGCCATGCTGGTGGCCATGGATGTTTACCACAGGGATGATCAAAACAAGGAGGAGCAGCCGTCCTAACTGAATCCATTTGTTCCGGGGAATTCGGCCCCGATGATAGAAATATCATCAAAGACAGCAGCCGATCCTTCGAGGATTTTCTGGTTTTTGATGATGGTTTTGATGTTGTCTTCCAGCGACTTCTGGTTGGAGATCTCTTTTTCCAGGTCCTCGGTTCCAAATTCAACACCCGAATCCTGGATCACCTCCACCAGTCCGTCGGTATAACAGAACAGTTTTGCACGCGCATCGAGTTTGATGGCAGCCTCGTTGATAAAGGGGAGTTCATCAAGCATTCCCATGCCCACGCAACCGCTGGCAAGCTGGGTTAATTTCTTCGATTCCAGTTCAAACAGGAAGGGTGGATTATGCCCTGCATTTACATAGGTCAGTTCTCTGGTCCTGTAATGGTAGCGGGCAATGAAAAGTGTAATGAATTTTTCCCCTTTAGCGCTGTTCATCACCCGTTCATTGAGTCTGTTCAGGGTGGTAGTCAGACTTTGATCGGCGGTGTATAGTGCCCTCAGGTTGGCTTGGAAATTGGACATCAGGATGGCTGCTGAGATCCCCTTACCTGAAACATCGGCAATACAGAAACCCACCTCATCTTTGCTCAACTGGATCACATCATAATAGTCACCACCCACTTCAAAATGTGGATGGTAAAAGGCTGTCATCCGGATAAAATCATGGGAGGGCAACTTTTCCCTGGCAGGGATCAGCATTGTCTGCATCCTGCTGGCAAGTTCCATTTCCCGTTTCATTGCTTCCTGCCGCAGTGACTCCTGGAACAGCCTTTTATTTTCAATGGCAACTGTAATGATGTTGGAAAGGGTCTGGATAAACCTGAGGTGCTTGATAATGGGACTGACCCCTTCACCCTCTTCTTCAATATCACCGATAAGCACAAAGGCAATGGACTTATCCTTGTGCGAGACCGGGATGATGATATCCACCAGTTCAGGGAAGTGCTGGGGCTCCGAAGTGATGAAAGAGATCTCGTCATAGGGCAGCAGGTCCCTGTCCATATCGACTTCATCGAAAAAATTATTTTCGAATCCTGAATTCAGCAGGCATTCCCACTTATCTGAGAACTTCAATAACATGACTTTACCAATATCCAGGTCATCGGTAAGCATCTTTTCATACCTGCGGATAAGCTCACTGGTCGATACATTGTCATTGATGGCCAGGGTAATATCCAGCAGGGCATTCAGTTTGAATGTGGAAAGCTTCAGCCGGTTTTCGGAAAATTTGCCCATGATTATTTTTTAACCCTTTCAGCATAGGAACGGTTACGGGTATCGACCTTGATCAACTCACCGGTATTTATAAAAAGTGGGACCATGATTTTGGCACCGGTTTCAAGTTCGGCAGGTTTTTGTGCCGAAGTGGAAGCCGTGTTTCCCTTTTCACCGGGCTCTGTATAGGTGATGGTCAATTCCACGAAAGAGGGCAGGTCAACTGTAAGGGGAGTTTCAGTATCGGCATGCACAACGATCTCAACGGTTTGTCCCTCTTTCATGAGGTCTGCATTCTCAATCATTTCGGGTTGGATGGAGATCTGTTCGTAGGTTTCGAGGTGCATAAAAATTAATCCCATATCGTCAGTGTAAAGATACTGGTAAGGTCTCCTTTCCACCCTGGCGGTGTTCACCTTGACTCCTGCTGAAAATGTATTCTCGATTACCCTTCCTGTCGTTAGGCTTTTCAGTTTTGTTCTTACGAAGGCCGGGCCTTTTCCGGGCTTGACATGTTGAAACTTAACAATGGTGTAAAGGTCGTTATTGTACTCAAGACATAATCCATTCCTGAAATCTGATGTTGTTGCCATTTATTGAATTTATAATGTAAATATATCAATTTGTTATTAGAGGTGTCCTTGCTTCCCGTCTATAACACTTTTTTCCTGGGTTTGGTGGCAACGAAGTCCTTCAGGTAGAAGGGCTCAAA
Organism: Bacteroidales bacterium; assembly: GCA_023138875.1. Classification (GTDB taxonomy): domain Bacteria; phylum Bacteroidota; class Bacteroidia; order Bacteroidales. The sequence goes on from JAGLOO010000048.1 coordinate 30,199, forward strand.
GTAGGCCACATCTTCAAATTGCTTTTTGTTGAACCGGTCGAGTGCCGGCAGGATCATCTGGTTGGCAGACGGGTCTATCCCCTTTATGAAATGGGCATTTGGATGATTCAGTGCAGCCTCACATTTGGTAGCTCCGTTTCCAAAGAAACAGACGTGATGTTTTTCCATGAGATCGCGGTAGCTCTGTTCATCGATAACGTCAGCAGATACCTCCCTTACCACAGATATTTCGGGGGAATAGAAACCTGCATAGACCTCCATTCGCCGGGCATCAAGCATGGGACAGAGCAGCAGGTTTTTTCCATATTTTCGGATCAGTTCCTGTACCTCCTGATGGCTCCCTGCCCCGTAAGCCATGTTTTTCAGTGTCCCGGAGGCCACCAATGGCTTTTCAAGTGCGTAGGCAAGTCCTTTTGCGGTTGAGACGCCGATCCGAAGGCCGGTATATGAACCAGGTCCTTTACTGATGGCGACAGCATCGATCTGTTCCATTTCCCTGGCACTTTCTGAGAATGCTTTCCTGATGAATGCACTCAACAGTGTGGCATGGGAGCGCTCTGCCCCGCTCTCAATAAGCGATAGTTGTTGATCCCCTTCTGAAAGTGCAACAGAGCAGATGTCGGTGGCCGTTTCAATATGTAGGATCAGGGGTCCAGCCATGTGGAGCTAATCCTTTTTCTTTTTGTCTCCTTTGAAGAGTTCCTCTTCGGAAACCACCTCAACGTTCATATCGTTCTTCAGCTGTCTGGAGATGGCTGAATAGGGAGCAACCACGACTTCATCTTCTGGATCAAGGCCCTCTAAAATTTCGATATAGTTGTTATCCTGGATGCCGGTTTTCACCTTTCTCATCCAGGCTTTATCCTCGGAAATTGTGAATACGACCACCACAGGATCATCTCCTGTTTTTTCATTTGGAATGGTTTCTGTTGAGGAGCTTACAGAACCGTCAGAGTTTACCTGGCCGGATACCTGCTGTTCAGATTCTGCGGCCAGTTCTGTTCCTGTGGTATCCTTCCGGGTGGTTACAGCCTGGATAGGTACAGAGTAAATTCCGGTCTTGCGGTCGGTTTGTATATCCGCTGTGGCAGACATTCCAGGCCTCAGGGGATAAGGATTGGTATCTGAGATTTTGTCGGCGTAAGATTCAGGCAAAAGAAAGATCTTGACATTGAAATTGGTCACCTGGTCGGTGGTCATCCCTGTGGTGTTTGCTGAAATAGGGATTTCAGATACCACCCCTATAAACCGGGTATCGGGATAAGCATCAACCTCTATAAGAGCAGTGTCGCGGTTGGACACGCGGACTATATCATTCTCGTTCACTTCCACTTCCACTTCCATCCGGTTCATGTTTGCGATGCGGAGCAGCTCAGTACCTGACATCATGGATGTTCCAACCACCCGTTCGCCCAGCTCCACTGCAAGTCTGGAGATGGTTCCGGAAATGGGTGCTACGATGGAGGTTTTTTTCAAACTTTCATCGGCTTCATCGAGGGAGGCCTGCGCACTTTCCACCGAAAATTCAGAAGCTTCCTTTTCGGCCAGAGAGGTGTTGTATGTTGTAAGGGATTGTTCGAATTCTGCTTCAGAAATGGCCCGGTCTTCATAAAGCCGGCTGTTCCTTTTATAGTCAAGACTTGCCAGTTCAAGTTGAGCTTCAGCCTGTTTCAGCCTTGCCCTGGCATTGTTCAGGGATGCTTCTGCCCGGTTCCTGGCCATCTGGTAGGCTTCGGGTTTGATCTTGAGCAGATACTGGCCTTTTACAACTTCGTCACCTTCTTTTACAACAAGATCCACAATCTCACCGGGTACATCCGGGGAGATGGCAACCTCGGTTTCTGGCTGAATCTTGCCATTGGCTGTGATGATCTCCAAAATCTCCCTTTCAATTCCTTTCTCAACTGCCACTTTCAGGTAACCTTCATTACCAAACCAGCCCTGTTTTTTACCAACAACAAGTACGATAATAAGAAGTACAGCAATGATTCCTATGATGAGTAGTATTTTTTTTGATTTCATTTTTGGGGTATTAAAGTGTGATGGGTTCTCCTTTATAGAAGTTAAGTATTTTGGTTTTGAATATAAAATCGTATTTGGCCTGGAGCAATTCAGATTGTGTGGCGGTTAGCTGATTTTTAGAAGTGTTGTAATCGACCGTATTCACAAGACCAACTTCAAATTTCTTTTCGGTATACTTGAACGATTCTTCCATGGAAATCAGCGCCTGTTCTGTGGCGGTGAACTTTTTTAGTGCTGCCAGGGCGTCAGCATAAGCTTGTTGGATGGTGGCATACAACATGAGTTTTTTATTCTGAAGCTCCAGTTCTGCGTTTTCAAGTGTCAGCCGCGCGTTGGCAATGCTGGTATTGATTTGCCATCCGTTAAATATGGGGATGGATAAACCCAGTCCCACACCTGCGGATCTATTGTCCCTTACCTGTTCAAAGAATGGATATCTGCCATAAACCGGGATTTCAGTAGGATAGGAAAAAACGGGTTCACCGCCGGCTGTTTCTCCAATGGGTATCTGTGTTTCATTAACTTCTACCACCTGTTCCCGGATATCTGAATAACCCGAGTTATAATTGGCTGATAGATAAAGACTCGGGTACCTGCCACCTTCGGCAATCTTGAGCCCTTTCTCGGAACTCTCCATGACAAGCTCTGCGCTCCTGATCTCCGGCATTTCCTGTTCAGCAATACGGTATACTTCCGTGGCATCCAGGATAAGCGGGTCGTGGCCCGGATCCTGCAGATCGGGGATGGATATTTCGAAGGAAGTGTCTATGGGAAGGTCCAGTATCTGCTGAAGATGAAGCAATGATATGACGAGCTGGTTTTCCGCATTCACAAGGTTAAGCTCCTCCGAGGCATACTGAGCCTGGATTTCCAGGATACTACCACGGGCCAGTTTCCCCGCATCTACAATTTTCTGGGTTCGTTCGACCTGTTGTCCTGTTATCTCAAGCTGGCTTTCAGTCACAGCCAGAAGCTCTTTGTTAAACATGATGGAGAGGTAAGCAGCTGCGATGTTCAGGGAGATGTCATTTTTGATCTTCTCCACATCTTCATAACTTGCCATCAGGTTTAGTTCGTTCTGAAGAATGGTATTTCTTACCCTTAGACCGTTGAAGAGATTAACGGATGAACTGACCCCGAGACTGAGCGAGCCTATCTGCTGGTTTTCCGTGAACTGATATGTGGTTTGGTCCAGGGCCCGCCCCCATGAATGGGTATAGTTTGAACTCGCACTCAGGTTGGGGATTTGGCCAAGCTTAGATTGTTTCAGCAGGTTTTCGTTATATTCGGTGTTCAGAACAGATTGCTTGATCTGGATGTTATTCTCCATGGCATACTGAATGCAGTTTTCCAGGGACCAGGATTGCTGAGCGACGCCTGTGATGACTGCGCAAAGTAGCAGAATGGAGAGGATGATTGATTTTCGAATCATTACTTGCTTTTTTTTAATAAGGGCTAAAGTTATGGATAACAGTTTACATCTGAATGAATAATACAGAAAATATTATTTATTATCGAGAAATTGGTGATGTGCATTATGTCCATAACAGACGCGCGAAAAATCTGGCCATCAGGATCAACCAGAAGGGAGAAGTAAGAGTTACCATTCCCCGTTATGTAAGCCGGAGAAAAGCTGAAGCATTTCTGATGTCGAAAAAGCGCTGGATCGTGACAAAGCTTTCGGAGATGAATCATGTTTCCCATATGGGGCGGATGTTGAAGGAAGGGGATTTAATTGATGTGTGCGGGAAGGTCATCCCTCTGGTGTTGAAAAAGGATTCGGCTGATCTGGAAGAGGCCGTCTGGAGGATCCTGCTTCAGGAAGCCCGTGATTATTTACCAGGTAGGGTGGCAGTGCTTGCAGTATTGCACGGATTTAGTGTTACAGGGGTGAAGGTTAGGAGGATGAAAACCCGCTGGGGCAGTTGTACCGCGAAAAACACCATCAACCTGAACAGCTGGCTTGTGATGTTGCCGGAATCCTTGTCGGACTATGTGATCCTTCATGAACTGATGCACACCAGGCATCGCGATCACAGCAAAAGGTTCTGGGAAGCACTTGACCGGATTACGGACGGATCTTCAAAGATACTTCGAAAGGAGCTGAGAGGTCAGCGGATCATGTTTTTCCCGGAAAACGATAAGCCTGGTTAGTAGACCCCGAAAAGCAACTCGACAGTGAGCTTGATCGAATTATAGGGCCGGGCTGCACGGATATCCATATTGAATGATGGGACGATGTTCAAATACATGTGATTGTCGAGCTGCCTCTGGTAACCCAACCCAAATCCCACATTCGATTTCATTCTGGATTTAATATCATTTCCCTTCAGTATAAGTTCTCCGTATTCTTCCGCGTTCTCCTTCAAATGGGCCACGAACATCATTTCGAGCGAACCGGTTATCAACAGCGAATTGGCCCCCGATTCGTAAGGACGGAAATAAATAGTTAGCGGTATACCTACGCACTGCTCGCTAAATGTGATGTTGACCTTATCATCCGGGTCAGTAATAGGTACATCATAATCATCGGGGTAGTGCAAACAGGACGATGATTTATAAGTATAATCCAGACCGGCTTTGATAAACCAGTATTCATATTCCCAGTATACAAAACTAAGGCCTCCTCCGAATCCGGGCTTTAATGCCGGCTCATCCCCCCTTAGCCATGAATAATTACCCTGCAGGTTCCCGCCAAGGTAAATATTGATCTGTGCCCCGGCTGTGACTGATAAAAAAAGAAATGCCAGCAGATAAATAGCTCTTTTCATATTCATAACAACGCCATTTACACAAAACTAATATAATAATCAGTTGATTGTGCACGAACTTATCAAACCACATGCCCGATTAATGGGATAGGATACCCCGGGTTCATTAGTTAGAATGGGTACCCGATAGAAATATTCCACACTAGATTTTCTTTTCTCCAATGGGTTTCAAACGGGTTGATTTCATGGAATACCCAGCGTTGGTTTTCAGGCAACCACGGTTTTCTCACCGGAAAAGCCCAGTCAAATCGCAATACAAGAAGGTTTACATCAATCCGAAGCCCAACACCAACCCCAACAGCGAGTTCTTTGTAAAATGTATTCAAATCAAACTTTCCCCCATGTCGAAGTGAATCTTCACGCACCAGCCAGATATTTCCTACATCTGTGAAAAGTGCTCCTTTCAAATATCCGATGATCGGGAAGCGGTATTCCACATTAGCTTCCATCTTTATTTCACCTGTCTGGTCAATAAGTATATTCTTCAAGCTATCCGGTGGCTGATAAGAGCCCGGGCCCAGGGATCTGGCACGGAATGCACGGATGCTGTTTGTGCCCCCTGCATAAAACTGTTTAACATATGGAATAACGGTAGAATTTCCATATGGTAATCCAACACCTCCATACAGTCTGGTGGCAATTGTAGCCTCCTCTCCGGTTTTAATGTAATAACGTGAATCTATCCTAAATCTTAAATATTGAGAAACTGACAATCCAAAAAGTTTAGCAGGATCTTCCGGAGAATTTTTCTCGCCGGAAGTTAGTTTATGGATCAATCCAACCATGTTACCGGAAGGATCCGCCCCAAAAGAAAAATAGTACTGTGCCTTTTTAGGATCATTAAGGTGATTATAAATGAAGTTGTATGAGGTGCCAATGATGAATTGCTCTTCAAAACTTTTACCTAACGATGGATTCTGTGATAAAAATTGCTTGAATTCTTCTGAAGCGTCTATAAGATTGGTTAGGCTAATATTTATAGGTTTAAACAACTGGGTCAGGAACCGGTTTTTTCTCCAGGTATACTCCAGGCCGGTATTATAGGTCTGAAATTTATATAAAGATTGCCTGGAATAAATTCCTGTTCCCGTCGAAATGCTTGTAAACGGCACATATGGCCTGGATACCTTTTTTATTTTGAATGGAAAATTTCGGGGAATGTCCAGGTTGGCGTCCACACTGACTTCATAGGCCAAATCACCTTCATTTTCACCAGTGATTTGTTTTTCGAACCGACCGTTGAGGTTTATGGAGAAAACCTCTGCCCCTCGCAAGAAGTTTCGACTTTTGAAGCTGAGTTTCATGCCGGGCCCTGCAAAGTTGTTGGATTTGCTGACCGCATTGAGCTCTGTACTAACAGACATTTTCTGACTGGGAGTGAGTATTAGCAATGCGTCCAGAGCGTCTTTTTTGTCCGGCGATTCTGTATATCTTGCATTTACATACTTATAAGCCCCGATACCCATAAGTTGCCTGAGTGTATTGTTATGGTCTGTTTTGGAGTATAAACTATCGTTTTGGAGAAATACGGAGTTCAGAAGCACCTCAGGCCTCATATAATTTTCTGCACTAATCATTGTATAATTTCCATAGCTGGATGTATCAGGAAGATAGTTTTTTAGCCTGAAATCTTCTGCCACATATACCCTGTTAATTTTGAATACCTCAGCTGACTCCTTAGGATTATCATTTTTCAACAGGAGCTTGAGTTCAACACGGTGATTTCCTTGCATAGAATCTGCCTTAAAAATCAGATAATCAGGAGTGAAATAGTAATATCCCAGATTTTTCAATTCCTGATCAATCCGCTTACGTTCCTCCTTAAGTGTCTCCAGGCTGTAAGGCATTCCCTTAGTGATGAACGTTTCGGTCCGGGATTGATTGATTGCCTGTGTTATTTGATCAATGGGTTCTGGAAAGATTACCGTATCAATTTTGTAGACCTTATTGGTTTGTATGAAATATTCGATTTGAAAGGTCTTTTTCTTTTCATGGATTTTGAATGTGGAGTTGGAATTAAAAAAACCTTTGTGATACAGGCGATTTTCAAAAGTAAGATTCAGTTTACTGCAGATTTCTTCATCAAACAGGACGGGTGGTTGTCCGAGTTTATATTTCAACCAGTATTTGACTCCTTTTTCCTTTTGAGGTTCTTTTATGGAATTGTGGATAGAAAGTCCTGGCCTCATCCAAAGAAATTTTCCATTTGGTTTTGGTATTAACTCGTTTTTAAGGTCAGCTTCTATTTTTCCAGGGTTATCCAACTTTTTTTTATCCGTAATGCTTAGTGTATTTTTAGTCACTATTTTTTGGCCTTTGGGCAGTTTACCAAGTCCGGTGCATGAGCAGATAAATAGCGCTAAAAGAATGATATGTAAATTGTTCTTATTCAATGGTAAAAATCATTCTTGTTGATGTGGTGAATTATTTTTGAAACTGTCAAATTCCTTTATGAAAATAAATGCGATACCAGCATTTTGAATTTCGCCATCAAATATGTCAAATGCATTCTCACGAAAAGCTTTTACATGATAATTTCCTGATTCCGTGATTTGATAGCTTACCGCAAATTCCGCCATACCGGCTGTGCTTTGGGTTCCGGGACTTGTGTTGACACCTTCGAGGTCGATATGGCTTTCTACCTCGGCCGATACACGATCATTGAACATTTTTTTTGACACTTTAACATCGAGCTGGGTACGGGTTTGAGCTTTATCGGAGGTATAATCATCATAGGTATTCACGCCCATATCTACATCAATACCCTTAATGAACTGGCCGGTCAAATTATTTAATTGTTGGGTCATGATGGCATTCATACTATTTCTTGCTGCAGTAGTGGCGAAATTGTTACTGGAGGTTCCTTCATTCACATCAGGATTATCCGGAATAAATGTGCCCCCTACAAGAAGAGCAAATACCTGTTTATTACGTTCGGATTCCATGCCTGGTTGATTCAATATATTGAGTTTGGCTGCGATGGTCGGATTGTCGTTTTTATACCGGTCCGGCAGATCGATGCCAAATGAGATGACAGGATACAGTATTTGATTGTCTATATTGATAATCACTTCGTATGGTAATCGCTGGTTGTACATTGATTTTTCATAGCTGCTTATCTCATTTGATACTAATCCTACCGAATTGGTTCTAACCTCATGCCGTGCTGAAAAATTGACTTCACCATCCATCACATTTCCTGACCAGGCGATGGTACTGCCCGGATCATAAACAAACTTCTTTTTTACTAATCCATAAAACGATAGCTCATAAAAACCTTCTTTTAACTCCAGCAGACCATTCAGATGTCCTCTTTGCGTATCATTGTACTTGTATTGCAGGTTACCGTTCAATTTAAAAGATGTAATATCCCCGGAATTGGGATCTAAATATATGCTGAACTGAGCTTGAGGATCTATTTTAAGGTTTACAGTGAGATCAATCCCCTTTATCATTGAGATTAAGGAATCGGCGATAAATTGATTCGGGTCCAGGGTCATAACGGTATCTGATTTATCTTCGAAATCAGTAAATACTACAACTCCCTCATCAGTAATTAACTCCAGGTCTTTGCCTGGTAACACATACATGATGTCTGTGTTTTTATTGATGGTAAATCCTGAATTGACCACCAGGTTAGAAAGTTTTCCTTTAACATCAATATCCATTCCCAACAGAAGTTTTCCAACAACGGATTTGTTTTTTTCTTCTTTATTGTTGACGGCCACGAAATCCGGTGATGTCAATTCAAGATCGAATTCCGGATCAATAAGCTTCCGGGCGTCAATGCTTCCCTTTACAGAAATATGATGATTAAGGCTATCAGAGACATTGAAATTCTTGAATTCAACCTGGTTATCTTTTACAGAGACCGATCCATTCGCAGTCAATAAGGTATTCAATGATCCTATGGTCATGGAAAGATCATTGAAATTCATCTGTCCACTCAGCCTTGGATTGGCAATTTCACCAATGATTTCTATCCTGCCATTTACTCCGCCATTCAAGCCGGTTAGATAATCACCCACCAAATCCGAAAAAACTTCCGCTTGTGTGATATCTGTAACAAGGGCAGCTTCAATGTCACTACTTTCCGAGTTAATTTCAGATCTCCCATCCAGCTTTATGGAGTTTATATCATCCGTCAGGCTAAGTGAATAGCTAATGGCTTCCTGTGGCTTAAAATCGATCAGTGCTTTCAGGTTGCCCAACCCGACCTCCTGAGAACTTAAATCATTAATAATCAGATCGTTTTTAACTGTCAATTCACCAAATAAATCAATAACATCGATTGTTCCATTTAACCTTCCTTTTAGGATTTGAGGTGCTTTTTCTTTTTCCAGAATACCTGTTATATTCTGGATCTCGAATTGTTTAAAATTCAATTTTAAATGATCATCTGCGGATTCCAGCCAAATTTTCTGATTGTCATGAGTCAGTAATGCAGATTGGATGCTAATGTCTCTGTTTTTAATGATCACCTTATTATTCTGGTCCACAAACCATTTTCGGTGATCAATGATAAGTTTTTCAGGATTCAGGCTGATAATATACGAACCGTCCATATTCGCCACATTGGTTTCAATATGATATTTGAGACTGTCCCGGATATCATTAATACTCAATAATAGTCTGGCTTTCTGTTCTGCAAATTTTGTTTTGAATGAAATATTCTTTACAAAGGCCGAATCATAGGAGAATTGATCTAATTCTATTTTTGTTATGATTGAGTCTTCTTCAGAATTCAAAAGAAAAGACAATCCGTCTAATTCCCAGTTTGCATAACTGAGTTTAGGGACCTTGATATCCACTTCAAACAGGTCATTTGCTCCTTCGTAACTTGCATGGCAATGATCAATTGTAAATTCCTGAAGGCCGTCAATCAGGAAATTGGTAAAAAAGTAAGGTTCATTAAGTGACAGGTCAAAATCAAACCGGTGTTCTTTCTTGCTTAAGAGCGAATCGGGAACAGCAATATAATTATTAATGTGATTGTAAAATGCAGTTTTTAGTTCTGCAATTTTTGTATTTCCGGTAAGTGATGCATTAATAATATCTGATGTCAGATCAAAATTGGTATATTCTTTCTTAATGTCGGAAATCAGCTTCATTTCACTGATCTGGTAGTTGCCAGCAGCATTGGACAGATTGATGTCCGATAAAACGAAAGTTCCGTCAATATTATCTCTGGAAGTAAAATCTGTGTTGATATCTATATTTCCTGAAATCACAAAATCTTCATTAAGCAGGTTCATGCCCTTTAAATCAGCATTTTTAACCTTGATATCCAGGTTATAATGATTTGAAGATTCACGGAGCAATGCTTCGCCTGTTGCAATTAGAGATATTACTGTATCATTGATTGAAGAATAGAATGATAACAGGTTATCTTTTCTTTCAACATCCATTTGCAGGTTATTATAGATGTATCCAAAAAGATCTATTGATTGAATATCGAGTTCTGTTTTAAAAACATTATAGATTCCTTCGGATTGCGTGCCTTTAAATTGGCCATCCATCATTATTTCTCCATATGTACTATCATTCAATAATTGCCCGATATCAAGGGATTGGATGCGAAAATCTGACGATAGTTCATTGCCTGATAATTGCGTCTCTGTCCAAAGATCTCCAATATCGGTCTTTATAATTGCATTGAAATCCATGGAATCCGGAAGGTAATTCAGCGCAACGGTAATACCGATAACTTCAGGAAGGGTTATCTGTGCGGGAAGCAGGGTGTCTGGTAATATTTTCATTATGTCTCCCGAAGAAGTGAGCAAGGTATCCAGGTCAAGCCTGATGTTGAGATCTGTTGAGGGCAAACCTTCAATTGATCCATTTGCCCTGAGTAAAGTCGCATTTCCAATACCAGCGCTGCAACTTTCCAGGGTTAGATTATCCAAAGAACCATTGATTATTAAATTTTTGACATCAACTTGATCAAGATTTGCAAGTATTGGATATTGATCCAGAACGGAGATAAACGGGGCTATCTCGCTGACATGGATGTTTCCATGAAGATCAGATCTTATTTCAAGCTTTTCGATGTATTTACCAAATTCAGACAAGGATGTATAGCCCAGGGAAACAGTTCCTTTCATGGAACTCCTGGCTGTGGATATGCCTATATCTGTCGCACGAATAGATTGGTTGTCCATGCTAAACTTTCCTTCTACTTGCGTAAGTTCAGCTCCTGAGATTTCCTTTACCTGAAGCTGTTTTATTTTCGCCCCTGTGCTGTTTCTATTGAAATAGGCGCTGTCCGCCAAGAAATTAAAATCCCTTAAATTCATGTGCCGGTAATCCATTCCTGATGGATCCCGGTCTTCCGGGCCAAGGTCCATTTCATAGGAAGTATTGGTAACTTCAAGCTGATTAACGGAGAAATTCCAGGGGAATTCACCAAAGGTAAATTTGTTATTTACTCTTTTTTCTTTTGTCCTGGGCATTATTTGCAGGGCTACCTCAATCCCATCTGCTTTGAGATTGTCTAATTCTATACCGGATGTTTTTAGGTCGAGTTTCTTTGGCTTTAATTGCGCCTGTTTCAACCCGGCTAAAAGAGCTAAATTTCCATGAACCGAATTGAGATCGAAATGGATATCTTCCAAATTCACCTTTTTCAGGTCTATATCAAATGGCAATTCGAAAGTCGCACTGGGAGAATTGTCCGTTTCTTCTTGGGTTGTAGTTTGAGCAATTAAAATCGACAAAGAGGTCTTTTGAAGATCAATCTTTTTAATGTTGTATTTACCGGAAATAACATCTGTTGAATTGGCTGTAATTAACAAATGGCCCAGATCCAGCGAAATTCCGCTTGAATCAATCCGGTTATTATATGTTGCCTTTATATTTCTTAATTCGAGTTTATCAAAACCAATTTTCCATGAAGAATCAACAGTTTCCTTTTTAACTTTTTCCGTATTGGTAAATACATCAATGAAAGGAGAGAAATTGAATGAGCCGTCAGATTGCTTTTTATATATTTTTGCTTTCAACCCATCAATAAGGAGATGATCGATATTAACTCTCTGTCTGATTAAAGGAATAAGATCTGCATCAATTTTTATTTGATGGCAATATAATAATGTATCGGCCACAGGATCTTCTATGAAAACATCTCTGATTTTGATGGCTTTTGGAAAAGCGATATGGATCGAACCTATTTCAACTTTCATATTTACCTTTTCGCTAATGATATTAGTGGCTCTGGTTGTAACAAACTTTTGAACCGGAGGAATGAGCAGCAATAGGGATAATACAATGAGTAAGGAAATAAAGGACGCAAAACACCATACCAGTATCCTCAGGATATATCTTATATATGATGGCATTGAAACTTTGCGAATCATGGCTTTTCAGAATATATGTTTTCTGATACTCTAAAATTATTCAGAAATATGAATTATTAAGGGAAAATTGCAGAAATAGTATAGAATTGATATCCTCAATGCCTCTACTAACAGGGACCAGCTTGGTTGTTGGCATTATTCTTGATGTTTATCATTAAGTCACAGTATGATGCATTTGGTTAGTATTAACCACTAATTAACCTGATAGGAGTCATATTGATGTCGATCAATTATTAAATTAATTGGACCTTAAAAACTTACCGCCATGAATCTAAAGAAAACAAAACATGCAAACCTTGAGAAGAAGCGAGGAGTATATTTCATCATCGGATTAATTGTAACACTCTCAATTGTATTGATCAGTTTTGAGTGGACAACACCGACCGAAGGAATTGCAGATATAGAAAAAGTGAAGGATATTGACTTTGAAAGCGAGATGATTCAAATTACACGACGAGAGGAGCCTAAACCAGAACCTAAGCCTGAATTACCCCCGATAATAGATGCCATATTACCTGTCGATGATGATATAGAGTTAGATGATATCGAATTCAATATAGAGGTCACGAAGAAGACCAAATACGATTATCTATATGTTCCACCTGATGTAGGTGAAAAAATCGAAGGGGGAGAAGATTTCTTTTACATTGTTGAAGATATGCCAACGTTTAATGGTGGAGATCCCAACAAGGAGTTTAGTTGGTATATAGCCCGCAATCTACGATATCCTGAGATAGCTGCTGAAAATGGAGTTAGCGGACGTGTGATCGTTCAATTTGATATCGACAAAACAGGTTCGTTAGTAGATGCAAAGATTTTTCGGAGCATCGATCCTGCTCTGGATGAAGAAGCAATTAGAGTAGTCTTAACTTCCCCAAAATGGACACCTGGAAAGCAACGCAACAAAGCTGTAAAAGTACGATATATCTTTCCTATAAACTTTGTGCTTCAGTAAATTACCGAATTATTGGGTAAACCTTAATCCCGATTTCCAGCTAACCAGTGAGGTTGGGTTTCTGTTTTACAGAAAGTTTATTATACTTAATTGGCCGGAAAATAGAGTGGATGTTTCTCGTTGTACCTGTGGATAAATACCAATTTCATCTTTTTCTTTTGTCGTTTCCTGAGGTCATTGTATTCGGCGTAAAGCTCAGGATCACTCTTGAGCAGTTCTCCTACTGTCTCAGTATTATATTCCCTCACTTCGTTCGACTCAAAATCGTATAGGTATTCCTTATGTTTCGCAGTGATAATATTGTTGGAATGGAAATACTTGGAAAAGTAGTCATATCCGTATGATTCAGGAGTGTAAGTAGTTTCAGATGCTATAAAACGAGAAATACTACCTAAATAATATATCCTGTGAAACTTATTCCCCACATTGATATAAAGCTCTCCGATGCGCCCGTATCCCCAGACATCTTTAGTTTTCATCAGTTTTTTCACACCGTTGTCGTCATAGATTACTATCTCCTTATTCGCGGTGACCTTTTTATAGAAATCCCGGTCGAATATGTCCAGGTCCGTAATGATCCTGGCCGGGGAAATGGGACGGTTAGCTTTCACCATTTCAAGATTGGCAAATATCCCATTCCTGAATTCAAATTCGTGGGTATACTTAACCATACGGATTCCTTCAACGTCCTGTGCTACCAGAGCCGGGACAAGCATCAACAGCATCAATAATCCCTTAATTCGCAGAACCAGATACATATCACCAACATCTACAAAATTCTAACTAATAAATGTTTATTGCACAAAAATTGCGCCACTGTTAGTCAGGATTGTACACCTTTTCTCTTACTTTATTCTGAAGCTATTTAAGAATACCCTTGTTTCCTCAATTCATACTATGGATCATATACTGCGATATAGTATATTCATTTCTTGATGAAAACCTGGGATATTAAGATCCTACCCGATTCAGATACTTTTACGATGTATATGCCATTAGTCAATGATTTAATATTAATATTTTCATCAACATTTATGGTCCCGGACAAAATTAGTTTCCCAGATATGTCAAGTATAGTATAATTAGTGATTTTTTGGAGGTTACTTATTGATAGCTGATGATTCGTTGGATTCGGAAATATCAATATCTCATCATTCTGGCCCTGGCTGTATATATTGGTTATCGTTAATGGAGTTCCCCATGTTGATGTGCCCTTTTTATAGTAAACAGGTCTTACATATACTTCATTGTAGCATGAAATTCCTCCCGAACAAAAAAAGTAAGGACCACCAAGTCCTTTAATATATTCATCTCTTGAAATACATCCATCTTCTATAGGCAAATTCCAGCAAGAATCGCCTGAAAAATAAAATCTCTTGCTATTAATAGTTTTAGATAAATGCGAACCATTAACCATTCTGTGTACATAAGCTGAATTCCCTTGAATTAGCAGCTCCAATAGGTGATAAGCTTACATTTGATGTTATTGCTGGGTACAACTCTTACACTATGAAGTACAGTGAGGATGATGAAGATAATTTGAGAGCAGTATATGGAACTTTTGGTTTACAATTAGGGTTTACAGTTTTACTTGGTTCAAATTAATGGTAAAGAATCGTCCCCTCCACCGTCCCCCGAAAAAGAGAAACCCTCCTAACATGTTATGCTAGAAGGGTTTACATTTAATTTCTGTTGACCCGCCAGGGCTCGAACCTGGACTCTTCTGAACCAAAATCAGATGTGTTGCCAGTTACACCACGGGTCAATCGTGGTTGCGAAAACCGGGTTGCAAATATACAAAATAATACAATTATTCTGCAATTTTTTCCAACCCTTCCCCAGTCATTTTCCAGGATTTTCCAGCCATATTCCAATCTGAAAGGTGGTTCACATTGCGAACATCTTCCAGAAGGTCCCTGGTTTCATGATCGAGCACAACCACTTTTCCTTCGGGAACCCGGATGATTGCTTCCACCCTTGGGAAACGCCATTTGTTTTCCAGGTCAACTGAAAAATAGGGATCCAGAACCAGCGTATTACCGCGAGTACGGAAATTGTAATCAATATTTGATGCATTTTCCGTCGCATGGTCCCGTGACCTGCCTTTGGATTTCTTTTCGATCTCTATCACAAAGTTTTCTCCGTCGGTTCTTTCAATATCGATATCAATCCTTCCGTAAAAGGACTCAGCATCTTCCAGGAGAAACCATCTGTCGTCCAGGTCGATGAGGGATTCATCATCAAGGTACTCCTCCTGGTCCTTATTCACTTTGATGACAAGGGTATCCGATCCTACAACCAGCTCCTGGGACAGGGTATCGCGTCCGAAATCGGAATAGTGGCTGCTTTCAAAAGCAACAATCCCGATGATTAGTAAAAGGCATACGATCCACAGCGTAAGGGCGCCTAATCCCAGCCCCCGGTTTCTTGATCTCAGGTTAAAGATCAGTTTCACAAGTCCGTATAGCATGGCAGCTATAGGAATAAGAATCAGCAATGTGACGGCAATAACCAGGAGGGTAACAGAAACGGGATCGGTAAATGGTATTAAAATATCACCCAGGGAAAAATTGTACGATTCGAACGGAAACATATGTATTCCAACAAATGGAAGGGTGATTAATCCGATCAGAATCCCGATACCGCCGATCACAAGGCTGGTACCGATGATGATCAATATGACTTTAACGAACAGCAGAAGAATCTTTCCCAGAACCCCGAAAAAATCCGAGGCGGCCCTTTCTGTCTTTTTATATGTATCCGAATTTTTAGCCTTGGAAACGTTTTCTTTGACATTGTCTTTTACGTTTTCGTATTCTTCACGAATTTTTTTTTCCAGGTTTGAAACGTTTACCTTCTCGCCACGCATTTCAAGTTTTTGCGCAGCGGTTTCGGCTTTGGGAAGAACAATCCACAGGATCACATACACCAGGATTGAAGCACCTCCGGCAAAGAAGAAGATGACAAACAGGAGCCTGAAGATTACCGGATCTATACCAAAATATGCCGCCAGTCCGCCGCAAATACCTCCTACTACAGAATTCTCCGGATTGCGGTAAAGGCGCTTGCTGGTGGAATAGGACTCATGAAAGGTATGTTTCTCATCAGGTTCTTCACCCGAATCGGCAAAATCTTCAGGATTTCCCATGATATCAATCACCTCGTTCACAATAGCTACGGTAATTACCTGGGTTTCTGCGGTAATTCTCTCCTGGAAGAGTTCTGCTATCCTGGATTCAATGTCATCAATGATCTCCTTGCTCTCCTGCTTGTTGGAAAAATGCCTGCTGATGTTGTCCAGGTAGGCTTTCAGTTTTTCATAGGCATCATCATCGATATGAAAGATAATCCCGCTTAGATTTATTTTAATAGCTTTTTTCATGGTATATGGCTTTATTTGTAATTTTTTATCGATTTAACTGATGAGATCAATGAACTCCAGGACACATCCAATTCCTTCAGGTAGGCCCTGCCAATTTCCGTTAGGGCGTAATATTTCCGGGGCGGCCCCTGGGTACTCTCTTCCCACCTGTATTTAAGCAATCCGGCATTTTTCTGCCTGGTCAGCAAGGGGTATAGTGTTCCTTCGACCACAATCAGGTCGTTCTCCTTTAAAGCATTAATAATGTCAGTAGTATACAGGTCTTTCTTAGTCAGGATGGATAAGATGCAATATTCCAGTATACCTTTCCGCATCTGTGCTTTTGCGTTCTCGATATTCATGGGTCCTGTTTTTTAATGCGGTTATATGTATGTTTTTCGTTCTACTGTATTGAAATACTCCGATATATGAGGATGATCCCGGCCTCTGTAACCTGGTTGAGTTTTTTTGAAACCAGCTTGTTCAGGATGGAATCCAGATGCAGCCCGGTCCTTCGGGATTCTTTCATTGGGATCTCCTTAACGGGTTTTGATTCCTGTTTTGCACCAGGAGTGATCTGTATCAGGGAATCTCTGATGTAACTGGTATCGATCACTGCTTCAGGATGGATGTGCTCATGGGATGATGGCAACAGGTCGATGGCAGGTTTCTGTCCTGAGGCCTCCGGGGTATTTATCAGAAACAATGCCAGTGTGTATAATACTATATATTTCATAATAACTGTTAATACAAGCAACATTACAATGCAAAGATATATAAAAAAAGCAATATCATGCAATACATAGTAGTAAATATTTTATGATTCTCTCGGGAAAGCCGACCTAAACCGCATTTAATATGCATATAACCAGCTACTTGTATAAGTATATTTTTTTTGATTTTATTTAAGGTTTATAGGCAGGACCTGAAGATTTCGTATATTGGTGGGCATGGAATACTCCGGAAACACTAAAAAAATGGAATCCACTCATGGGGAAGTGATACAATATCGATTGCCCCTGGGAGAGCACAGGATGGATATGAATCAGCTGGTCGGACAGGAGATAAGCATGGAATACCTGGGCCGGATCAATTGCATCAGGTGCGGGAGGGAAACCCGGAGGTCCTTTGCACAGGGATATTGTTACCCGTGCTTTAAATCTGCTCCTGAAACCGAAGAGTGTGTGTTAAGACCTGAATTATGCAGGGCACACGAAGGAGTAGCCAGGGATATGGATTATGCAAGAGAGCATTGTCTGAACGAACATGTGGTTTACCTGGCTTTCACCAGTGGCTTGAAAGTGGGTGTCACCAGGCTTACACAGGTACCGACACGCTGGATCGACCAGGGGGCTGTGCGTTCCATTGAACTGGCAAGAACTCCCAACAGGTATACTGCGGGTATGCTCGAGGTGGCCATGAAGGACCATATACAGGATAGAACAAACTGGAGAAAAATGCTTTCTGGTTCTGACCCGGGAGATCTGGACCTGGTTAGCGAAAAAGCGAGATTAGCTGAACTGGTCCCGGCCGAACTGCGGCAATATGTTACAAAGGATCATCAAGTGCTGGAGTTAGTGTACCCGGTGTCGAAATTCCCGGAGAAAATTAAGAGCCTGGATTTTGAAAAAGAGCCTCTCGTATCAGGGATTCTTATGGGTATCAAGGGACAGTACCTCATGTTTGAGGGAAACAGGGTAATCAATATCAGGAAATACGGGGGATACTATATTCGGTTGCAGGCCTACGGTTAGCCTACCAGGGACTTGAGCTCCCTTCGCAGGTTCTCCCAGTGGGATTCATCCATCTTGGCCCCGATGAGTTCAATAACCTTGCCTGCCAGAATAGCACCCATTTTGCCGCAGGATTCCGGGTCACAGCCTTTCATGTGTCCATAAATAAATCCCGCTGCATAAAGATCCCCGGCACCTGTTGTATCGACCGTATTAGATGGCCTTACACCGATTCTTATCATCTCTTCGCCGGAAATGCAGAAAGAGCCCTCGGCACCCATTTTGATCACAACAAGCTCAACCTGGTCCTGTATTTCAATGGCACTGTTTTCAGGAGATTTCCCGTTCAATGCTACAATTTCCTCTTCATTGGCAAAGAGGATATCCACATACTGAGAGATGAGGGTCTTAAAAATTTCTCTGTTATCTTCCACGATATTGTAGCTGGCCAGGTCCAGGCAGATCTTCAGGCCGGCATTGTTGGCCAAACGCATGGCCTTTTCAATCATCTCAGGGTTTTGAACCAGGTAACCCTCCACATAGAAATAATCATATCCCTCAAAAATATCGTGGGAGATATCTTCTGTAGTGAGATTAACAGCTGCACCAAGGTATGTGGCAAAGGTCCGTTCGGAATCGGAGGAGATCAGGGCCATGGCACGCCCTGTTTCATTCATGGTCCTGAAAAGAATGGGATTGATGTGGTTTACTTCCATATCCTTTTTAAAGAATTTGCCCATGTCATCATTCCCAACTGAACCCACAAAACCGGTTTCAATGCCAAGGTGAGCAAGGCCATGGATGGTATTGGCTGCAGATCCTCCGGAAGCTTTGGATTTAGGCAATCCAGCTGTTTCAGCATGGATATAATTGGAGGTATCAAGGTCTACCAGTGTCATGCTTCCTTTGGGTAATCCAAAACTATCCAGGATTGAATCATCATCAATTCTTGTGATAATGTCCACCAGGGCATTCCCCATTCCCAGCACTTTTGCCATATTATTTCAAGTTTATATACAAATATATAATTAATCGTAACGTTTGCTATCCATACGTAAATTCATTCAGAAAGGTTTTTTGTGAAATGTATTGTTTTATTGATGAAAAGCTCTATTTTTGCGTCGCTCAACAAAGCACAGTTTTAAGACTGGAAAATTCCTCAGTAGCTCAGTTGGTTAGAGCGGCGGACTGTTAATCCGTAGGTCGTAGGTTCAAGTCCTACCTGGGGAGCGGAAAAAGAGGTTGACTCAATGGGTCAACCTCTTTTTAGTAAAAAGCAGAAAGCTTTTTGATTGTTTAATAGAATCTATAAAGTCCAGTTGCTTTTCCCGAAATTGTTGTTCAAGTCTGCACCTCTCATTCCGCAGTGCGATAAGTCCGAATATACTGAGTGTTACAGAAGGGAGGAAGATGGTTAAGAGAAAGATTATAATTAACCTTTTTTGCCTCCTGATGACTATTTTCAAACTCTGAAACATTGTAATCAGAATTAGATCTGAAAAATGTTCTCAAATTGAATTATATAATTTATTAATAAACCTTCTTAAAAACAAGAACTTAAATCTTTTTCATACATTATCGGTAACAAATGAGTATTCACTCATCCAATACTAAACTGAAATGAAAAGTTTAATACTTCCATTGATCATTCTGATGAACCTGGTACTATCCTGTACCCAACCAACCGGATTAACTCCCATACGGGCAGTGATAGAACTGGATATTGGTGAATCCGAAGAAATCACACTCAATAATGGTGAAAAGGTCAGGCTGACCCTCATGGAGATAGAGGTGGACCTCGACAGCCTTCGCAATGCCATACGTTCTGTAAATGTGAAAGTCAGTGTTGATGGTGAAGAGGTTTGCCTGGGCTCAGGCAACTACCATCTGCCGGTGGAGGTTGGAAATATACAGATTGATTGTCCGGTTGTAAAGAATTACTACACCAATTCCAATTCAGATCGCTGGGGACTGACCAAGGATGCACGTTTCAGGCTATGGCCGAAAGGATCATCCTACATGGATCCAGGAACATTTGTTTATCCTGTGAAACAAAAATGGTTTGCTTCTATGTCACAGTCGGGAAATGAGCCTCCCTATGTGGATTGGGGTGAAGATCCTGCCAGTAAAGAGATCTATTATCATTCGGGACATGATTTTGGCGGAGCAGAAGGGATGGATGAGATCGTATCAGCCACGGACGGACTGGTAATCTCGGCTTTAGGGGATACGCTGGAGGGATATGACGATTTTCCCGGCGATATACGTACAGATGTTGTCTGGATACTCACCAATCTGGGATGGTACATCAGATACAGTCATCTCGACAGTACTGATGCTGCCATTCGCACAGGTGCAAGTGTCAGGATGGGTCAGAGGATAGGTTTCATGGGGAAACAGGGCGGTAGCGGAGGCTGGGTGCATCTCCATTTCGAGCTTAAAACCAGGGAAACTGCTTCTGGAAATTGGGGAACCGAAGATGCCTATGCCTATCTCTGGGAATCTTATGTAAACCAGTACGATCCGACGGTCATTGCCGTAGCACGTCCGCATCATTTATTGTGGACCGGTCAGCAAACCATACTCGATGGCGGCAAATCGAAAAGTTATGCTGGTGATATTGTTAGCTATGAATGGGCTTTTAGTGATGGCACCAACGCAGAAGGAGCTATACAAGAAAGGTCGTATACAATGCCCGGTGAGTATAGCGAGGTCCTGAAAGTAACCGATTCTAAGGGCAACGTTGACTATGATTTTACGGTGGTCCAGGTATATGACCGGGACAACCCCGACCAGACAATCCCGGTGGTGCAAGCAGCATACCACCCCTCCCTGGATATCAAACCGGATGATCCGGTCACCTTTCTTGTCCGCACATTTAATACTGAGGTCGGCAGTGAGATCTGGGATTTCGGGGATGGTTCGCCGCAGGTCTCAGTGAGATCCGAGACCCCGGACCGGCAAAACTACACAGAAGGTAAATTTGCAGAAACGGTCCACTCCTTTGCTGAACCGGGAGACTATATAGTCAAGGTGGAACGATTGGATGAAGCTGGAATCAGAGCCAATGCCCATCTGCATGTGGTGGTTAATGATTAGCTATTACGCAGTGTTTTCATTGCCTAATCCTTTGATACATTCAGGTAAGCATTTTCAATACCCCCCTTACATAACCGACCGACTCGGCCAGACCCGGCAACGGATCTTTGCCGTCCTTTTCATATTCAAAGCTGACCACCCCCTGGTAATTTTTCTTGATAAGCATTTTTAAATACCCGGGTATATCAATCACTCCCCGGCCAACTTCTGTGTTTGCACCCGATTTTTCAGCCTTATCCACATCCTTGATGTGAATATCATGCACACGATCGAAATATTTGGCTGTTTCTGTTGCCGGGTCCAGACCGATACGAATGGTATGCCCGATATCTACACATAAGCCCATCCCGGGGGCCATCTCTTTAATCCTCACATAAGCACTCTCGGGACTGGGATACTTTTTGTCGCCCGGTCCGTGGTTATGAATGGCCAGCTTGATGCCGGTCTCCTTAACCTTTTTATTACAGTACTCCAGAATTTTCATATAAATTACACCTGCTCCGTAAAGATCGATTCCTGCTTCACGAACTCTGGATGCAATGCTTTGGATCTCTTCAGGTGTGGATTCAAGGGGCATATGCATGCTTTTCAGGGCCAGTTTTTTAATATCCAGCCTGTTTGTCATTTTGATGGTTTCCTCAAGATTGAATTCCCTTAAAGTATAGGAAGCAATGCCCAGTGTAAAGGGTATTTTGCCAACGGGGCTATTCGGTGTTGAAAATAGGTCTCCGGCCAGAGCGCCAGGTGCCTGGGAAGCTACCAGTCCGGTTCCGGATAATCTCAAAAAATTTCTTCGGGAAAAACGCATAATGGTTTTTCTTATTTGTGAAGGTTCATTTGATTTTGGTTAAAATATGAAAAATCTGTTTAAGGACATTCGGAAAAGTCAGAAAATCATGATTAATCCTGCATACAGATTGCTATTTATGTGTATTTTCATGGCTGCTAAATTCGAACGCATTTCAGATATAAAAATCTAAATACTTTATACTTATGACACGCTTAAAAACGATCATCTCAGTTGTACTGTTCGCAGCAGTATATATGCAATCATTTGCCCAGATGGATCCCATGCAACCGCTTCCCAATGATGAGACGGTGCTTCATGGTGTACTGGACAACGGAATAACATACTATATCAAAGCCAACAAGGAACCTAAAGAGAGAGCTTCCTTTTATATTATTCAGAATGTGGGAGCGTTGCTGGAAGAAGACCATCAGAATGGACTGGCCCATTTCCTGGAGCATATGGCGTTCAATGGTACCAAACACTTCCCGGAGAAAGGGATTATTAATTTCCTGGAAAAGCACGGTGTGGCTTTTGGAGAGAACATCAATGCCTATACCAGTCAGAACCAGACAGTATATAACCTCAGTGATGTACCGGTGAATAAACCCGGCATCCTGGATACCTGCCTGCTGATCCTGAATGACTGGTCCAATTACCTGTTGCTTACCGAAGAAGAGATCGATGCTGAACGGGGAGTGATCAAAGAAGAGTGGCGTACCAGGAGGACGGCCCAGTTCAGGATGTATTCCGCCTCAATGGAATATCTCTATCCCAATTCGAAATTTGCTGAAAGGGATGTAATCGGTGATCTGGATGTGATTGAGAATTTCGAGTACGATGCATTAAGGGATTTCTACCATATGTGGTACAGGACCGACCTGCAGGCCATTGCCATGGCAGGGGATTTTGACGCCCTGGAGATGGAGAAAAAAGTGAAGGAGCTCTTTTCCGACATTCCTCCTGTGGAAAATCCACCCGAACGGCCCTTCTATGAAATACCGGACCATGATGCACCGGTATTCGGACTGGTTACTGATAAGGAAGCAGATCAGACCGTTATGAGGTACATGATCCGGCACAGGAAGCCTGACAGCGGTCCTGAATCATTGATGGACCTCAGGGAGGACTACATCCATTCACTCTTTAACAGCATGATGTCGCAACGGATCGATGAATTGCTTCAGAAAGGAGATCCACCCTTTATTATTGGGATTATCGATTATGGGGATTTCGAACGGGGCTATGAAGCCCTGAGTGTGATCACACTTCCAAAACCCAATGAGGAAGCAATCGGGCTTACAGCCATCATGACCGAACTGGAAAGGGTAAAGAGGTATGGTTTCACTCTTGGTGAACTGGACCGCGCGAAAGCCAATATCCTTACACGCTGGGAAAAGCATTACAAAGAAAGGGATAAGATCAGCAATGAAGAATATGTGAACGAGTACATAGATCATTTCCTGGAAGGGGATGCATTTCTTTCAGCCGAGAATGGGTATATGCTTGTCCAGGCGCTTCTGCCCACCATAACACTGGAAGACTTCAATGCAAGTCTTGAACAGTGGGTTACCGACGAAAACCAGGTGCTGGTGATTCAGGGCCCGGAAGGTGAAGATATTCAACATCTAACGGAAGTTGCATCCATGGAGATCTTTCAACAGGTGGCCCTGGCCGAGGTGGAGCCCTATGAGGATGAGGAACTGGCCGAATCGCTGGTTTCAGAGGAACTGGCACTGGCCGGGATCACAGGTACCAGGGAGCTGTCTGTTTTTGACGCGGTGGAGTGGACACTGGATAATGGTGCACGGGTGGTTTTCAGACATGCTGATTTTGAAAAGGACCAGGTACAACTTCGGGCATACAGCAAGGGCGGGAGTTCATTGTATGAAGATGACTATGTACCTTCCACCGATATGCTGACCTCACTCACAGAATTTTATGGTGTGGGGGAATTCGATGCTACCGGTTTAAAGAAGATGCTTACCGGAAAAAATGTTACACTCAAGATAAGCCTGCAAAACCTGTCTGAGGGGATGAACGGGACAGCCAGTCCTAAAGATATGGAATCTTTGATGCAACTGATCTACCTGCATTTTAACCATCCCAGGTTTGATGTAGAAGCCCATGAAGCCATCTTGGCCAGGTACCATGCATTTGTTCAGAATATGGGAAACAATCCACAGAAGATTATGGGTGATTCTTTGAGCCTGATCCTTTCCGATTACCATCCCCGTACCAGGGTGCTGGATACGGAATTTCTTCAGGACGTTCATTTGGAGATGATCAAGGAGGTGTATCGTGACCGCTTCACTGATGCCAGTGATTTTCTATTCGTCATTGTGGGGAATATGGATAGAGAAGAGATCAAGGTATTGGCCCAGAAATATATTGGAGCCATACCCGACCTGGGCCGGGAGGAAACATGGATTGACAGGAAGGTACGTGAACCAGAGGGAGAAGTGGAAAAGTTGATACCGCTGGTTCTGGAAACCCCCAAGGCCAATGTGAATATTGTGATCAATAACGAAATGAAATATGATCCATACAACAAGATCGTCATGAAGGTGATAGAAGGAATACTGGACCTGCGTTATATGGAATCGATCCGTGAGGAAGAAGGTGGTACTTATGGTGTGGGGGTACGGACGGGATTGAATCGCTGGCCTGTGGAGAAAGCCAAAATGCAGATCAGGTTCGATTGTGATCCGGAGAGATCCGCAGACCTGAAGGAAAAGGTGTATGCTGAACTGGTGAAACTGGCCCAGGATGGACCCTCGGAAGTGGATCTGTCCAAGACGGTGGAGAACATACTGAAAACCAGGGAACAGAACAAGGAACACAATTCATATTTCCTGAATACCCTGTACGACTATTATGTTCACGGGATTAATTTCGACGATCCTGCAAACTATGAGGATATCCTGAAAGATCTTTCTACGAAAGACATTAAGAAGGCCATGAAAGCTTTCTATGATGATCCCAATGTGGTGGATGTGGTTTTTGTTCCCGAAGAGGAATCAACACCCTGAGTTCTCCAGTACCGTTTTACAATCCCTTCAGGAAGAAATACCCTGAAGCTCGGATTTTAGAACAGACCGTGAATTTCAGCGTTGATCTTGTCGATGACGGTGCTTAGATGTTCGGGTTTATCCCTGAAGTTAAGATTGTCCACATCGATGATCAGTAATTTGCCCAGGCTGTAGGTTTCTGCCCAGGCCTCGTAACGCTCATTGAGGTGTTTCAGATAGTCGAGCCTGATATTATTTTCATATTTGCGTCCGCGATTCTGGATTTGTTCAACCAGGGTTGGAATGGAAGCACGCAGGTAGATCAGAAGGTCGGGTGGATCGATCAGCGAACTCATCAGGTTGAACAGGGCAAAGTAATTCTCAAAATCCCTGGTGTCCATCAAACCCATGCTGTGCAGGTTGGGGGCAAAGATATAAGCATCCTCGTAGATGGTGCGGTCCTGGATGATCTTCTTCCCGGATTCCCTGATCCTTACGATCTGACTGAACCGGCTGTTGAGAAAATAGATCTGCAGGTTAAACGACCAGCGCTGCATATCCTGGTAAAAATCGTTGAGATAGGGATTGTCATCCACATACTCGTACTGGGCTTCCCAGACATAGTGTTTGGCCAGCAGACTGGTAAGTGTGGTTTTTCCGGACCCGATATTTCCCGCAACAGCTACATGCATGCTTTTCGATTTAAAGAGAGAATTAGACCAAGATAGTAACTTTTATTGGGTTAAAATGGCTGTTAGCTCATCTAAATACTTCCTGTCATTGGCAAGTCTGGGTATTTTGTTCTGGCCACCCAATTTGCCCCTTATTTGCATCCATCTGTAAAAGGTTCCGGGCTCAAGGGAAATAATGCGGGGTTTCATCAGGGTGATGTTCTTGAACCTTTTTGCCTCATAGTCCGAATTGATTGTACATAGTGAGCTGTCAAGCTCTTCCCCGAAATGATCCAGGTTGTCTGGAGCAGTCTCAAATTCGATCATCCACTCATGGCCCCCTTTGGAGTCATCACCCATATATAACGGACCCGCTGTATACTCCTTTATTACTGCCCCGGTCTTCTGGCAGGCCGTCATCAAAGCTTTCTCTGCATTGTCCTGGATCACCTCTTCTCCGAATGCGTTGATGTAGTACTTGGTCCGTCCCGAGATCTTGAATTTATGCGGGTAGAGGGAAGTGAACACAATGGTGTCTCCGATCATATATCGCCAGAGTCCGCCGTTGGTGGTAATGATGATGGCATAATTGATCCCCATCTCCACCTCTTTGACGGTATATGCTGGCGGATGGGGATCGTCCAGCCGGTTAAGGGGAATGAATTCATAAAATACACCCAGATCCAGCATCAGGAGCATGTCATCACTGTCCAGGTCATCCTGGATACCAAAGAAACCCTCCGAGGCATTGTAGGTCTCCATGTAGTTCATCTTTTCAGAAGGGATCAGTTTTTTAAATTGTTCCCGGTAGGGAGTGAAACTGACCCCGCCGTGTGTGAAGAGCTCCAGGTTAGGCCAAACATCGAGAACATGGTTCTTTCCGGTAAAATCAAGAATAGCTTTGAGGAGAACAAGGTTCCATGAGGGTACCCCGGCAATGCTGGTTACATTTTCGTTGACTGTAAGATTTGTGATTTTTTCAAGCTTTTCTTCAAAATCGGGAATCAGGGCAATCTCGGCTGCCGGAGTCCGGATGAAATGTGCCCAGAACGGAAGGTTCTCAATAATTACGGCCGACAGATCACCATAATAGGATTGGTTGCTGAAATTGTTGACTTCCGCGCTTCCCCCGAGCGTCAGGGCCTTTCCCTTTAGGATCCCGTTTTCAGGACGCTCCTTTGTATATAACGCGATCACATCTTTTCCTCCCCGAAAATGGCACTCTTCCAATGATTCATTGCTTACAGGGATGAACTTGCTTTTATCGGAAGTGGTACCCGAAGATTTGGCAAACCATTTAATTTCCGATGGCCACAATAAGTTCTCTTCACCTTCTCTTAACCGGTTGATATAAGGTTTAATGTCATCATAGGTACTGATGGGTACCCTTTCCTGGAAATTTTCAATGGAGAAGATGGAATCATAACCATACTGAACACCCCATGTGGTCCTGGTAGCCTGTTCCACCAACTTTGTGAATACCTCCTGCTGTACATCAAAGGGATACTTTTTAAACAGCTCAATCTGGTGAAGCCTCTTTACATTCACCCAGGAGATAATGGAGTTGAGGAGCGGCATGCGGGATTTGTTACAGGATTAGCATGGCATCACCATAGGTCCCGAATTTATAGTTCTCCTTGATGGCGACCTGGTAAGCATCCATAAGGTAATTGTATCCGGCAAATGCAGAAACCATCATCAACAGGGTAGAATAGGGAAGATGAAAATTTGAAATCATCCTGTTAGGTACACTGAATTCATAGGGTGGGAATATGAATTTGTTGGTCCAGCCATCAAACTCCTTGAGGAATCCATCGGTGGAAACAGAGCTTTCAAGTGTTCGCATCACAGTGGTGCCCACCGCGCAAACATTGCTTTTCCTCCCTTTGGCTTCATTTACAAATTTCACAGCTTCCTCCAAGATCGTGATCCTTTCCGAATCCATCTTGTGTTTTGTAAGGTCTTCCACATCCACATTACGGAAATTCCCCAAACCCACATGCAGGGTAATGTAGGCAAATTCAACACCTTTGATTTCCAGGCGCTTCAGCAATTCACGACTGAAATGCATGCCTGCCGTCGGGGCAGCCACCGCTCCTTCATGTTTTGCATAAACGGTCTGATAACGCTCTCTGTCTTCCGGCTCAACCTTCCGTTCAATAAACTTGGGAAGGGGTGTTTCTCCAAGCTCGAAAAGTGTCTTTTTGAATTCATCATAATCCCCGTCATACAGGAACCTGAGTGTCCTTCCGCGGGATGTTGTATTATCGATGACCTCGGCAACAAGGATTTCATCTTCCCCGAAGTAAAGTTTGTTACCGATCCTTATTTTCCTGGCCGGATCTACCAATACATCCCAGAGTCTCTGTTCACTGTTGAGTTCCCTCAGGAGAAAAACCTCTATTTCGGCGCCGGTCTTCTCTTTGTTCCCGTACAAACGGGCCGGGAATACCTTGGTATCGTTAAAAACCAGCACATCCTGGTTATCAAAATAGTTGATGATGTCCTTAAATGTTTTGTGTTCAATCTTTTTTGTATCACGATGAAGGACCATCAATCTTGATTCATCGCGATTCTCGGCAGGGAATTTTGCAACTAATTCCGGGGGTAAATTAAATTTATACTGGGATAACTTCATGTTAGGAATATGATTATTTGAATGATGCGAGCATCGTTATACGTAAAAAACACAATTTTGTTACAAAAGTTCTAGCTTTTCTATAAAGTTTTCAATAGAAATGGCGTCGGACACGTTATAAGGACCGATCCGTGTCCGCCTGAGGCCTGTCAGATGAGCTCCGGATTTCAAGTCAACTCCGATGTCCCGGGCCAGTGCGCGAATGTATGTACCCTTGCTGCATTCCACGTGTATCGAGAGGGCAGGTGGTTCAAATGCCAGGACCTCCATTTTGTTGACCGTAATATGCTGGTGCTTTAGTTCAATCTGCTTCCCCTTTCTGGCCATTTCATAGGCCCGTTTTCCGTCCACGCTTTTGGCAGAGAAGAGAGGGGGGAGCTGTTGTAGCTCGCCGGTGAATACTGACAGTGACCGCTCCACCATAGTTCGGGTAATGTGTTCCCAGGGATAGGTTTTATCCACCTCTGTTTCCAGGTCGAAAGAGGGTGTGGTAGCACCCAGCCTGATCTGAGCATCATAGGCCTTATCCAGATCCTGGTACTGCATAATTGTTTTAGTAGCTTTCCCGGTACAGAGGATCATAAGTCCGGTGGCCAGCGGGTCCAGTGTACCGGCATGACCTACTTTAATTTTCCGGATCCTCAGGTGATGCCTCAGAGACTTCCGGATCTTATTCACCACATCGAATGAGGTCCAGTTCAAAGGCTTATCAATGAACAGGACCGTTCCTTCAAGGTATGCTTCGGGGTGACTGTATTCCATTATATCAGGCAAAAACGATTGATGCGATTCCTACCACAGCACAATAGAGCGCAAACCAGTAAAGGTTTCCTTTTTTTACAAGTCTGATCATCCACCTGCAGGCCAGGAATCCCGATACGTAGGCAGCAAGAAATCCCGTTACCAGTGCCGCAACAGAGACCCCGGCTTCCCCGGATGAAGATGAAAATGAGAGGATGTCCAGCAGAGCAGCTCCGATAATAGGCAACAGTACCATGAGAAAAGAAAACCTGGCCACATCGCTTCTACCGTTTTTAAGAAGAAGTCCCGTGGAAATGGTCACGCCCGATCTTGATAATCCCGGGATAACGGCTGCCGCCTGGGCAATACCCATTAGCAGTGCATCCAGGAATGGGATGTTTTTATTCCCCGCCTTTACCAGCTGTGTAGACATGAGAAGCAGTGCAGTGACAAGCAGCGCACCACCCACCAGGATCAGGTTACCGGAAAACAGTGATTCAACCTCCTCCCTGAACAGTACGCCTACGATCAGGACCGGTATCATGGAGACAAGGATCTTTGATACATACCGGGTTTCTTCATTCCACCTGAATGCAATCAATCCGGTGCCCAGCTCTTTGATCTCCTTGAAGAATACAGTAATGGTGCTCAGCACCGTGGCAAAATGGACCAGCACGGTAAAAGTCAGGTCTTCTTTAACATCCACATTCAGTAATACTTTGCCGATCTCGAGGTGACCACTGCTACTAACGGGCAGAAATTCTGTGAGTCCCTGGACAATGCCAAGGATCAATGCTTCAATCAAGGTCATAAATGGAATATGGATATTTAACTATTGCCGGACGATTTGGGTTTCTTCATGATGGCCCAGATCTCAAAAATGAAGCCGGCAAGGACAATGATGGGTGCCAGTGTGATCCGGCGAAAACTGAAAATCTCTTCTTCATTGAATATGGAAGGATCTTCCGATTTACCTCCGGTCATCAGGATAAATCCAAGCACGATGATGGCGAATCCGATCATCAGCAAGATATAATTTTCCTTTCCCAGCGCGAAATTTTCCTTGCTAATATTTTTTTTACTCATAGCGGGCTATATTAATAAAGCTTATCTGTTTTGATGTTCAAGTATTTATTTACTGCAAAGAAGGTGGATATCCAGTTGATCACCGTCCCCACAAGGATCACACCCAGCGCCAGGATGGCAAGCAGTTCATAATCCTTCAGCGAGATTACTCCTTCAAATTCTTTTTGGAGCAGGTACACAAGGCCAAACAACAGGGACAGTGCCACAAGGCTACCTGTAAAACCACTGACAGCACCCCTGAAAAGAAAAGGCCTGCGAATAAAACCCCGGGTGGCTCCAACCAATTGCATGGTATTGATAATAAATCGTTTCGAATAAATTGAAAGCCTGATGGTGTTGTTGATCAGGGTGACTGAAATGAGCGTTAGAAGAATGGAGAAACCAAGGATCACTATAGAGATCTGCCTGATGTTTTCGTTGATGGCATACAACAGGGATTTTTTATAATAGACCTCTTCGATGGAATTATATTGCAAAAGGTCCTGTTCGATGATCATCACCGAATCCGGATTGGTCCATTGCTGGTGCAACCTGACCCTGATGGAGGGAGGAAGGGGATTGTAACCGAGGAAACGGATGAAATCTTCACCCAGCATCTGTTCGGTCTCAAGGGCGGCTTCCTCTTTGGTGATGTACTCGGTTGAAAGAATATATTTCCGGGCATCCAGGATCTTCTGAAGCTGGTAGATATCTGCTTCTTTCACATTCTCTTTCAGGATGACATTGAAACCAATGCTCTCCATCACCTGTTTTTTAATGTTGCGGCCATTGATCAGGAGCAGTCCAACCAATCCAAGCAACAGCAAAACGAGTGAAATACTGATGATTGAGGTGATGTATGAACTGCGAATCCTCCGGGAATATGTCCTGTTCTCCTTCTTTGACATTGCCTTTAAAAATGGCTGGGGCAAAGATAGGAATAATTTGGGTTATGCAGGCGGCTTCTGACTTAATCGAGGATTTTGGTCCATCCGAAAGTATCTTCAATATCACCGTTTTGGATTCCGGTGAGTGTTTCATATAGCTTTAAAATTACAGGACCAGGATTGACCCCGTCACCGTACATATAGGTGATATCCTTATCTATATCCACCACTTTCCGAAAGGGAGTGATGACAGCGGCAGTTCCACAGGCTCCGGTTTCCTCAAATTCAGCAAGCTCTTCAACCGGTACCGGGCGTGTTTCCACCTTCATGCCAAAGGTTTCAGCAAGCATCTGAAGACTACTGTTGGTGATGGATGGCAGAATGGAATCGGACTTTGGTGTGATGTAGGTATTGTCTTTGATCCCGAAAAAATTGGCTGGTCCACATTCGTCAATATACTTTTTTTCTTTGGCATCCAGGTACATGGCAGTAGCAAAGCCCTTCTGATGTGCCTCTGATATTGAGGCCATACTTGCGGCATAATTGCCCCCTACCTTCAGGTGGCCTGTCCCCAGGGGAGCGGCACGGTCATGATCCCTGCAGATCATTATGTCCAACGGTTTGAATCCTTCCTTGAAATAGGGTCCCACGGGCATTGCAAATACCAGGAATGTAAACTCTTTTGCCGGCCGGACGCCCACTTCTGGCCCGGTTCCGATGAGCAATGGACGGATGTAGAGAGAGGCGCCTAGTCCATAGGGGGGGATATATTTTTTATTCAGAAGTACCACTTTCTCCACGGCCTCCATGAATAATTCTACAGGTACTTCAGCCAGTAAAATGCCTTTTGCAGATCTGATCATTCGCCTGGCATTTTCTTCGTGACGGAAAATCCTGATCCTGCCATCAGCCCCGGTAAAGGCTTTCAGCCCTTCGAAAGACTCCTGGCCGTAATGAAGGCATGTGGCACCGATATGGATGGGAAGGTACTGGTCGGAGGATACCTCAAGTTCGCCCCATTTTCCATCCTGAAACACACACCTGACGTTGTAGTCAGTTTTTATAATATCAAAACCAAGGTTTTTCCAGTCAAGATCCATAACGATGATAATTAGTGGGTGAATAAGTCATCAAAAGTAAACAATCCAACCCTGAGCGCCAATAAAGAAATGATGTTTTATAAGGATGTTTTATATCCACCTCTCCTCTTCCAGTATCGCCATCTGATCGGGTCCCGGGACCTCCCGGAGCCGTTGTCCGGTAATGGTGAAAAAGTCAAATCCGAAAAGTAGTTCAAGTTGTTGTTTCTTGAATTGCTGGCCATTTATTTTTGCTCCGGCCTCTTTCAATTCCTGGAACAGAAGTTTGATCTCAGTGGGGTAGTCGGGACACCCGATGTATTCCATCTTTGCATCGATGAGGATCTTTTCCATTTGATTGTGTGGATTGAAAGGCTGTTTGGTGGCCAGGATCAGGTTGCAGATCTGGTCAATCTGTCTTTCAGAGTATTGGAAATTCGGCAGGATTTCCCGCGCAATAACTGAAGACCGGTTCTCAAAATTGTTAAATGACTGGGTAAGACCGGTAAATAACAGCAGCGCGGCTGTCCGGATCAGGAGTCTTTCCTCCTGCTCCATCTCTTCGGCACGTGCAAGCAGGAAGGCTTGATTGTATACCTTCCGGGCATACTCCAGTCTGTGAAAATGGAGTTTAGGAGGTAGCTCCGTCAGAATACCATCCAACACTTTTTCTTCAAGATCGCCAAGCCTGAGAAGTTGCAACTTTATGAAAAACCTTTTATTGGGAATGCCTTTCAGGTCCACCGATAATTCAGGGCGCAGTCCATTTACAAAATACATATCGATGTTTCCTTTGTATTTGACGGGAAGTTTGCCCCTGTATTCACAGATGAAGTAATCCTTTACCATTCCGTAAGTAATCCCCGAAATATTCACCTTACCGGCTATCCCTGAAGATTCCATCCGGGAAGCTGTGTTCACCGTATCACCCCAGATGTCGTAGGAGACCTTTTTATGGCCCACCACCCCGGCAATCACAGGTCCGGTATGGATGCCGATCCTCAGGTCCCAGATATCGGTTTTGGAGGTCTTCAGGTGCTGCATATAGGATTGCATTTCCAGGGCGGCAAGGACCACTTCAACCGGATTGGTGCTGTTCTTTTTCGGGATGCCTCCGGCAGCCATATAGGCATCGCCGATGGTCTTGATCTTTTCGATGTTGTATTTTTCAACCACCGAATCGAAATGAAAAAAGAATTTATCCAGTTCATCGATCAACGCTTCAGGATTCATCTCCTCTGCAATCTTTGTGAAGCCCTGGATGTCAGAAAAGAGGACTGTGGTTCTCTCATACTTATCCCATTTGGACTTTCCTTTGGTTTTCAGCTGTGTAACGGTTCTTTCCGGTAATACTTCGGCCACCAGCTTATCCGATTTTTCCTTTTCGACGGTCAGGTTGTCGAGTTTGATCTGCATGCGCTGAGATCCCCGGTTCTCGGCCCGCTGATAACTGAGCAATCGCCATTTCTGGAAAAGGAACAATCCCACAAGCAACAGGATACCATAAGAGGTATATGCATACCAGGTCCTGTAGAATGGAGGTTTGATAGTAAACAACAGTTCTGCAGGTGCCGATACCCTGCCGTACAGGTCTTTTGCCTGGGCCACAAACCTGTACTCTCCATGCCTTAATTTGATGAAAACCATTTCCCTGTTGTTGCTCCAGCCGGACCAGCGCTCCTGTCCGGGGAGCAGTTTGTATCTGAACAAGGGCTCGGGCGCACTCTGGAATTCCAGGCCGGCCAGGGATACTTCGATATCATTGCTTGCATGGGAAAGGATAAGTTCACCCTGTTCGGAAAACCAGCCGGCAGACGATGGAAGATCAAGGTCAAGCTCACCTGTGTCGGCACTTTTCATCCTTTCAATGCGAAGTGGGACTTCCCCGTTGCAGGAATTCAGTTTTCGCAGATCAAACAGCGACACCTTGTCCTTGCCAGTGATGAAAAGTATGCTGTCCACAACAGTGAGGCTGATGATCTCACCCAGGTTTTGAAGGACCGGGAAGGATTTACGGTCATCGGAAATCTCTTCCAGTTGACCGGCATTGATTACCCTGGAGCTGTATTTTCCATTATGTTGAACGATCCAATAGTCCCCGGTTTTATCAGGAAAAATGATATCAGAACCGGAGAGGACTTCAGCCTTATGATCCCAGGGCAGCGGTAAAAAGGTCTCCTCATCCTCTTCATACAGGTATACCAGGTTGTTCCCAACCAGATAAAGCTCATTGTCCACAGGGAGCAACCTGAACAGCAATTCATCCATATGAAAGGGGATGGAAACCGCATCCTTCAAATCACGCGAAAGCCTGTATACCCCATTTCCGCAAAGGAAGAATACATCATCTTTGTGTTTTACAAAGAAATGGGAAGAGGACAATGAAGGATCGAGGCTGGTAATCTTCCATCCATGATCAGTCCGGTTGCACCGGATGATGCCTTTATTACTGGATGCAACCACGGAGTTTTTATTCAGTGCCTGGATCCCTGTAAATCGGCCTTCGTCCAGAATTTCAGTTTTATTATCGTGGATTGAATAAAGGTGCCCGGAACCTGCTGCAAAAAGTTGTTCACCGGCAACGGCCAGCAGATGTATCGACTCCTGCTGACCGGGAGTAAGTTCTTCTATATGCCATTTGTCGGTCAGGGTATCATTCCGTTCAACACTGAATACACCATGACTTGAACCCAGTATTATGCGGTCATCCACAACCACTGATGCCAGTATCCTTCCAATTATTGAAGGGTTGATCTCCAGTACGTTAAGTAAGGAGGGATAGTTGATTTTGTGAAGTGAATGAGGCCCCAGGATCCAGATCTCATGATCTTTGCTTGCGTATACCTGCTGAATATCCCGGTCCGGAAGTCCCCCTTTGTTTCCAAGCTTGTTGATCTGCCGGCCTTCATGGTTGTGGATAGACATCCCGGTTTCATGTGTACCCACCAGAACCAGTTCCTCATTGATATGTTCGATGAATGCGATCCTGTTCATGGCAGGAAATGAAGCCACTTTTAGCAGGGTGGAATCCGAGTCTGTCATGGAGTATACTGCTCCTGCAGAGGTAAGGACCTGTAATCTGTTTTCTTCAATTCCCAATAAAATGGCTGGATCACCTCCGATTTGCTCCTGGTCCACCAGCTCCTCAAACCGGTCACCCGACCAGTACATGATCCCGGTACCATCCACAGCCAGGTATAGATCATCCCCAACCCTGTGCAGACGGGTCTCTGCCATTTGAAATGAGAAGAATTCAGCACGGCCATTTGACAGGTGGTAAACTCCCCGGTCGGTGTTCATGAAAAGGCTATTATCAATGCAGACCAGCCCGGAAGGGATAAAGGTACGATGAGCCGAAGGTATCCAGCCCAGGAATGAAAGGGTATGAAATCCCAGTTTTTCATCCATGATGAGATATCCTACATCATTCCCGGAGGTATAATAAAGGCTATCTGAACAGCCGCCGGCTATATAAACGGGGCCATCCATATGAAGGTGTATGGACCTTCTCCCGTTAACGATGGTGAGGCCGTTTTCTTTTCCGATGAAAAGGTGACCGAGGTCGTCCAGGTAGAAGGATCTATTGGGAATATCAGTGTATTGGGAGGGCAGTTTTATTTCCTGGATCCAGGGTGTGTGGTATAAATATGTCTCCTGCGCCATTCCACATTTGAAGCCGGGTTCCCAAGTTATGAGAAGAAAAAAAATCAAGTGCTTTCTATATGACTTGAAAAATAAATTCATAACTTGTCGATCAGTGTGACTGTCGCAGCGTATAATTAATATCAAAAATATAAAAATATATTAACCCTTCATTGATAACCAAAATTTAGGATATTTATGGAAAAGTTAGAAAGGCCAATTATCGTACCGTGGGATTTCTCACAGGTTGCTGAGAACGCTTTTCAGCATGCTGTAAATTTTTCCAGGGCCCTGAACAGGGAAATTCTTCTTTTGCATGTTGTTGCAGATCTGGATGATGTCGGATCTAAAAAAATTGAAATAGATGCCTCATCCGAAAAACTTGGAAAAGAATATGGTAAAAAACCCTATGTGGAGGTAGTGCGTGGAAGCATTTTCAAAGCCATTGGGGACACTGCCAAGGAGAAGCAGGCAGAAATGATCATTATGGGAACCCATGGGATGAGGGGGGCGCAGAAATTGTTCGGCAGCAAGGCCCTGAAAGTGGTGGTATCTTCACGAATTCCGTTTCTTATTGTCCAGGGCAAGCCGGTCAAGGATAAGATCGACACCATTTTGCTTCCCATTGATTTCAAACGGGAAAACAAGGAGAAAGCAAACTGGATCTATTACCTTGCAAGGAATTTTGGTTCGAAGTTTATCATTCTGAAATCCAGAGCCAGAGACAAGGGCTTCAAGAGAAAGACCCTCTCCAATATTAAGTATATCGAATCATTCCTTAAGGGGCATGATGTTGAGTATGAGATTGTAACCTCATCCAGGAAACAGAGTTTTAAGAAAGAGATCATTTCATTTGCCAAAGAGCATCAGGCGGACCTCATACTGGTTATGGCCACGCGTGATATCACGTGGGCTGACTATTTACTGGGCGCTCCTGAGCAGTATATCCTTGCCAATCCGGAGAACCTGCCTGTTATGTGTATGAATCCCAGACCAGCAAAAGTTTCAGGAGGATTCAGGGCCACCGGAGGCTGATAGTTTAAACTTTTGCATAATTTCAGGGCCGCCAATTTGTGCGGCCTTTTTTACGTTAAGGATATTCAAATATCCTTCCGAATATGAAAAGAAACATGGAACTTATTTTTGCTACCAATAACCGGCATAAACTGAAAGAGATCAGCGCCTTGCTTGGAGACAATTATACACTGCTTGGATTAAGTGATCTGGATGTATCCGAAAAGATACCGGAGGATCATGAAACCCTTGAAGAAAATGCCTCTCAGAAAGCCTGGTATATATACAATAAATTCAAAAGGAGCTGTTTTGCCGATGATACAGGCCTTGAGGTAACTGCTTTAAATGGTGCTCCGGGTGTATATTCGGCAAGGTATTCAAGGATTGGGCATCCTGTGTTTCCTGAAATGGAACCTGCAGCAGGGAACATACGGAAATTGCTTTTAGAGATGGAGGGGATTTCCGGGAGGGCGGCTCAATTCAGAACGGTGATAGCCCTGGTATTGAATGGTACCGAGTACCAATTCGAGGGTGTGGTGAAAGGGGAAATAGCACTGAGCTCCTCAGGTAATATGGGATTTGGATATGACCCGGTTTTCAGACCGGAGGGATATAACGAAACCTTTGCATTGATGGATCTTTCATTGAAAAATCGCATCAGTCACAGGGCAAGAGCAATAAACAAGCTCATAGAATTTCTGAAGGGGATGTAATATGTTCTTCAAATTTGCGTATTTAAAGAAACATTTCTAACATGCGGAACAGGCTCCTTTATACGGTCATATGTTTTGGGTTGTTGCTGATACAGCCCCTTGAGGGGCAGATCACCCTGGGTCAGTGGAGAACGCATCTTCCATATAAGTATTGTAATCTGGCTGAAGCTACTGATGACCGTGTTTTCTGCTCTGCAACGGGTGGACTTTTTTCCTATAATCTGGAAGACAATTCGGTTGAAAAAATATCCAAGATTGATGGATTATCCGATAATGGTATAGCGGCTATGCGTTGGAGTGGTGAATCTTCCACCCTTATCCTGGCTTATCAGAATTCAAATATAGATATCATCAGGGAAGGGATGATCCTCAATCTGCCCGACATTATGAAGAAACAGATCCCTGGCGATAAGTCCATATATGATATTTATTTCATGGACCAGAGAGCCTATCTCTCCACCGGTTTTGGGATCGTATTGCTGAACCTGGAGAAGAATGAGATCAGCGAAACCTATTATATCGGTGACAATGGGGAGGCATTAAAAGTGAACCAGGTTGCATCCGATGGCACTTACATCTATGCGGCAACAGACCAGGGTATCCGAAGGGGACAGTTATCGGATCCTTTCCTGGTGGATTTCAATGCTTGGGAGACCCTTCCCGGGATTCCCCATGCCGACGAAGTTTTCAATACCATTGCATTCTATGAAGATGCCCTTTTTACATCCTATTCCGATCCATCCGGGGAACAGGACCAGGTCTATTACAACACTGGAGATGCTTGGAATACCTACCCATATTTTACAGGTAAAAGATGTCATGAGATACTCAACCAGGGTGGATTACTGACATTGGTTGATGATACAAGCGTGAATGTTATTAATAACGGATTGCTTGTGGTGCAGCAGTTGCGGACACATAAGCCCCTTTCTGCTTCCCTGGATGATAACGGGGATATATGGGTAGCTGATTTCGGAGGAGGATTGGTCACCAACCAGGGAGGGGGAAAATGGTCCATAGTTCCGAATGGCCCCTATTCTTCCATTGTGTATGATATGGCTTCTTCCGGAAGCGTGCTCCATGCAGTGCAGGGAGGAGTTTCGGGCGCCTGGAACAACCTTTTTCTTTCGGCTACACTGGAGACATTCAAGGATGAGCTATGGGATTACCGTTCCAGCTGGGAGGATCGGGACCTGATTACACTGGCTGTTGATCCGGCCGATCCAATGCATGTATTTGCCGGATCCTGGGGGCATGGTTTGATTGAATTCAGCGAGGGAAAAGATCTCATCCGGTACGGAGAAACCAACAGTTCACTTCGAAGTATAATCCCGGGGGGCAATTATATCAGGATCGGAGGTGTTACCTATGATGCCCTGGGTAATATCTGGATGACCAACACTGGTGTGTCCGAGCCCATCTCTGTCCTCAAATCAGATGGCACCTGGAAGAGTTTCCGGGCCGATAACCTGATCACTGATTTTAGTGCACTTGGAAGCATTCTTGTCACGCAAGCGGGCCATAAATGGGCGATCATACCCCGGGGGAACGGACTGTTTGCCATGGACGACAACGGCACCATAGATAACACATCCGATGATATTTATGAGCGGGTAAGTGTGGTGGACAAGTATGGGAAGGTGATTACCAATGATGTACGTTCATTTGCTGAGGACCGGAACGGAAATTTATGGTTGGGTACCAACCAGGGCATCCTGGTGATTTACACTCCATACCGGCTGTTCTCTGATGAGTTTGTGTATGCGCAGGAGATCATTATTCCCAGGAATGACGGAACCAATAATGGAGATCCATTGCTGGGCTCCCAGGTGGTGACGGCCATCGAAGTGGACGGGGCCAACCGGAAGTGGCTGGGGACATCCGGAGGTGGTGTTTACCTGGTTTCGGACGACGGCCTGGAGCAGATTGAGCAATTCAATGCCAGCAACAGTCCGCTTCTCTCCGACAACATTACTGATATCTGCATTGATGGTGTGTCCGGGGAGGTATTTTTCGGAACAGATAAAGGAATTATCTCCTATAAGGGTGATGCACTTAGCGGAAGCAAGGTGTATGACAATGTGGTGGTTTACCCGAATCCTGTGCGTGAAACCTACCAGGGTCCTGTTGCCATCAAGGGCCTGGTGGAGAATACCACAGTCAAGATCGTAGATATAAGCGGCAACCTGGTGTATGAGACCGAGTCGCTGGGTGGACAGGCCTTGTGGGATGGTACCAATTTCAGAGGCGAACGGGTTGCTACCGGGGTGTATATGATCTTTCTTTCCAATGCAGACGGTACCCTTTCACACGTCACCAAACTGTTATTCATCCATTAACAATGATCCGTAAGACCAGAGGCATTGTGCTGCATACCATACAGTATGGTGAATCCAGCCTTATTGTGCATTGCTATACAGAGCAGTACGGCAGGCAATCCTATATGATTAAAGGCGTGAGGGGATCCAGGAAACAGAACCGTGCCAACCTGTTTCAGCCATTGTTCATCCTGGATTTTGAGGTCTATCATAAAGATTCCCGAGAAATGCAGCTTGTGAAGGAAGTGACCAGGGCCACGCCACTCAATTCGCTTCCTTACGACATTACCAAAAGTACCCAGGCCATATTTATTGCCGAGATATTGTACCGGGTCGTCAGGGAGGAAGAGTCCAATCCGATGCTGGCTCATTTTCTGATCAATACCATCAAATACCTGGATGCACTCGAGGACCCCTCTCCCGATTTCCATATTATTTTTCTGTTCCAGTTATCCAGGTACCTGGGATTTTATCCACAAAATAATTTTGGGGACGAAAATACTTATTTTGACCTGGTAAGTGGACAGTTCAAACCTTTCCTGGCCGATCCTGAAATCCAACTGGACGAAACTTCCAGTGTCCTGTGGAGCCGATATAGCAGTTTTGATTACCAGGGCATTACAGAATCCGTGTTCAACAGTACACAGAGGAAGAATGTGCTGGATAACCTGATCAAGTACTACAAACTTCATGTAGAAGGGATGGGAGATATTCGCTCACTTGAGGTACTGCATGCATTTTTTCACAATTAGGAATTCGAATATGCCGTTTTATTTGTCTAGATTCGGGTAACATACACATATATATTGCGTATAAGCAACGAAATTCAGACGAATTGCGTCTTAAAGAAGGTCGAACTGTTTTCCAACAATCCGGATATCCGTGGGGTATCTGGAATAACTTTTTTTATAACCAGGTGATCTCCGTCCAAACAGGTATAAAAAATACGAATCTTAAACCTTTGCCATGCACCCCTGGCCCGGGGAAGGTATGTCCTGAAATTACCCGGATTTTCTCATTGCGATCCTCCTTGCTGAAAACCATCTTTTTAACTCTGCTGCTTGCACTGATCCTGCTCCCCGATGTGAGCGGACAGTGGCTGGATGGTTACTGTTACCGAAAGCAAATCACTATTCAGGAGTCCCAGATTCCGGATGGTTCTGACTTCACGGATTTTCCGGTTTTGATCAGTGTTTCCTTGGATAATGATCTCCGGGATGAATTCAATGGGGGATATGTAAATAATTCAAATGGATGGGACCTTGTTTTCACTTCTTCCGATGGAGAGGCGCGGTTGGATCATGAGGTTGAGAAATATGTTGCTGCAACCGGAGAGTATGTTGCCTGGGTGAAGATACCCACCCTTGATCATAACGATAATACCATTATCTATCTCTATTTTGGATATGATACTCCTGCTTCGGATCCTTCTACAGCCAACACCTGGTCCAATGGTTTTGTATCTGTGTATCATTTACATGATGATGAAGATGATGCATTAGGGGCTAATGATGGTACCAGCATAGGTACTGTTAATGAAACCGGACGTGTTTTAGATGCCGAAGATTTTGAAAGAGGAGACAATACTGACAGGATTGAACTTGGCAACTTTGATATTTCTACTAGTGCGATTACCATTTCAGCATGGGTACGACCTGAATCCTTTGCCATTACAGACGCAAGGATTGTATCCAAGGCCACGGGTTCTGTGGATGCTGAACATTGGTGGATGCTGAGTACAATTGGTGATGGTTCAGAACTCAGGTTTCGTTTGAAGACTGGTGGTACCACCTCCACATATAATCCGGGAGTGAGTGTATTGAATACCGGAACATGGAGTTATGTCACTGCTGTCTATGACGGATCAAACATGAACCTGTATCATAATGGAGCGGTGGTGGGCTCAGGTTCTGGCAAGACAGGCAATATCAGCACAAGTTCCTTGGTTGATGTTGCCATTGGGAATCAACCAGCATCTGCATTTGGCGATGGAGAAAGACCATTTGATGGGAGAATTGACGAGGTGAGGATTGCTTCTACCTCCAGATCGGGTGACTGGTTAACTACTGAATACAATAATCAAAACTCTCCTGGTACTTTTTATTCTTTAGGGACTCAACAAACAGCTCCTCTCAATGCC
Organism: Bacteroidales bacterium; assembly: GCA_023138875.1. Taxonomy (GTDB): domain Bacteria; phylum Bacteroidota; class Bacteroidia; order Bacteroidales. The sequence goes on from JAGLOO010000048.1 coordinate 72,201, forward strand.
TATGCTGGAATTGACGATGATGTATGTGGTTCATTTAGTTATACACTTTCTGCTACTCCAAGCATAGGTGATGGGTTATGGACACTGGTTTCCGGTCCTGGTAGTGTTACCTCCTGGGGTACGGGACAAACCAGTCCTTCAACGATGGTGACTGTTGATGACTACGGAACTTATACATTCGAATGGGCTGAAACAGTTGGTACATGCAGTGATGCTGATAGTGTTGATATCGACTTTTTTAAGAAACCTATCGGGCAGTCCACACCGGCTACACAAATTTTATGTTCAGGAAATGTCATTACTACTATTGTTCTGTCTACAACCAATGGTATGGATGGTGTCACGACCTACGCATGGAGCAGGGATAATACTACGAATGTCACTGGTCTGGCCA
>JAGLOO010000049.1 GCA_023138875.1 Bacteroidales bacterium
ACTCAGGCGCAAGTTGGGTTAATGGGTCAGGATGCACCAGGCTTAAGTGGATTTGTCCAAATTACAGGGGGTTTGTTCAACTATAGAACTAATACAATTGCTGGATTTCTTAAAAGTGGGATTTCGGATAAAGTTACATATTCACTTTATAAAGAACCAGATACTGAATTTCAAGTAACTCCCTTAGGTGCACTTGAATTAAAGTATACTTTTAAAAACAAAAACACTCAGTTGTTTTTTGGCAGTTCGATTCTTGATATTGTCAGATTAGATTTAGTCCAGCAATTTGCAGTCCGAAAATTGCTCAAGAATGACGGGTATTTGAGTATTGGTATATTACTATCGACTGTTCCTGTTACAGTTTGGGAAGATCCTTTTATTGTTGATGTTGAAAGAGTGGAGACTATTCGAAATTCACGTGGTATTCGAGTGGAATGGGTCAAAATAGGACAATCCAATATAGGAGTTCGATATGACATTCGTAAAATCGAATTGAAGGAACACAGCGGTAAATTTCTTGGACTATCAATAGGTGAACAACAGCTTCTGGACAGAAATGGGTTTTCTCATAGAATGACAATCAATTACACTAAGAAAATCTCGGACAGTCATACATTTGTGCCGATAATTAATATATCATATAATGATACTAAAGGTGAGTCAAAAAAAGGACTCGGGATGTCTGTTGAGATTAGTCATGCTTATCACAAAAATAGAATTGTATTGGTGACTAACTTATCTGGAGGATATAGGAAATACAAGGCAATAAATCCTATTTATCAAACAAAGCAATCCAATACAGAATTTGGTGTCGTTGAAAGTTTGTTTTACAGACTTAATAATAATCCAAACAGAGTATTATTAATGACTACTTCACTGGCTTATGTTCAATCAAAATCGAATATTAATTTCTTTACCCAAAGTGGGTTATTGGCACAGGTTGGTATCATGCTAAGGTTTAGTCCAAAATTAGAACCTGACGGAAAAAATGAACTTCAGAAAGACTAATTTTATTATTAAAAAATGTGAGGATTTCTCTATTAATGAACAGATACACTTATTAATAACCTTTTTAAATAAAAAATCAATGAGAACAATTAAACTAATTTTTTTGACAATTATGCTTGGGGTTTTCTCTGCAAATGCCCAACAATCTCAGGAAGAGTTATCTGCTGCCGCCGCCAATCCATTAGCTGATTTAATGAGTTTCCCCTTTCAGAATAATTTAAATATGAATTATGGCGAATACAGCCGAAATATGAATGTATTAAATATTCAACCGGTAATTCCTTTAGCCGGGGGCAAACTAATCACCAGGACAATCTTCCCCATCGTTCGTATTCCGGATTTCAGCAATGAAAATGGAAAGCTTGCTTCAGGATTGAGTGACATTGTATTTACTGCATTTTATGTTCCGGAAAGTAAAGGGGCAATGTGGGGATTTGGGCCGATAGTTGAACTGCCAACAGGGGGCAGCACACGGGGTACAGAAAAATGGAGTATTGGTCCATCATTGGTGGTATTGATACAACCGGGCGACTGGACCTTCGGTGGCTTAATAAACAACGCCTGGTCGGTTGCCGGTAAATCAGATCGTGGTGATGTGAACCACATGATGTTGAATGTGTTTTTTGTGCGTCAACTAGGTAGTGGTTGGTACGTAAACAGTGCGCCTATTATTACTGCTGACTGGACTGCTGATTCTGAAGACCGATGGATCGTTCCTTTAGGTGCCGGTGGAGGTAAACTGGTAATGCTTGGTGGAAAACTACCTTTAAACCTGCAAACTCAATTGTACTACAATGTGGTGCGGCCAGATTTTGGACCGGAATGGCAATGGCGGGTGCAGGCTCAAATATTGTTGCCTACAAGTATCTTTGGTGGAAAAGGAAAATAAATCACAATCTAAACTAAAATTCTGATCATGAAACAAGCATGTCGAAAATATTTGTTAATTAAAAAACATTACTCCATACAATAATTTTAATTTGTTTCATTAAAGATTTCAACTTATATATGAAAAAACTAATAATCATTGTTATATACTCAACATTGATGTACACATAAAGTAACCAATTATATAAAAGAACGAAACCCCAACAATACCTTCACTTTTAGAGGAAAAACAGGCTGCCCGTTTTCACAGACAGCCTGAAGGTGGTTGTATTGAAACAACCGCTCCTGTAATCCCCTTCCTTCTCAGGCAGGGGAGCTCCGTATTTTAAAATGCGACAACCTTTCCTGATCCGGAGGATATGCTGTTTACGCGGGGATCCCCGTGATAACGAACACTTCCGCTTCCGGATATTGTCACATCAATTTCGTCATTGGCAGTAATCTTACAACCACCCGAACCGCTGATGATCACCGAGCATTCAGATACCACAAATTTCTCAGCCAGACAATCGCCGGAACCACTGATCTTTACATCAAGCTCTTCAGCTTCTCCTTTTTCAAGCACTACATTACCCGACCCCGAGATCTTTACATCTATTTCTTCAGCTTCCAGCATACCGAAGGTTATCCTTCCGCTTCCTGACATTGCAAGGTCCATTTCCTCGGAAGAAATCGGCTTTTCAGCCATGAAATGCGCTGAACCTGAGATTTTCACAGCTTCCAGATCTTCAGAGATGATGTAAATGGTAAGCTTTGAGCGCTTCATTTTCCAGTCATCATACTTCACCTGCAAGAAACCATCTTTTACTTTTGTAATAAGATCTCTCACATCTTTATCCGCTCCTTCAATCCTGATCTCATGGGTATTTCCTCGTGTATAGAAAACATCAGCCGGTATGCTTATTCCAATTCCATCAAATGAGTCCAGTTTGCGGACATCCTCTGCGGCTCTGTCTGCGAAAATAAAACTACTGCCCAGCAACATGACAAGCATTGCTGATACAGGAAAAATAACTCTTTTCATATTGAATACGTTTTGGTTTATTAATAATTCCGACTAAAGACGATACCAGATAGGGATTGTTACAAAGTGGTTAATCCTTCCGGTAGATGAAAATGGATGGATTGTTCCCGGTGATCGATCCGGACGATCAATTCCTCTGCAGCCGGTACCATCATCTCCTTACCCCGGTAGTCAATCAATAGCACCGGATTCATGTCACTTTCTATATAATCCGTTACCCTGCCAAGATTGCCCATTTGCAGATCAAATGCTTCATATCCCACCACTGCATGAAGATCATTCATGCTCTCATGCTTTGAAGGATTGAGTTGCAGATCCAGGTAAACATCACAGCCACAGACGGGTCTCGCCTCCTCAATGGTGTTGATAAATTCCAGTTTAATAATGGCTTGATCATCCGAAACCAGGGTGAATTCCTCCATAAAAAAAGGAATCCGTTGCCCATCAATATCGATGAACAACGGATTTTCAGGTTCAATGCTTTTCCCGGCAACGGGGTCAAGAACAATATTTACTTTCCCCTGGAGTCCATTCGGCTTGGAGATTCTACCTGCTTTTATACCTCCTGGAACCGGCATTGGATTGATTGCTTAGGCCTCCTTCTTGGACTCCTCGGCAGGCTTCTCCTCAGCGGGTGCCTCAGCTTTGGGTGCCTCTTCAACAACTTCCTCAGCCTTAAGCTCTTCAGCCTTGGGCTCTTCAGCTTTGGGTGCCTCAGCTTTGGGCTCTTCAGCTTTGGGTGCCTCAGCTTTAGGCTCTTCAGCTTTGGGTGCCTCAGCTTTGGGTGCCTCAGCTTTGGGTTCCTCAGCCTTCGGTTCGTCAGCTTTGAGTTCCTCAACGGGTGCCTCAACAGTCTCCTCCCCAGCTTGTTCTTTGGCCTCAGCCTCTATTATTGCTGATTTCCTTTTTGCAATCTCAAGTGCCCTTGCTTCCTTGATCTTAGCTTCCTCTTCCAGTCGGCTCTTATCAATGTTGTCTTTGGTTGACTTGATCTGATCCCGCTTGGCCTGGATCTTCTGTTCTTTTTCAGTCATCCAGGACTGGAACCGTTTTTCGGCTTCAGCTTCGTCAAAAGCACCTTTTTTCACACCATCTAGCAGGTGTTTCTTGTACAGGACTCCTTTGTAGGATAAGATAGCTCTACATGTATCAGTAGGTTGAGCGCCTTTCTGGAGCCATTCTAAGGCTCTGTTGAAATCTAAAATAATGGTGGCAGGATTGGAGTTGGGATTATACTGTCCCAATGATTCAATAAATTTACCATCACGTGGCGCCCTGCTATCAGCAACTACAATAGAGTAGATCGCTTTAAACTTGCGACCCTGTCTTTGTAATCTGATTTTTGCTGGCATACTCTAAAAAATTTAATAATTAAACCTACAATTTTAGCGCCTGCAAAGGTAGCATTAATCAGATAATATGCAATGTTTCGCGGGATTTTAATATGATCGGAAACTGAAGTTGACCGGGGGAAATGTTTACCGCACTAAAATCTTCTTTGTTACAGTACCCTTTCCGATATCGATACGCAGGAAATAGATGCCAGTCCCGGGAGCTTGCAGGTCCACCTCTGAAGTGACAGTTTCTTTACCGATCACCAGGTCCGCGGTAATATCCTTTACCAGCTTGCCGGTGATATCAAATACCTTTGCAGATACCTTCTCCTGACCATCATACTTCAGTTTCAACTGAAACCTCCCATCTGAAGGATTGGGAAACACCTTCAGCTGTTCGGAAAGCCACTCTGTATTCAAATTCCCTGAAGCTGGATCGACTGTGGACTGGGAAAACGCCGAATGAGACACCAGGATCACACCGAACATTATTCCAATGATAAATGCTGTGTATTTTTTCATACTCTAAAATCTTGCAAAAATCCTGCCAACAAATTATTAACATGGGTGGATCGGAGTACTATTTCTCCTAACTTTACACATCATGTACCTCACCAGGCAGTCTGTTTGCTTTTCCTTGTTTTACTGATATTTACAAAAAAAGTTTCAGGTTTTCCTCATTTTTTTTGCCCGTGAGCCGAAGGAACATAAGATAAGTGGATAGGAAATGTTTTTGATTTTTGATACCGAGACAACTGGATTACCTAAAAGGGACAACGTACCCATTTCTGATGTGGATAACTGGCCGAGGGTTGTGCAGATTGCCTGGCAACTACATGACGAAAGCGGGGATCTGGTTGAACATCATAATCTGCTGATCCGGCCCGATGGTTTTGAGATCCCCTATTCAGCAGTAAAGGTGCATGGGATCTCCACCGAAAAAGCCGCCAGGCATGGCGTTACCCTGAAAGAAGGATTGAGCCTGTTCAATGAATCCGTAGCACGTGCAAAGTACCTGGTGGGTCATAATGTTAGTTTCGACATCAACGCCCTGGGAGCAGAGTTTTTCAGGAGTGAAACAGAAACATCTTTCCTGGAGAAGAAACAGGTTTGTACCATGCGGTCGAGTACCGACCATCTGAAAATGCCGGGAGGCAGGGGGGGCCGGTTCAAACCTCCCAAACTGATGGAGCTTTATGAGTACCTTTTCGAAGAACAATTCCAGGAGGCTCATAATGCTGCAGCTGATGTGGAAGCCACAACCATGTGTTTCTTTGAACTGCTCAGAAGGAAGATCATCCCACCCGGGTCAGTTGAGCTCACCCCTGATCAATACAGTGTGTTTATCTCGAAAAACCAGGGGAAAGTTCAGGGTTACGGGCTTAAACATATATCTAACTGGGAAAGCGATTCGTCTGACAAAGATGACGTTTTGACCGCAGATCAACCGGACAGCAGTGAACATGCAGCAACTGCAGAAGATCATGTTGAGTATTGTCACCTGCACGTCCATACCCAGTACTCCATCCTGGATGGCGCAGCAAGCATTCCTGAACTGCTTAAAAAGGCCATAGATGATGGAATGCGGGCCGTAGCCATCACCGATCATGGGAACATGTTTGGGGTAAAAGAGTTCCATAATGAAGCAAATAAACGTGGTATCAAACCCATCCTGGGGAGTGAGGCCTATATTGCACGCAGATCAAGAAATACCAAAGAAGACAAGAACCTGGATGCATTCGACCACGTCGTTTTGCTGGCAAAGAACCTGAATGGATACAAGAACCTGATCACTCTGATATCCCGGGGATGGACCGAAGGATTCTATTACAAGCCCCGTATTGACCGGGAACTGCTGGAGCAATACCATGAAGGGATCATCTGTTTATCTGCATGTCTGGGTGGTGAGGTTCCACAAGCCATTATGCACCAGTCGGTGGAGGAGGCCGAAAGAATTATCCTGGAGTATAAACGTATTTTCGGGGAGGATTTTTACCTGGAGCTTCAGCGTCACCAGACCGATGACCCGGGAATGAACAAGCTTGTATTTAATGACCAAGTATTTGTAAACCGCACCCTGCTTGAACTGGGTAATAAGCTTGGCGTAAAGTGCGTAGCATCCAACGACGTTCATTTCGTGGACATGGAAGACGCGGAGGCCCACGATCACCTCATATGTTTGAACACCGGCAAAGATCTGGATGATCCCATCCGAATGAGGTATACCAGACAGGAATGGTTCAAAACCCAGGAGGAGATGAAGGAAGTCTTTTCGGACCTGCCCATGGTTTTGAACAATACCATTGAGGTGGCCGAAAAGGTGGAACAATATGAGCTGAACACCAACCCTGTAATGCCCTTTTTCTCATTGCCCGAAGGATTTGCGAACGAGGATGATTACCTGAAGCACCTCACCTTTGAAGGTGCTAATAAGAGGTATGCTGATATAACTGATCAAATAAAGGAACGCATCGATTTTGAACTGAGTACCATCCAGCGCATGGGCTTCCCCGGATATTTTCTGATTGTACAGGATTTTATTGCAGCTGCCCGTGACATGGGGGTATCGGTAGGCCCTGGCCGTGGTTCGGCCGCCGGATCGGCAGTGGCCTACTGCCTGGGTATTACGGATATCGATCCCATCAAGTATGACCTGCTGTTTGAACGGTTTTTAAATCCCGACCGCATCTCCATGCCTGATATTGATATTGATTTTGATGAGGATGGGCGGGATGAAGTACTCAAATGGGTGGTGGAAAAGTATGGTCACGACCGGGTGGCTCATATCATCACATTCGGCACAATGGCAGCAAAGATGGCCATCAGGGATGTGGCCCGAATCCAGAAACTTCCGCTGCCGGAAGCCGACCGTCTTGCAAAACTGGTACCAGATCGGCCGGGTACCACATTTGCAAAGGCCTTCGAAGAAGTTCCTGAACTAAATGCAGAACGAAACTCTTCCAACCCCCTTATTTCAAACACCCTGCGTATTGCCCAGCGGCTGGAAGGATCTGTAAGACAAACAGGGCTTCATGCCTGCGGTGTGATCATTGGTCGGAACAGCCTCACCGAGCATCTCCCGGTTTGCAAATCGAAGGATTCCGATCTGTTGGTCACTCAGTTTGACGGTCACTTCGTAGAAGATGTGGGCATGCTCAAGATGGACTTCCTCGGATTAAAAACCCTTTCCATCATCAAAGATGCAGTGTCTAACATTCGTGAATCCAAAGGAATTGATATTGATATTGATCAGCTTCCCATGAACGACCGGCTCACACTTGAGCTCTATTCAAGGGGCGAAACCACCGGTCTGTTCCAGTTCGAGTCTCCGGGAATGAAGAAATACCTGAAAGACCTGAAGCCCAACCGCTTTGAAGACCTCATCGCAATGAATGCACTGTACCGGCCGGGACCCATGGAATATATTCCCAGTTTCATTAACAGGAAACACGGCAGGGAGAAAATCGAATACGATCTGCCTGAGATGGAGGAATATCTCAAGGATACATACGGGATTACTGTATACCAGGAGCAAGTCATGCTGCTTTCAAGAAAGCTGGCCGGTTTTACACGAGGCGAGGCCGATTCGTTAAGGAAAGCCATGGGTAAGAAGATCAAGAAAATGATGGATGAGCTCAAAGTGAAATTTGAGCAGGGCTGCCTTAATAACGGAGTTTCTGAGAAGAAGATCGAGAAGATATGGTCGGACTGGGAAGCTTTTGCCCAGTACGCTTTCAATAAGTCCCACTCTACCTGCTATGCTTATGTATCCTACCAGACGGCCTACCTGAAAGCCAACTACCCGGCTGAATTTATGGCAGCTGTATTGAGCAGGAACATTACCGATATAAAGAAGATCGGTCAGTTCATGGATGAATGCAGGAGAATGACCATCTCGGTACTGGGTCCCGATGTGAACGAAAGCAATGTAAGGTTCACAGTAAATGATAGAGGAGATATCCGTTTTGGTCTTGGGGCCATTAAAGGAGTTGGGGGAAATGCTGTGAAAAACATCATTGATGAGCGCTCCTTAGGCGGACCGTTCAAGGACATATACGATTTTGTTGAACGGAATGACTTGCGCCAGGTGAACCGCAAGAATATGGAAGGATTGGCCATAGCCGGAGCTTTTGACTGTTTTGATCAGATCGCAAGGAGCCAGTATCTTGATACGGTTGAAGAAGAACACGCTACATTTATTGAGCAGCTGATCAAGTATGGAAACAAGATCCAGTACGAAAAAAACACCCCGCAACAAAACCTTTTCGGAGAATCAAGTTCCATCCCCATTTCCAAACCGGAACCTCCGGATGTGAATGAATGGCATCTGCTTGATAAGATCACCCGTGAGAAGGAACTCATTGGGATATACCTGACAGCCCACCCACTGGACCGTTTTAAACTGGAGATCGATTCATTCTGTCCCAACACACTACATGAATTAAGTGATTTACAGCAGCACAGGGGACGTGATGTGGTCTTCTGTGGAATGGTGAAGACCATCAGAGATGGGGTGGATCAGTGGAGGAACAAGCCCTACCTGATGGCCCAGCTTGAGGATTACACAGATACATACAACATGCGGTTAAAAAATGATGATTATGTAAATTTTAAACACTATTTCAGTCCGGGTGTAGCACTTATGATCAGGGCCAATGTCAATGAATGGAGTCCTCGTGAGGAACCCAACCGGAAAATTTATTCCCTGAGGATAAAAATGGTTCATATGCTGGCCGATGTGCGTGAAAAACTGGTCAGATCGGTGGATATCACCTTAAATATAAATCAGCTCTCTCGTGAACTAATAGAAGAGATCGAGCGTTATACCGTGAATGAAAACGGTAAAGTCCTCAAATTCCGGATTCATGATCCGGAAAGCAAAATGAAGGTAAACCTGTTCTCACGTAAAAAACAGGTTGAACTAACCGATGAATTCATGGATTACCTTCAAAACAGTACAGGATTTGATTTCAGTTTTGCGTAATTTATTTTTTTATATTTTTGATCAGAATTTTAAATACTCATAATAAATCTTAGACCATGGCATTAGAGGCAACAGATAACAATTTCGACGATCTGGTACTGAAAGCTGATAAACCGGTTATTGTTGATTTTTGGGCCGAATGGTGTGGCCCCTGCCGGATGGTAGGGCCCATCGTAGAAGAGGTTGGTGTTGAATATGACGGCAAAGCTATAGTAGCAAAAGTTGATGTGGACAGCAATCCGGGAATTACTGCTAAATATGGTATCAGGAATATCCCCACTATTCTATTCTTCAAGAACGGAGATGTAGCTGATAAGCAGGTTGGAGCAGTTCCAAAAAGTACGATCGTAAATAAGCTGGAAGCCCTTATTTAGAACCTTCTTCCAATTACCAGTATATCATCCAACTGTTCAACATCCCCCTTCCATTGTTCGATGGTTTGTTCCATGATGGTGCGCTGTCTGTCCATGGATTCAGGCTGTATTTTCAGCATTAATTCTTTCAGTTTTTTATACTTAAACTTCTTCATTAATTCCCCGCCGAACTGATCGGCATAACCATCGGAAAAGAGATAGACAGTATCACCTGGCTCCATCTTTATCCTGTGGTTGGTAAACTCGAGACAGTTGTTGAACAAGGAACGTCCAATGGAAACCTTATTCGCCTTGGTTTCCAGGATCTCTCCGTTGCGAATGAGGTAAAGCGGATTGAATGCCCCGGAGTATTCCAGGTATCCTTCCTTCCGGTCATAAGCAACCAGAGCAAGGTCCATTCCATCATATACATCACCCGTATCGCTGCGCTGGTGAAGTGTCGCAAGTACTTCTTTATTTAATTGGGTAAGGATCTTACCTGGCTCCAGAATTCCATACTCCCTGACGATCTTCGTAAGGGAATTATGCCCGATGATCGACATAAATGCACCGGGAACACCATGACCTGTACAATCCACGGCAGAGAAGAATTCCTTGTCACCAACCTCTGTGAACCAGTAGAAATCCCCACTTACAATATCCTTGGGCTTAAAGAGAATAAAGGTGTCAGGGAAGGGTGATTTTTCCGGTAGAATGGCAAACTGTATCCTTTTGGCATATTTGATGCTATCGGTTATATCCTTATTCTTCTGTGCGAGTTCCTCTTTCTGTGCAACAACAATGGCTGTCCGGTCACGCACTTTCTCCTCCAGGATGGCATTCTCTCTTTTCAGGGCCCTTTCCCTGATTGCTATATATGAGAAAATAGCCAGTCCCGCTGTAAAGATTGATGCCAGGATAAAGTACCAGGTGAGATAAAATGGAGGCCGGATCATAAATTGAAAGGATACCGGTTCATCGTTCCATACTCCGGCACTGTTTTTTGCTCTTACCAGGAACGTATACCTGCCATGGCGCAGCGCCGGATAGGTCGCCCTGGTCTGTGTATCCGGGGGACGCCACTCCTGGTCCACGCCCTCCAGCATGATCTGGTATTGAACCGCATCGGGATTCAGGGTAATGCACCGGTATTCAAATATGATGGAGTTTTGCTTGTGAGAAAGACTCAGTCCATCAGTCAGGGGATAGGATTCGTGGTTTACCCGGATTCCAGTAATGTGGGTCAAAGGTTCCTTCACATTTCTTGCTTCCATTGCAGGATGGTATCGGGTTACCCCTTGTACAGTGCCAAACCAGATGTTCCCATCAGTATCGACAAGGGAAGCATTGGGTTTGGTCTCAATCCCCACAAAACCGCTTCTGGAGGTATAGGAATACAATCTATCTTCGCTTCTCAAATATATGTTCATCCCCTTATTCGTCCCCACATAAATACTATTGAACCTGTCAACACTCAGCTGGTTGATCAGGTTTGCCAGAAGTCCATCTTTCACGGTAAAGGTTTTGAATATTTCACGCCGGTCAGGATCATACCGGATCAATCCTCTTCCTTCGGTACCAATCCAGATTTCACCATCCAGATCCTCCGCAAAACAACGCGGTGTAAAATCAAATCCAATATCCAGATGTTTAAATTCATTTCCATCGATAAGGGTGATCCCATTATTCACAGATCCTACCCATATGCGATTTTCAGAATCGGCAAATACAGCAGATATATGGTTGCTTTTTAATCCCTCTAGCTGTGTTAGGCGAGCTACCTTCCTGTGCTCTATTTCGTAAAAGATCAATCCGTCCAGCGTTCCCACCCAAAGGTTGTTTTCTTTGTCAATAACCATTGCGGTAACCTGCATCTTGTCGATGTTATTGTTTATCAGTGGTTCGAAAGAGTATCTCCCGGCTTTGTCATAGCTTGAAACCCCCAGGCTCATTGTACCGAGCCAGATCGTTCCATTGGAGTCCTCTTCCAGGAATCTTATCCTTTCCCCCTGTAGTTTATGGAAGTCCTTCAGTACTTCACCCGACGGAGTCCTCTCAAGAATAGAAATACCTTCATTGGTGCCAAACCAGAAATTGCCGTTACTGGATTGCAGAACGGCCCACACCTGTGAATTGATCAGGCCATCTTCTTCGAAATAAGAGATGAAATGTTCCCCTTTATAAACGAAAAACCCATTTTCATGAGTCCCAATAAGTATATTTCCTTCCCGGTCCTGGATGATGGACCAGATCTTCATCCCCATCAATCCATTCTGATTGCTAAACAGATCTACTTGATCATCGGGACTGATCCTGGCAAGGCCACCTTCCCACGTACCAGCCCAAATATTACCCTGATTATCTTCAAAAAGCGTACTAACCCAATTTGATGCAAGTCCGGCCTTCACCAGGTCGAACATATCAGAATCATCTTTCTTTGGATCATAGCGATAAAGACCCCCATTATACTTGCCGAACCATATATTTCCCCTTTTATCGACCATTATACAGGTTGTGGCATAATACTGTGGTATCCCGCTCAGGAGGAAATTGTCAAACCTGGAACTATCGCTGTTATAGAATTTTACATTGGGATCTGTTACAAAATAGAGCATTCCATTGTTATCTACGTGTCCCCCAAAAACCCTGTCAGAAAGTTCATGGCCTTTATATTGACACAGATCCAGCTGCTCCAGAGACGCCTGAGGATTGAGAAGCTCAATTACTCCCGAACCATCGGTTGTAAACCAGAGGTGTCCGATAGAATCTTCAAGAATGGCAGTAACATTTGAATTCAGGAATTCGTTGCTGTTTTTCAGTGCCTCGAAACGGATGCCGTCAAACCTGGATATACCTCCCCCTGTATGACCGAACCAGATATTTCCAAGCCTGTCCTCACAGATAGCGCGTACTCCGTTGTCGGCCAAACCATCTTCTGAGGAATAATTTGTAAATTCTACACCATCAAAGCTGGAGACACCTACCTGAGTCCCCATCCAGAAGATGTCGTTCCTGTCCTGTATGATCTTGTAGACGGTCGACTGGGCCAGGCCCGCAGACACCGAAAACTGGTCGAAATAGAGCTGTTGTCCAAACATGGAAACGGACATAAGTCCAATCCACAAAAAAACCACCCGTCTGTGTCGGGCAAAACGGATGGTTCGATCAATAAAATGGGGGATCATTATTAATAGTCTTTCGGGATGAAGAAGAAGGTGCCGTTCTCATCCTCAAGTCCGGCAATCTTACCAAACTGGGGTTTTTGCTGATTGCTGTTTACAACCGCAGAAGTTACCTTCTGAACTATTATTTCGATGGGAACACAGTCGCTGGGATTACTGGTGAGAACATTGGCGAAAGTCCTTGTAAACTGACTGTTGTCCACTGCAAGCTCGTATCCAGCCGATGAAAAAACCTGCGATGATTTGAATCTCGTTGACTCCCAATCATCACAATTTCGATTCTGTAGCCCTGATCGCATGGCCTGATAAAAACTGGGGCCGGATTCACAGGCATCGGTTATAACCAGCGTATGGTTCAAATCATCGTGATAAGACTGCATGGACGCTTTTAGAGCATTAATATTGTAATAGGTAAATTCATCGTCCCTGGTGGCATCTGTCGGAATCCAATAACCACTTTCATTCACATATTTGCCATGACCTGCATACCAGACCAGAATAGAATTGACCCTGTTGCTCCTGATCATATCCCTCAACTCAATGGAGAAGAACTTCTGGAGTTCCACTTTGGTCATGTTCTGTTTATGAATGAAATTATGGATCTGGTACCTGGCCAGTGCAGCCTTCATCATGGTAATATCCTTGGCCGGGCCTTCCAGGCTGGCAAATGATTCGTAATCTGAATTCTCTATGAAGATGGCCCAGGTTTTCCCCATGGGATTATCCCCAAACGCCTGGGCATCCCTGTTCAGAGAATATTCGATCTCCGAGATATTGCCGTATTCATCTTCAACCTGTACCGTGATCTTGCTTTTGTTTTCCACATTAACCAGAGCGTTGAAAGATGGATTCAGGTCGCTGGGTATGTAACTGGCCAAAACGCTTTCGACATATATACTTGTAATTTTACTATCATCCTTAATCCTGCCTTCCATGTAAAGATAGGGATCGTTGTTGTCCAGGTAAAGAATGTTGTTGTCCGAACCATATGGGGCGATCATCTGTACCGATGGGGGATCCACTTCTGTACGCCTGACCTGAAAAATGGCAGTCTCTGCATTGTCATATACATCCATGACCTGGACTGTGATCTGGTCCGTATCCCTCAGGTTTACACTGGCCAGGAATTGGTAGCCTTCATCGGTTTTCTCCAGCGGTACCGTAAAACCATTCACCTGAAGTGATTTTATTTCGCTCTGATCTTCCACAAGACCCGTAAGGTTAATCACCTGGATCTCCCTGGGGATATCCACAGTGTTTCCGCTTTTCGACACAGGATCCTTCAATATAACCCTGGGTTTGTTTTCTTCCCTGTTCAACTCAAACATTCGTAATGTGGCTTCCTCATGCAGTCGTTGGGCAGTTCCATCGTACTTCGACATGGCCAGCAATTTATTATAATCGGCCAGGGCTTTTTCATAATCTCTAATATCCTCATAGGCTCCTGCACGCTTAAAATAAATCTCTGCCATATCCGGATTCAATTCGATGGCCTTAGTATAATCAATGATCGAGTAGTTTGCCTGGTTCATCAACGCGTTGAAATTACCCCTGTAAATGAATATCAAAGGTTCATTGGGGTAATCGATGGAAGCCATGGAAAGTGCCTCAATGGCTTTGGGGAAATTGCCCTGCGCAGCAAGGATCTGGCTTTGAAGCAGTATTCCATCCAGGTTTTTTGGTTCCAGCTGAAGAACCTGCATAATGGATCTGTATGCATCATTGAACTTCTTGCGGTTGTACTGGAGTCTTGCCAGTGCAAAATGAGTACTGGCAACCCGTCTGTTTTTTGCGATGGATTTAAGGTAAGCCTGCTCTGCTTCGTTCAACATATCAAGTTTTTCATAAACCTGGGCCAGGTTATAGAACCCCTTTTCATCTTCTTTCAATCTTAAACACTTCTTACAGTCTTCCAGCGCCAGCTTATACTTCTCCAGTTCTGTATACACTACGGTTCTGACCTGATAAGCCTCAAGGAAGTTTCCTTTCAGACTGATTGCCCTGGTCAGCTTCGTAAGGGCAATATTATTTTTTCCCTGCAGATGATAAGCCTGACCGGAAAAATAGAAAAGCTCCGAATTCTTTTCGTTGAATACAAGTGCCCGGTCAAAATCCTCTGCAGCACTTTCATTATCACCGAGCTTCGTATAGGCGATAGCACGTTGTATATATGCCTTTTCGAAGTCAGGGTCCAATTCAATAGCCCTGCTATATTGTTCGATGGCATCTTTGAAATTCATTTTCTTTGAGAACTCCCCTCCAGCCCTAAAGCATTGTTTGGCCGATTGTGCGAGTATTATTGCAGAAAATACCGGCAACAATATCAATATGAAAAAAAGCCTTTTCATCTGTACATTATTTTAATTAATTGTACGTATTTCTCATTTTAGGGTTACTTAAAGCACTCCTTTTTAGATGAATAATAAAAATCCGGCCATGAGCGATCCGTTATCCACCATGAAGCAAATTGTCCCTGTTTTTGTACAAATTTAATATTGTGTCATGAAAAATGAGCGTTTCATCAGGAATTTCCTTCAATTCAGGTGCACGCACTCCCTGGGTAAAAGACATCTTTCCTGTAAACACCCTTGCTTCATCCCATAATCCCGAAGTAATGAAGGATTCATGCAATTTTGCCCCTCCTTCCACAAAAACAGATATGATCTGCTGGTCATACAGTTCCTCCAGCAAATCTCTAAGGTCATAGGATGGATCCACCCTGATGCTACGGGTTCTGCCGGAATATTTACCCGGAACCCCGGTAAAAACTATGGTATCCTGGGAACCATCAAGTATATAAGCATTGTCAGAAAGTCTTCCATTTCTGTCTATGGTTACCCTTACCGGATGATCGCCAGTCCATCTCCTGATATTCAGCCTGGGATTGTCAGTGATTATCGTATTGGTCCCAACCATGATCGCAGCCTCCTCCGACCTCCATTTGTGTACCAGGGTCCTGCTCACTTCGTCGGTTATCCAGTTTGTTCCCACATGATCTTCAGGTTCTCTCTCCAGGTCGATGAATCCATCAACGGTCTGGGCCCACTTCAGAATAACATATGGGCGTTTTTCTTTCTGATACACAAAGAAGCGGCGATTCAAATCGCAACCCTCTTCTTCCAGGCACCCCGTTACCACGCTAATCCCAGCCTTTTCCATATGCCTGATCCCGAGCCCATTGACGCGCGGAGAGGGATCCAGATTAGAGATCACCACACGGCGTATCCCCTTCTGATGGACAAGCATGGAACAGGGAGGAGTTTTTCCGTAGTGCGCACATGGTTCCAGGCTTGCATACAGGGTTGCTTCAGGAAACAGGGAGGGATCCTTTACAGAACGAATGGCATTAACCTCAGCATGAGGTCCCCCGAATTCATGGTGGTAACCTTCGCCAATGATTCTGTCATTATGAACGATCACACAACCCACAAGCGGATTGGCGCGTGTCAATCCCAGCCCCTTGCGTGCAAGCTCAAAACAGCGACGCATGTATATTTTATCCTTCTCTGTCAACTGGTTGGTGCATTATTATTATTTTTGATTCATGCTACAGAATCATTTCACACTGCAGCAAACCAGGCAATCTCTCTATCAGGAGCTCAGGAAGGTTTATCCGGAAGGTGAATCCGCATCCATTGTGCGCCTGATCCTTGACCATATTGGTTACCCTGCTACGGAATGCATCAGTAATCCTCAGAGGGAACCAGGTTCTGCTACCATCGCACAAATTAATGAAATTGTATCTGAAATTCATACACATAAACCGATTCAATACATTCTGGGCTATACATATTTTTGCGATTTGAAGATCGGGGTCAATGAAAATGTACTGATTCCAAGGCCAGAGACTGAGGAGATGGTTTATAAGATATTTAACCGGTATCCCCATTATCCCGGTCGCATCATGGATCTGGGAACAGGCTCGGGATGCATTGCTCTGGCCCTGAAACACCGGTTCCCTGAAGCTATGGTATCCGGTCTTGATTTGAGTATGGACGCCCTTGAGCTTGCCGCTGAAAATTCCCGCAATAACAGGCTTGACGTGAACTGGATGGAGGGAAATATTCTGAAGGGAGCCTCCTGGAAAGGCGAAGATGGTTTCGACCTTATTGTCAGCAATCCTCCGTATGTTTTAAACAGTGAACGTTCAATGATGGATGCCAATGTACTTGAATTTGAACCGCAACAAGCACTTTTTGTTGATGACCATGATCCACTGGTTTTCTATGATGAGATTGCTGCATTCTGCAGGAAGTTTCTCAATGATGGTGGAAGTCTCTGGGTGGAGATCAATGAGCGATTTGGGACTGAAACAGCCCTGCTATTCGAAAAGGCCGGACTTATAAATATCGCCATTCTGAAAGATATTCATGAAAAGGAAAGATTCATCAAAGCAAACCGATAAAGACCTGTCATACAAAGAGGCCTTGCAACGCGCCGCAGCCCTCTGCAGCCGGCAGGAACAGTGCACCCGGCATATCCGGGAAAAGCTGGTTCAATGGAACGTTGAAGAACGGGATGCGGAGAGGATCATACAACACCTTACAGAGGAGAAATTCCTGGATGACCATCGGTATGCGGAATTCTTCGTGAAAGATAAATTCAGGTTCAACCAGTGGGGCAAGATTAAGATTGCCCATATGCTACGCCATAAAGGGATAGGTGAAGATGCCATCCAGGATGCCCTCAATCAGATTGATAAGGAAGTCTACTGCCAGACCTGTGTTGAACTGATCCGCAATAAATCAGCCACGCTGAAAGAGAAGAACCAATTCACCAGAAAGGGTAAGCTATACAGGTTTGCTGCCGGACGCGGATTTGAGTCAGATTTGATCCATCGTATTTTAAACAAGACCGTGGGAGAATGATCCCGCCCGGGTCCGGATTTCTTTTCTATCTTTGCTGAAAATTTCT
Organism: Bacteroidales bacterium; assembly: GCA_023138875.1. Classification (GTDB taxonomy): domain Bacteria; phylum Bacteroidota; class Bacteroidia; order Bacteroidales. The sequence goes on from JAGLOO010000049.1 coordinate 17,688, forward strand.
CAAAATGATTACATCCGACCAGATCAAAGATCTGAATGGACGCCTGGAAGCGTTAAGGAGGCATCTTTGACGTTGATGGCAAAACCATCCAGATAGAAGAGGAAGAACAAAAAACCCATGATCCGGATTTCTGGAATGATCCCAGATCTGCAGAAGACCAGTTAAGGAAAATTGCCCGGCTGAAGAGCTGGGTGGAGGGATACTCGAAGGTCAAGACATCCGTTGAAGACCTGAATGTGCTTTCCGAATTCCTTGAATCCGGGGAAGCTACGGAAGAAGAGGTAAATGATCAGTTCACAGCTGCACTCACCCTTACCGAGGAATTGGAATCCAAAAACATGTTGCGCAACGAGGAGGACAGTCTCGGAGCAATCTTGAAGATCAACTCCGGCGCCGGTGGTACCGAGAGCCAGGACTGGGCCGAGATGCTCATGCGGATGTATATACGTTATGGAGAGAAGCATCAGTACCAGATAAAAGAGCTCCATATGGTACAGGGGGATGAGGCCGGGATCAAATCGGTGATCCTGGAATTCTCAGGTGACTATGCCTATGGTTTCCTGAAAAGTGAAACGGGTGTCCACCGCCTTGTGAGGCTTTCTCCTTTCGATTCAAACAATCGCCGGCATACCTCCTTCGCTTCCGTTTTTGTAACCCCTGTCATCGATGAATCCATTGAAATTGTTGTCAACCCTGCAGATATAGAATGGGATACATTCAGATCAGGAGGAGCAGGTGGACAGAATGTAAACAAGGTGGAAACGGGTGTGCGCGTCAGGCACCTCCCCACCGGAATCACTGTGGAGAATACGGAAACCCGGTCACAATTAAAGAACAGGGAAAATGCCATGCGAATCCTAAAATCCCACCTTTATGAGATCGAACTGCAAAAGAAAAGGGAGAAACAGGCGAAAATTGAGGGCAACAAGATGAAGATAGAATGGGGTTCACAGATCCGCAATTATGTCCTTCATCCCTACAAACTGGTGAAAGATCTGCGCACCAACCAGGAAACCGGAAATGTACAGGCTGTTCTGGATGGGGAACTGGATGGATTCATCAAGGCTTTCCTGATGGAGTTCGGAGGGGCATAAAATCATCTCTGAAATCCTTTGCCTCTTTCCGGGATATTGAATTCGCTGCTGCATTATTTGCAAGCAAATCCTTCCGACTGTATGAAGAGATTGTAAAACTGGTACCTGACGGAACGGAGCGTACTGAGTTTTGTAGTACCGTTTTACAATCCCTTCAGGAAGAAGGTTCAGCAGCGTTATAATACCTGCGAAAGGATTCGGAATAAATTAGGTAAAGATGATCTGGGTATTTTCACCACCGCACAATCCGTAAAATTCTCCGATAGTGAGCACATCCTTTACCTCATCCCAGAGGTCTTTCTTCTCAAGCTTGAACATATCCATGCCCAGCTTGCAGGCGTAAATTTCGCCACCACCTGCCGTGATCATCTCGAGGAATTCATCCACAGGAGGAATATCCAGTTTCGCCATCGAGCTTTTCATCATGGCTGAAACGCCGGCTTCAACTCCGGGTAGTATTCCCAGAATAGAGGGGAAGGGAAGTCCACCCGGTGCTCTCATGGCCGGATTCCCAACTGTTGCAGTTTTGATCCGGTTCATCTGTTTTTTTGTAATTGCGTCAAGCCCGAAAAAAGTAAAGAAAACTTTTGCTTCAATTCCTTCCATTACGGCTCCGTTGGCCATTACCAGTGTGGCATATACATCCTCAATGGTGCCCTTGGCACAGATGATGCATACCTTCTTTAACGGTGATTCATTGTTTGTCATTATATCTGGATTTTAGTGGTTATACACAACTTGCTGGTTTAGGAATACCCGCAAACCTGGATGAAAATTTCAGTGGTCCGCCTGGGAACAATCCATACAATCCTTTGATGTCCACAATCCCGGATTTCCCAACCCTTCGGATGGTGAGTGTTTCACCCTTTTCATTGCTCTTGCGGAGGAATTCAAGCACTTCATAATGCTTCTCAGTAAGTTCAATACCATCTTCTTTTGCCAGTTCCGCAGCTATTTCCCTGTTCCACTGGGAGGCATCGACCATATATCCCTCATCGTTTACTTCAATGGTCTGTCCTGCAATTGTTTTTTGTGCCATAACTTTATGATTTAAAGGTTATTAATTTATATTATTCTTGCTCAAGTTCTTCATAAATGTGACAAAGAAACCAAGCGCTTTCTTCATTTCAGGTTTGTTCATTTCACGCATCACCTTGAAAACAGAGTACTGGGGAATATCGTCCATTTCGAGGCTTGCAAAAACCCTGACCGCATTGTCTACCGATTTCAGCATCTCCGGCTGGGTCAGGTTCTTTACGGTATCCATGATGGCCACAACGTTATCCGCGAGCATCCGCACATCCTCCACATCATAATGGGTAACTATATTATCAATGATGCGACCAAACTCCTTCATGAATTCAAAATATCCCTTCTGTTCAAACTCATGGAGTTTTTTGGTGGTATCGATGATCACTTCATTGACAATAGGTCCCACATCCTTCATAAGATCCATGGTGCTGCCCAGGGTATCAAGCATTGAATTGAAATTCCCTACATTCTGCGCAAGCCTGATACCAAGTTCCCTGAGTTGGTCTGGTTCCAGGACCACTTCATGATCATCCAGTGCTTTTACCGTAGAATCATACACATCCTTACCGATAATTGATGCATCTGCAATGAGATCATCAATGGCCTGGGATTTAAGTCTTTGCTGGTTTACATATTCCAGGATCGTGTCGACCTTCTGGTTCAACTCAGCAATCTGCTTTGAATTATTATCTGCCATGTCGAATCAATTAATCAATTGAATTTTTCTTACCGGCCATGGTCATATGTGCTTCAATGGGCATCTCCTTACCCCGCAACAATATATGCCAGTATATCCAGCGGAAGATCATTTTACCGTAATGGTTGATTTTGGTATTCCTTAATAATCCGAACGGTCCAATCCCCGGCAGTGGAAATGTGCCCGGTAAAGGCTCAGTGTCATAATTGAAATCGATCAATGCCCCTTTTCCATAACCTGTCTCAATGTAACAGTTGGCATGTCCATCAAATTTTGCGGTCAGCGGTCTGTTCTCGAAGGCATTCATCATATTCTCAAAAAGAATCTCTGAGGCAAAGTGAGCCACAGAACCGGCCTTTGATGTGGGCAGATTACCAGCATCACCAAGTACAAAAATGTTCTCAAATTTCTTCGATTGAAGCGTCTCCTTATCTGTCTCAACATAATTCATGTCATCACCCAGTCCACTGCGCTCAATCATCTCAGATCCCATGTTCACAGGTACAATGGTAAGTACATCAAAGGGGATCTCCTGCTCATCATATGATTTCAGTACTTTCTTTTCATTATCCACACTTTCAAGGTAAAAATCGGGTACCACATTGATGTTCTTCTCCTCAAGGAGCTGACTCAGCATTTTAGTAGCAATGGGTTTTGTGAATGCACCGGCCAGGGGAGTAACGAAAGTGATGTCCACCTTGTCGCGGATTCCTTTTTCAGTAAAATAGGCCTCAGCCAGGCAAACAAACTCAATGGGTGCTACCGGACATTTGAAGGGCAATTCGGCTATACACAGGACCAGCTTTCCGCCTTCCCAGGTCTTAAAGAACTGCTGTAATGCAACAGCCCCTTCAATTGTATAAAAATCGAAAATGCTTTTATACCACTGTTCACCTTGCAGTCCCGGTGTCTCATCCGGACGTGTCTGGGTTCCTGTAGCGATGATCAGGTAATCGTAATTCAGGGTACTTCCATCCATCAACAGGACCTTATTATGATCACCCTCGACCCGGTCTATCTCCTGGTAAATAACCTTAACCCCCGATGGAAAGAAATCTCCTTTGGGCTTGATCACGTCCGACTTGTTATAGATCCCAAAAGGAATAAACAGGAATCCTGGCTGGTAGTAGTGGGTTTTATGCTGATCCACGATGGTGATCTCCCATTCCTGGTGGTCCAGGGCTTTATACAGCTTGTTGCCCATCATGGTGCCGGCTGTACCCCCGCCTAAGATTAAAATCTTTTTCATATTATTGCTATTTATTACTAATGAGTTGCATTGTTGAAAACAATACTCTGTTTTTGCTGTTACAAAAATAACGGTACCGATCCACTGTGATCTTTATAACGATATGATAATTATCATAACATGATAACTATCATTTCAGGATATGTTGGCCAACATCAATACATGATAAATGGACCCGAGCTGCAACTGTGAATTATGTGAGTTAAGAGAACTTCTTGTCGCTAACCTGGAAGGTGATCACCTGGATATCATTTGCTCCGGAAAGGTGGAAAAGGAGTATAAGCAGGGAGAATCCATTATCAAAGAGGGAACACTGATCAAGGACTTCACCTACCTGAAAAGTGGACTGGTAAAGCTTTTTCGCACCGACAGTTCAGGTAAGGAACAAATCATCACCATCGCCAAACCATTTGACTATGTAAGTCTCCTGAGTGTGTTTTCCAACAACCGGTATAACTACTCTGTTACAGCACTTGAAGACTCGGTTACCTGTCACCTGAAAATGAATGACATCAGGACCATGGCTGAAGATAACGGAACTTTGGCCCTCAGCTTATTAAAAAATATGAGCAGGGTGGCAGACAAGATTATCCTTGATACATTGGAGATTCGCAAGAAACACTTGAGGGGACGTGTGGCCTACCTGTTGATCTACTTTTCACAAAATGTATACTACTCTCCGGAATTTGACCTTCCCCTGACCAGAAAAGAGATGGCCGAATTTGTGGGCATGACCACTGAGAACGTGATACGGTCCTTGAGTGAGCTCAGAAGGGACGGAATTCTGAAGATCTATGGCAAAACCATCCAGATCATAAATATGGATACGCTAAAATCCATTGCAGAATTCGGCTAAGTTCTCCATGATATTAAATTCGGCACTGCATCAATTGCAAAACAATTGCGCTAATGTGCCTCATTTAACATCCTTCCGAAAGGAAAGGTTATCCAATTAAAATCTCCTGTTATACTTCTCACATAACAATTACGATTTAACACTAATAACATAGCTCTATGGCCTATTTGTTACTTTTATCTTGCTTTTAATTATAATTTCATATATTTAAGGCCTGTTTTATAATAATTTGTAACAATTCGATATAACTATGTGTGGATTTTCAGTGTATACAGGTGGAGACAAGATGCTGAGGCTAAGTGTGGTCAGCGAATTTCAAAAGATAAAATACCGGGGACCCGATAACAGCGTTGCAGCAGACTTCGGTGACAAAGGGTGGATGGGCTTTCACAGGTTAAAGATCATCGATACCTCCAACGAGGGTAATCAGCCCCTGATTTATAAAAAGCTTCACCTGGTGGCCAACGGGGAGGTATATAACTACCAATCCCTGATGGAGGAGTACAAGGATAAGTATGATTTTCAATCAGAAAGTGATTGTGAAGTAATCATCCCCATGTTCCTTGAGCTTGGAATACTGGAGACCGCCAGGAAACTGGATGCTGAATTTGTATGTGTGATTTATGATGCCGATCTGGATAAATATTTTGCTGCAAGGGATCCTGTGGGTATTCGCCCCATGTTTTATGGTTATGCTTCAGATGGGAAGATCATGTTCGCCAGTGAAATGAAAGCCTTGAGCGAGTTGTGTGAAGAGGTGAAGCCATTCCCTCCAGGTCACATTTATGATGGGGAAACATTCATTTCATACAGAGACATATCTGAGGTTACTGCTTTTACCGACGACGAGATGGAGGATGTTTTCCTGAAGATCAATGAGCTGCTAACAAAAGGGGTGGAGAAAAGACTGCATGCAGATGTACCGGTTGGTTTTCTTTGCAGCGGCGGACTCGATTCCAGCCTGGTTTGTGCCATTGCGGCACGAATGATGGACAAACCAATTAAAACCTTTGCAGTGGGAATTGATAAGGATCCCATTGATACCAAATACGCAAGAATTGTAGCCGACTACCTGGGAGCGGACCATACAGAGGTGCTTTTCACAAAACAAGACATCTTTGATACATTGAGTACCCTTATATATAACATTGAAACCTATGACATCACCACCATCAGGGCTTCAATGGGGATGTTCCTGGTAAGCAAATATATCTCTGAGAACACCGATATCAAGGTGCTTATGACCGGTGAGATCGCCGATGAGATCTTCGGATACAAGTACACCGATTTTGCCCCTACTCCAGGTGCCTTCCAGGCGGAGGCTAAAAAAAGATTGCGGGAGATACATATGTATGATGTTCTCAGGGCCGACCGCAGTATCTCCTCCAATGGCCTTGAAGCCAGGGTTCCCTTTGGTGACCTGGAGTTCGTGGAGTATATTATGAGCATTCCGCCTGAAAAGAAGATGAACTTTACGGGTGTGGGAAAATACCTGCTACGTCAGGCATTTGAAGGAGATTACCTCCCCCATGATATACTCTACAGGGAAAAAGCAGCCTTTTCAGATGCAGTGGGACACAGTGTGGTAGACAACCTGAAAGCCTACGCAGAGGAAATGTACAGCGATGCTGATCTGCTCGCGGCCAAACACCGTTACATGCACGCTACTCCCATTTCCAAGGAGTCGCTCATGTACCGCGATATCTTTGAATCCCACTTTCCGGGCCGCTCAGAAGCCGTTGCCGGTTTCTGGATGCCCAATAAGGAGTGGGAGAACTGCGATGTAGATGACCCAAGTGCCAGGGTATTGCCTAACTACGGGAAAAGCGGAGAATAGGTTCAGTTTGTAAATAGCGCTTCAAATCCCTGTCAGGACACCTTGTTTCTGACAGGGATTTTCTTATGCTATAACCCAACGTATTAAAAATAATTACGATTTCTCTTGACATGGGATTACTTTTGTATTAGATTTGTACGATATATGTCCTTTCGTACTCATTTCGTACAATCATGAACGTATCGTCAAATCCCAAGCGAAAAACAATCCTTCTGACCGGAAAAGAACTCTTTTGGAAATTTGGCATCAAAAGGGTAACCATTGAAGAGATATGCATGGAAGCGGGCGTCAGTAAAATGACGTTTTACAAATTCTTCTCCAATAAAATGGATCTGGTCAGAACCATCATGGATGACATATTTGATATCTCGCTGAAAGAATACCGCAGTATCATGGATAGTGATTTGCCTTTTACTGAAAAGGTTAGTCAGTCGATCCTTTTAAAGCGGGAACAAACCAAAGCCATGAGTAGTGAATTCTTCAGCGATTTCTATGGTCACGCAGATCCTGAGATGGTTGAATACTTCGAGCAGTTGAAAAATAAAAACATCCAGATGATCGCCGATGATTATGCCAGGGCTCAGAAAGACGGTGACATCAGACAGGATATTAAGGTGGAGTTTATTATCTATTTTCTGAATCAGCTTCTGGAAATGACCCATGATGATAAGCTCCTCAATCTGTATGACCATCCCCAGGATATGATTATGGAGATCACAAAGTTCTTCTTTTATGGCATTCTCAACCGGGAGGTACATACATGAAACTATCTGCGCCCATATATAGCTGCACACTGTTCATGATTACGGCTGTCCTGCTGCATTCATCAACAGTGGGGGCCCAGACCCTGGGATTTCAAGGTCAGGCTATTGGATGGACCACGTTGAATCCATCTGATCCCTTCCAGGCCCAGGCTGGATTAAGATATATTCCGGAACTTTCTTTCTCTCTCCCTGCCGGGAACTACTCCCTGGAGGGTGAATTCTCTGCCAATCTGTGGGGCAGCGGGACAATGTTCACCGGAGACAGCATTGTATTTGATGAACAACTCTCCCCCTACCGCATGTGGATCCGGTTTTCGGGAGACCAGTTCGAGATAAGGGCCGGACTGCAGAAAATCAATTTTGGGTCGGCCATGATGTTCAGGCCGCTCATGTGGTTCGACCGCATTGATCCCCGGGATCCACTTCAACTGACCGACGGGGTGTATGGATTGCTTGGTCGATATTACTTTCTCAACAATGCGAATATCTGGCTCTGGGGCCTCTACGGGGATGATAAAACCAAAGGATGGGAAGTTTTTCCGTCGAAGAAAAGCAGCATAGAATACGGTGGCCGCATCCAGGTGCCTGTTTACACGGGCGAAATCGCTGCCTCTTATCATCATCGCACTGCAGATCCCTCGGATGTGATGCCCGATTCAATCATCAATGGAGCTACCTATCCGGAAAACCGGATTGCCCTGGATGCCAAAATTGACCTGCTGGTGGGCCTGTGGTTTGAGGCCGCAATCAGCCACCAGGATCTGGACTTCACCCCGATGCAATATAAATCACTTCTTAATGCGGGTATGGATTACACCTTTAATCTTGGAAACGGCGTAACCATGATGACCGAAGTCTTCGGATTCCTGCAGGGAGCGAATCCATTCGGAGCTGATGAGAAAATTTTATTCGGCCTCCTGTCGGCCACCTACCCCATCAATCTCATTCACAACCTGAGTGCCATGGTATTTTACGATTTCGCAAACAAGGACATTTACCGCTTTATAAACTGGGGAATTACCTACGACAGGTGGAATTTCTATGTAATGGGATATTGGAATCCGGACACCTATAACCTCTATAACCTGGATTACCAGACCACTCTATACAGTGGCTGGGGTTTCCAGCTGATGGCAGTATTTAACCACTAGCTTTACCTGTTAAGACAGATAAAATAATACGATAAATAGTTTCACTATTAATGCATAATAAAATGAAAAACGGCACAATCATCACCATTCAAAACCTCATTAAGAGGTTTCCCATTGGTGGAGGCGAGTTCACAGCCCTCAACGGCATCAACCTTTCATTTGAGAAGGGCGAGTTTTCCGGTATTGTCGGACCCAGTGGCTCCGGCAAGACCACCATGCTGAACATCATGGGCTCACTGGACACCCCTACGGAAGGAGAAACCGAAGTACTGGGGACCACATCATCTGAGATGACTCCCAGGTCGGCTGCTTTTTTAAGGAAGAAGCATATAGGATTCATTTTCCAGACTTACAACCTGATGCCTGTCTATACGGTATTTGAAAATGTTGAATTCCCTTTGTTGTTGCTCAAGATGCCCTCTTCTGAGCGCAGGAAGGCGGTACTGGAGGCCCTCGAATGGGTGGGGCTCACTGATAAGATCAAATCCAGACCACCCCAGCTTTCAGGAGGCGAGAGCCAAAGGGTAGCTATCGCCCGTGCGATGGTAAAAAAACCGGACCTGGTTCTCGCCGATGAACCTACCGCAAACCTGGATGCTAAGAACTCTCACCATATCCTCCAGACCATGGAGAAGTTGAACAAAGATCTTAAAACTACTTTTATTTTTGCCACCCATGATGACAAGGTGATCAAATACCTGAACAGGATCATCAGCCTTGAAGATGGTAAAGTGGTTTCAGATGAAAGCATAAAGAAATAATACCAGAGCCATGATCGCATTGAAATTAGCCATACGTAATTTACTGGGAGCAGGACTAAGAACCTTTCTTATTGTAATTGTACTCTCGGTAGCATATTTCCTGATCATCTTTATGAACGGGATTTACCAGGGCTGGGACAAACAGGCCAGAATTGAGATGATAGCGTGGGAAGTGGGAGAAGGACAGTACTGGCAGGAAAACTTTGATCCTTATGACCCTGTTACACTTGTAGACGCGCATGCTGTAATACCTGAAGCATTCAAAAAGGATGTGGAAAATGGAAATGTAGCGGCTTTGTTATACACGCAGGCAACAATTTATCCGGAAGGCAGGATGCAGGGCATCATGTTGAAAGGTATCGGTGTTAATCAGAAGGCGATTGCCATCCCATCGGCCCAGCTGATTGCTGAGGAAGGTGACATTCCCGCACTCATCGGGACCAGGTTTGCAAAAAATGCAAAACTGGAAATAGGGGATTATGTACTGATCCGGTGGAGAGATGTGAATGGAACTTTTGACGCAACCGAGATAAAGATAGCGGGTATTTTTTCCACAGCTGTACCCGCAGTAGATGCCGGACAGGTATGGATTCCGCTGGACATGATGCAACGGATTACCGGTATGCCCGGAGAAGCAACCATGATAGTTAAGGGTCGGGATGCAGAAATGCCTGCAGATGTGGCTGGATGGGAATTCAAGGATCATTCGTATTTGTTCGCTGCACTTGAGGCCCTGATACAGTCTAAAACGATCGGTGGTTCTGTGTTTTACGGGATTATGCTGGCCCTTGCTTTGCTGGCCGTATTTGACACCCAGGTGCTTTCCATTTTCAGGAGACAGCGTGAGATCGGCACCTATATTTCCATGGGGATGACCCGCCGGGAGGTGGTGGGATTGTTCACTGTGGAAGGAGCAATGCATGCAGTTCTGGCACTCTTCGTGGGAGCAATCTATGGAATCCCTCTTCTTCTTTATTTGCAGAATAAGGGAATTGGAATGCCGGAGGGAACCGACGAATTCGGGATAGCCGCAGCAGAACGCATCATGCCTTATTACAGTGTCGCCTTGATTGTAGGTACTGTGATTGTGGTCATGATTGCCACAACCATCATCAGCTATATGCCAGTCCGCAAAATTTCAAAGATGAACCCCAATGATGCCATCCGGGGAAAAATTCAATAACCTATAAATCCTATAATCATGTTATTATTTTATTTAAAAGGATTATTCAGGGACCGCTCCAGAAGTCTGATGCCGGTCATCGTAGTGGCCATAGGCGTTACGTTGGTTGTACTGATGCAATGCTGGATAACCGGGGTACTGGGGGACATGATTGTCTTTAATGCCCGTTTTGCCACCGGCCACGTAAAGGTGATGAGCCGGGCATACAATGACAACATAAGCCAAAAGCCCAATGACCTGGCCATGATCGGGACTGATGAATTGATGGAATCCTTAAAGCAGGAATATCCCGATATGGAATGGGTGGAACGCATCCAGTTTGGAGGCCTGGTAGATTCTCCTGACGTGAATGGTGAAACCAAGGCACAGGGACCGGGCGGAGGTATGGCCGTGGACCTGCTGTCGGAGAACAGCAATGAAGTTGAAAGACTTAACCTTGAAAGTTCTCTGGTCAGAGGCAACCTTCCCAAAACTCCATTTGAGGTGATCCTGAGTGAACAGTTCGCCGAAAAATTAGAGGTCGTGCCCGGGGACAATATTACGTTGATCAGCTCCACCATGTACGGAGCCATGTCTATTACCAATTTTATGGTCAGTGGTACCATAAAGTTTGGTGCTGCTATGCTTGACCGAGGTGGAATGATCGCCGATATAAGCGGGATCCGGCAGGCACTGGATATGCAGGATGCCACAGGAGAGATCCTGGGATACCTGCCATCTGGTGAATATGATGACTTTGAAGCAGCATTCATAGCCAGTACATTTAATGAAAAGTACAGCGATACGCAGGATGAGTTCTCGCCGGTGATGCTATCATTGCGCGAACAGAACACGATGACCATGTACCTTGATATGATCGACTATTTCAAGAGCATAATCATCGGTATCTTCCTGGTGGCCATGTCCATCGTCCTCTGGAACTCCGGACTGCTGGGCGGATTGCGCCGATATGGAGAAATGGGACTCAGAATAGCCATCGGAGAGGAAAAGAACCACATTTACAGGAGTTTGATCACTGAATCAGTTTTCATTGGCATAGCAGGTTCACTAGTGGGCACACTGTTTGGCCTTTTGTTGGCGTCATTACTAACAAAGGGAATTGATATCACCAGTATGGCGCAGAATTCTACCATGATGATGCAGAGTGTGATGAAGGCAAAGATCACCACGGATGCCTATTACATCGGTTTTATTCCAGGTCTTATAGCAACCGTTCTTGGAACCGCACTTGCCGGAATCGGGATATATAAACGCAAAACAGCACAACTTTTTAAAGAATTACAGGCATGATACGAATAACAGTCGCGTTGCTGCTGATGGCTTCTATGCTTTCAGCACAACCAACAGGGAAAGAGATCCTGGACAGAATTGATGAAAATATGTCGTCCGATACCAGGTATTTGAAGTCAAAAATGGTGATCCATGGACCCAGAACATCCAGAACCATCGAATCGGAATCCTGGGCAAAAGGGGATCAGGCCGCACTTACGGAATACCTCTCCCCAGCCAGGGAGAAGGGTACAAAAATGTTGAAACTTGAGGATAAACTCTGGATCTTCTCTCCTTCTACTGACCGAACCATCCAGATCTCGGGACACATGCTCCGGCAGTCAGTCATGGGATCAGATCTCTCTTATGAAGATATGATGGATGATCCCAACCTGACCAGCAAATACGATGCTGTGGTGGTAGGTTCTGAAACCTACAATGAACGGGAGTGCTGGATCGTGGAGATGCACGCAAAGGTCGATGATGTGGCTTACCAGATGCGTAAACTATGGGTAGACAATGAACGATACATTCCACTGAAAGAGGAGCTGTATGCAAAGAGCGGAAAATTGTTGAAGAAAACGGAGTTAACAGACATCAAAAGAATTGATTCCCGCTGGTATCCTGGGAAGATCGTTTTCAAGGACATGCTGAAAAAAGGTGCCGGAACCGAATTCATTGTGGATGAGATACGGTTCAATGTGGACATTCCCGAACATTTGCTGAGCAAAGCTGCACTTCGCTAAAAAAATGCAGTTTACCTGAAGAAGAGGGCAATGCTCAATGAGAAGAGGATCAATAACAGAGAGATCCCATAGTAGAACACGGAGGCCTTGAATTTCCGAATGGATGCTGAAGATCTTTTGATGAAGATCCTGCCCAGCTGTGTCAGGAAAAGTGCGAATATCATCAACGCGATGTGTTCTATGGCCCAGAACCTCAGAGATGCATCATTCTCAGTATCGGGGACTTCCCACATGGCACCCTCAAGGGTGGTCCTGAGGGTAAAATAAATGATGAATCCAAGGATCAGCTGCAGATAAAGGGCAATGGAGAAGATCACAGATGCCCATTCATCTGCCCGTGAATATTCCCGTTTTTTTGCCCAGCCCTGTATTGAGAGTACCAGGGTAATGATCCCGGCAAGCAGGGTAATGGTGCTGATATAAATATGGATCTTGAAAGCAATTGTATAAAGCATCTGTTTCCGTGTAATTTGCAATTTTATTTAGAATCTGGTTAAATAATCAAGGAAGGACAACTGTGAACCTATGCTGCTGTTGTTGATATTCGTAGCTGATTTTAAATCCGTAGTAATCGCAGATCTTTTTAACCAGGGATAGCCCCAGTCCAAAGTTTCCCGTCTTTCTGATATCACGCGAAAATCTTTTAAAAAGTTCATGCTCATTGAAAGAGAGCGGGGCTCCCTCATTACAGATCACAAACCTGTCTGTATCAATCTCAATTAAGATCCCTCCTCCATCTACGTTATGCACAATAGCATTTTTTAATAAGTTGGTTATCAGTACATCGGCAAGACCCTGGTCCATTATAAAAGTCAGATCCTTTTCCGTGTAGATGCGATCTACCTGAATACCCCTTATTACTACTAACTCGTGCAGCTTTTCCAGATGATCATCCAACAGGTTTCCCAGGTTGATCTCCTTCCTGCCAGTAAACTGCCGGTTTTCGATCCGGGTAATCAGTGCAAGGGTATTATTCAACCTGGAAAGATGATCTGCACTTGAATTGATGGACTGGATCAATTGCATTTCATTGAGGCCCAGGTTTTTAGATTGCATCAATAATTCTGTCTTGGTCCTGATCACAGCAAGTGGGGTTTGCAATTCATGTGTGGTATGATCCGTATATTCCCGCAATTCTTTGTAATCGCTGGAAAGCCGAAAGGTCATTCTTTCGAGGACTTTCTTCAAATCCATGAACTCCTCAATATCCGGTTCACCAAGTTTCACCGGCTCTTTCACTGTATCAAATTGCTTCAATTTTTCCAGGGCATCAAAAAAATCCTTCCAGAGGTTGGCAAAAATAAATTTGTTCAGAAAGAAAATTCCGGCAAGGAACAGGATCACCATCATAGTCATCATCAGGGTTACTCTCTCCACAAGTTTGTCAGCAGGCATTGTAGATTTGAACAGCTTCACCACATATAAATCACCACCATGCTCAGACTGGAATTGTAGATAACGGAAGGTTCGGAATTGATTGGACTTGGTGTCGAACATAAGCGTATCTCCAAACCGGTCCCCCGGTTCAATACCCGGCCAGGCTGGTTGAATGGAGATCGAGTCAACTCCTGGAAGTCCATACAATTGGCCCCCAAGAAAATGCGGGAAAATTTCATCAACAACCTCCTTAATGCCTGTCAGTTCCCGGTCGAGCTCCGAGAGGCTCATGTTCTTCAGAAACTGGAAGAAGACAATCCCCATGATAAAAAACAGGAACAACGAAAGTGTGGCAATGTAGAGCGTTGTTTTGGTCAGTAGTTTCATTCCTGTGAAAATTTATAACCAACACCATACATGTTTTTTATATAATCGGGGCAACCTGCATCAACCAGCTTCCGGCGCAGGTTTTTCATATGGGTATATACAAAATCATAGGATCCATAGCCACCGCCATATTCACCCCAGAGGTAATCGGCAATGCTCTCCTTGGTGACAACCCGGTTTCGGTTGGCCATTAAGTAAAGCAACAGGTCATGTTCCTTCCTGGTAAGGTCTACCTTCCCGTCATCCACAAAACAGGTTCTTGCCTCGGGCATCACCCTGATCATTCCAAAGGTGAGTATCTCCTCTCCCTGCATGCGGGTCCTCCTTGCTACTGAATGAACCCTGGCAACCAATTCTGAAAGGTGAAACGGTTTTACCAAATAATCATCCGCACCTACCTCCAGACCACGAACCCTCTGTTCAATAGTGTTACGCGCCGATATAATAATGATTCCTGACCGGTCATGGTTCTGCCTGGCAATCTTCACCAGGTCCAGCCCCTCCCCATCGGGCAGGTTCAAATCGATGAGCAAGCAGATATAGTCATGCTTATCCATGGAACCGATCGCAGTATGGTAATCTGCTGCCTGTTCACATCTGAATCCTTCCATTTCAAGGTATGATACCATAGACTCCATGAGCGAAGCCTCATCTTCCACGATCAATATTTGCATGGATTAGATTTTAAGGTAAAGTAAGTAAAAAAGAGGGGGATCGCCCTAAATTGAGCCTATGGTGCTCAGGGATGTATGAGATTCAGTCTTGAATTTGTTCACATTTTCGCGCAACAGTTCGATCTGCGATTGAAACCCGGGAAGGGTATCCCGTAACTCCTCGATATCCGATTCCAATGTCGATATTTCACCATTGAAGGCTTCAATTTTCACCTGGTCAGTTTCTTTGGCAATTTTCTCATGAAGGTTTTCTACTTTTTTTTAGTCAGGCTGAAGATTTACCTTCCGCCAGGTTTACCCCCTGCTCCTGGAGAAACAAATGTATTTGTGCGTTCAGGGAGTCGATGAGCATAAAAACTACGATTAAAATAACCGCTATTCTTTTCATGTGATCTGGTTATTAATGAATTATCCGCCTTACTTAAAGCATATAAGTAAATAAAATCAGACCACAACAAAAAATAGCTATTTTTAAGCTTACAAACCAAATCTACCAATTATGAAAAGCAAGATCCTGATCTTCTGCTTTTGTTTCTTTGGCATCTCTCTGGGCGCACAGTTGAAGAGACCGGTTCTAACCGGGGCAGCGAAAATGGAAATGTATGATGCTCACGAGCAAATGCGGGACAACTCCAGCTACAAAGAGCTGCACTGGCAATACATTGGACCGACTAATATCAGCGGAAGATGTACCGATGTGGAAGCCATAGGACCAAAAGGAGTAAGCTACACCATATGGGTGGCAACGGCATCAGGAGGGGTTTGGAAAAGTGTGAATGAGGGAGTTACCTTTGAGCCGGTATTCGAAAACCAGGGGACTTCCACAATAGGCGATCTGGCAGTCACACCGTCCAATCCCGAAATTGTATGGGTGGGTACCGGTGAGGCCAATATTTTCAGGTCATCCAACCCGGGATGCGGCGTCTGGAAAACCACCGATGGAGGTAATACATGGAACCACATGGGACTGGAAGAGACCTTTACCATTTCCAGGATTCTGGTGCATCCGGAAAACCCTGAGATCGTTTATGTGGCCGCATCAGGCCACGAATGGACAGAAAATGAGGACCGGGGCCTTTACAAAACTACCGATGGGGGAAAGTCATGGGAGAAGATCCTGTACAAAGGACCCGAAAGCGGTGTGAATGATATAGTAATGGATCCCCGCGATCCGGATGTGATCTATGCCACTACCTGGCAGCGGACCAGGTTAAAGTGGCACGATCCCCGGACCTATGAGAACCATAAGAACAACGGCGTCTGGAAAACCACCAATGGAGGTAAAAGCTGGGATAAGCTTTCAAAAGGACTGCCTGCATCAAAATATCTGGGTCGTACCGGTATCGATGTTGCACGATCCAATCCTGATGTTGTTTACGCTTTTGTGGATGATTACGAAATTGCTTTTAAGGCTGAGGAAGGGGAACTGGATGCCTACAGAAGGCAAAAAAAAGATGTGATCAAAGGAGCCACCCTCTACCGTTCTGACGATGGTGGTGGATCATGGCACCAGGTAAGCGGTCTTACTGAAGAGACAAAGAAATATATGTCCGGTCATTCGGGAACCTATGGATGGGTATTCGGACAGATGCGGGTAGATCCCAATGATGAAAACCGGGTGTATACCCTGGGACTCTGGATCAATATTTCCTCAGATGGAGGCGCGAATTTTGAGTCCATCAAACGTAAGATTCATGCCGACCAGCACGGCATGTGGATCGATCCGGACAACTCCAGTTACATCCTGGCCGCACACGATGGAGGCATTAGTGTTTCATACGACATGGGTAAGAACTGGCGTTGCTTTATCAAAGAGCTACCCCTGGCACAATTCTATAATGTGGCGTATGACATGCATGAACCCTTCAGGGTATACGGATCCATCCAGGACCACCACAGTTTTTACACTGAAGTGGATCTCTCGGAAGGCCGGGATAATATCCGTCCTACAGAATGGGATTACACGCTGGGAGCTGAAGGAAGCACCCATGTGATTGATCCCAGGGATAACAACACCATTTTTGCTTCCCTTTTTTACGGAAAGCTTGCCAGGGCAACTGTGGATGGATATCCGGATAACATGGAATGGATACTACCTGAAATTTTTCCTGAGGAAACGGAATTCAGGGGACAGTGGGTAGCCCCAACCTTCCTTTCAATACATAATGCGGACATTGTGTACCACGGCGTACAATATGTATTAAGATCGACCGACAAGGGCGGTACGTGGAAAAAAATCAGTCCGGATCTTACCTACAATGATCCGAAGAAACAGGGCGATATCAGCTACCAGACCATCAGTGCCCTGCAAGAATCCAGGTATAATTCTAACCTTCTCTATGCCGGTACGGATGATGGCCGGCTGTGGCGCACTAAAAACGGGGGTGAATCCTGGGAGGATATCCGAAAAGACCCGCTGCCGGTACACTGGGTATCCCGGATCGTGTCCTCCGTGCATGATTTCGGGACCGTATATATAACCCAGACCGGACGAAGGGATGACGATGCAGCGGTGTATGTGTGGCGGTCCACCAATTTCGGGACAACCTGGGAGGATATTTCAGCCAATATCCCGGCCGGACCAGTGAATGTGATCCGGGAGGATCCGGGGGATAAGAACATCCTTTATCTGGGTACCGATGTGGGGGTATATGTTTCAAAAGACGGAGGACAACAATGGGAGGTGCTGGGAGACCTGCCGTGCACCTATGTGCACGACCTGGCCATCCACCCCCGCGACAACATGATCATCATCGCCACCCACGGCCGTGGCATGTTCGTGTTGGATGCTGATCCGGTTAATAAAGATGATAATTCATCAGAATAATGTATACCATTTACCACAATCCCCGTTGTAAAAAGAGCCGGGCCGGACTCCACTATATCACTGAAAAGAATCTGGACCACCAGGTAAGGGAGTACCTCAAGGATCCGCTTTCCGAGGAAGAATTGACCACACTGGTGATGAAGCTCAATGTAAAACCGGTGGACCTTGTCCGAACCCAGGAGGAGTATTACAGGAAGGAACTAAAAGGCCTGAACCTCAACGATGAAGAGTGGATCAAAGTGATGGTAGAAACCCCCAAACTGATCCACAGGCCTATCGTAGAAGGAAAATATAAAGCTGTGATCGGGAATCCGGTTGAAAACATCGACAACCTGTAAGCAACCTTTTTCGTACCTTTTCCGTACTATTTGAAAAAGTTATAGTCATGAAGATAAAGCGTTGGCTTGTTTTTATTACTGTCTCGATCATATTGGTATCGTGTGATAAGAACAGTGGCCCTTTTGTTCAGGTCAAAGGTATTGAGAACCTAATCTACCTCTCCATAAAAGCTTACAGAACCGACAATGGGTTGGACGGACCATTTGTCCACCAGCCCATCATGATAAATGAGGCCCAGATCTATTCCTACAAGATGGCAAATGGTGTGGAACCCGTAGGCACGCAGGGGCTGACCGAACACTGGAACACCATCCATGAAAAGATCGGGGGGTACAACGACCAGGCAATTGTGTTGAGTACAAACACCAACGACGAGGATGAAATACTCTCCCAATTATTGAAAATACCAGACGCGGATTCCATTCTACTGAAAGATGTGACCCAGTGTGCAGTGGGGGTTGAAGCTGATACAGCCGGAATTAACTATGTTACCATCATAATGATGAAGGTGGATTCCTAGCTCTCCTTTCCTTTCCAACAACATTTTTATTCTTTCTTTTTCTACCTGCCGTTTCTGTATATTTAATCAAAAATTTACAGGCTATGGACTACAGGATTGAAAAGGATACCATGGGTGAGGTACAGGTACCTGCCGACAAGTACTGGGGTGCTCAGACCCAGCGTTCAAAAGACAATTTTAAGATCGGGGATGGCCGAATGCCCATTGATATTATCAAAGCTTTTGGATTCCTGAAAAAGGCTGCCGCGGCAACAAACCAGGAACTCGGTGTGCTTCCGGAAGAAAAAGCCGAATTGATCATGCAGGTGTGTGATGAGATCATTGAGGGAAAACTGGATGACCAATTTCCTTTGGTGGTATGGCAAACCGGATCCGGTACCCAATCCAACATGAATGTAAACGAAGTGGTGGCCAACAGGGCTCACGTGATCAAGGGCAATAAACTGGGTGAAGGGTCCAGGCAGATCCATCCCAACGATGATGTGAACAAATCCCAGTCTTCCAACGACACCTTCCCCACGGCCATGCACATCGCCGCATACAAGGTGCTCACCGAAGTAACCATTCCCGGTGTGAAGGACCTTCGGGACACACTTAAAGAGAAGGCAGATGCCTTTATGGATGTGGTAAAGATAGGCCGTACCCACTGGATGGATGCCACACCCCTTACCCTGGGACAGGAATTCTCCGGGTATGTATCGCAGCTGGACCATGGTCTCAAAGCCCTGATGAACAGTTTGAACCACCTGTCTGAGCTGGCACTGGGAGGAACGGCCGTGGGTACGGGGATCAATACTCCTGAAGGCTATGACGAACTGGTGGCTGATTACATTGCAAGGTTTACAGATCTTCCGTTTGTTACCGGAGCAAATAAATTTGAGGGGCTTGCAGCCCATGACGCTATCGTGGAAACACATGGTGCCCTGAAAACACTTGCCGTAAGCCTCATGAAAATTGGAAATGATATCCGGATGCTGGCTTCCGGTCCGCGCTGCGGCATCGGGGAGATCTCCATTCCGGCCAATGAACCCGGATCCTCCATCATGCCCGGAAAGGTAAATCCCACCCAGGCCGAAGCTCTAACCATGGTTTGTGGTCAGGTCATGGGAAATGATGTGAGCATTAGCGTGGGCGGCAGCAACGGGCATTTTGAACTGAATGTGTTCAAACCCATGATGATCCACAATTTCCTGGAATCGGCCCGGCTCATCGGCGATGCCTGTTGGTCATTCAATGAGAATTGTGCGGTGGGGATTGAACCCAACCATGAAAGGATCAAGCAAAACCTGAACAATTCCCTGATGCTGGTTACTGCACTGAATACCCACATCGGTTATGAAAAAGCCGCTGTAATTGCCAAGACAGCACACAAAGAGGGTACTACACTAAAAGAAGCTGCACTGGGATTAGGATACGTGACTTCAGAGGATTTTGACAGCTGGGTGGATCCATCTAAGATGACAGGTTCACTTTAGTCCCTGCGGATAAAGACAAAGTCACCGCCTTCATCACCCACATTCTGGATGGTGCCATACTGTGGAATGTTGGGACTGTTGTTCATGACTGCTTCCCGTAAACTCGAGTACAACTGTTCGGAAGGCATGTATTTTTTGTTGTTTTCACTCAGCCTCTTGATGAGGTACTCAATAAAGACACTTTTGTCCGGTACTTCTTTCAAAGTACCACTGGTCATGGCTTTCCGGCTGGTGAGCTTATAAAGTTTTTCAATGGACATCACATTATTGAATGCTGCCCTTGACTTGAAGATCCCACCGCTGAAACAGGCATCAGCGATAAGCAGTGTATGCTTGGTATTCAACACATTCAGATAATTGGTCAGGTCGGTATTGGGAAGCCAGTTCACCGGGTTATCCCTGCTGGCATCCCTGGGCAACCAGTACCCCGTGGTCATTTCCTCATCCCAGTAGCCATGACCGGCATAATAGATTAAAAGGTTGTCTTTAGGGGTTACCTGATTACGCATTTTGTGAAGGGTTCCAATGATATCAGCTTTGGCAGGATTCTTCAGAAATATGATGTTCTCCTTTTCAAAAATGTAGTCAGAGCTAATGACATTGTAAAACCTGTTGGCATCTCTTATGGGTTGATCAAGGTCGGTGATAGCAGGATCGTTATACCTTTCCACTGCAATAATGAGGGCATAATATTTGGCACTGGTGATGTCATAAACAATCTCCACTGAGCTTTCAAGTTTCTTACCTGTAGTGGATACTGCTTCAATCTTAAGTTCATTGCTTCCCAGGGTGAGATCCATCCGTTCATCAATCACTAACTGCCTGATGGTGGAAACGGGTGGAATGATGTTCCTGACGAACTGACCATTAATGAAAAGGTTTACAAACCTGATATTTTCATTGGAATTGACTGTGGCCTTTATTTGGTAAGTGCTTTCAGAAGTTTTAACGCTACTCATGGTAGGCGATATCCAGGTAAATCCATCCACTTCACCGGTCAACTCAACAGCAGCCTTTTGCCCCATAGGTATGACCACCGGCTGACTATCTCCATTGGCTCGTGTGGACTTCTTTTTCATATTCAGCTGGACCACACCACTGGATTTTTCTACAGTCTGCCCGCTCACCTGGAAACAAATCCCAAAAGCAATCAAGACTACAACCGAAAATAACCTGTTTTTCATGACCCTGCGCATTAAAAAACTATTCCAATCCCGAATACCAGATCCCCATAGTTTACATTAGTTATATACGTAAACCCCAGCGAAAGGTTCAATCTATTCATAACTACCCCGATAACACCGGCTTCCATTGCAAACTCATCCAAAAAATCTCCCTTTCCTCCTCCTGCATAACCATGCAGGCGAAACTTCTCTTTCGCAATCAGGAACTTGGTAATACCTGCCGTAACAGAACCTTCGAACAACTCCTTGTATTCATTGTAATTACCTAATCGTAAACTTCCATATAAGCCCCAATTCCCAATCGTCCCGACACTGAATCCATAGGGATTGTATACGCTTCCGTTATAAGCTATAAAAAGTTTCTGATGGAATGTTTCCGTTTGGCTGGTACTCCCGGTTTTTTTGCCAGGTCTAAAAGAACTGCTGGCTTCCTTTGTCTCTATCGGCACAACTCTTTGTCGTGGTTGATTCCGGGGTGAAGTAAACGGCGTAGATGCATCACTGATCAGTTTAATCCTCACAAAAAACTCCCCATTACCCACCTCCTCAATATCTTCAAACACATCCCATATCACAGTATAAAAACTTTTGCCTCCCCTTATATTCTGACCCACATCTCCTATGACAGACTGTGGTTCAAATCGTTGACCGCCATCCATGGAGCAGGTAAGAACTACGTTATAAAGCTGTGATTCTGTTGATCCTCCGATCCGGTAACTGATCTTTATATTATCTCCATCAGGTTCAACCCTAATATTTTCAACAGTCTGTGAAAATGAAAGATAGCTTATTAGTACAGCCGGAAGAAGAAAGAAAAATCTTTTCATAGAATAAATAATTAGGTATTCTTCACACAATATTATGATAATTATGTTCAAGGTGCAAGTACCCAATAGAATCTGCGGGAGGACCCATCGGAATCCATATTCGGAATAATATTTCAAAACATTGATTAGATGTTTCCAAAGTCCTTTCTTTGTACTTCATTTTTAAAACATGAAAGAGGAAGGTAACAAACAATTATTTACAGAGTTCCCCGAAATATCCACCATGGAGTGGGAAGAGAAGATCATGGCCGATCTGAAGGGGGCCGGGTACCAGAAAAAACTGGTCTGGAAGACCGATGAAGGCATTGATGTGAAGCCGTATTACAGGCGGAATGACATTGAATCCCTTGATTATTTAAAAGATACCGGATCATTAAAAAAAGGTGGGGGCGCACCAAACCACTGGACCATCTGTCAGGATATTTTTCCTGAAAAAGACCTGAAGGAAGCCAATTCCCGGATAAAAACCGCCCTGATGGGAGGTGCACAGGCTGTCCGGATCCAGTTGAAAGACTCCCCGGCACCCGACATGGAAATGATTGAAACATTATTGGAGGGTATCTCCCTGGACGAAACAGAGATCATATTTCAAGGCTCGCTACGTGCAGATGCATTGTATGATCTGCTCTGTAAACTGGCTGTAAGCAAAGGCATTGATCCATCTGACCTTAAAGGATCGCTGGGCGCTGATCCACTGGGAAAGATGGCTACATCGGGCATTCCCATCGCCAGCATGGAAAATATAGGCAAACTGGTCAGGAATGTAAAGGAAAAATCTCCGGGAATAAAAGTCATTGATGTGAATGGTGCAATGATCCAGAATTCAGGATCTACACTGGTGGAAGAACTGGCATTTACCCTGGCCATGGCCAATGAATATATGGCTGTTCTCACTGCACAGGGGGTCGATCCGGAAGATGCCCTGGACTCCATGCAACTGAGTCTTGCTGCAGGAGCCAACTACTTCATGGAGGTTGCCAAACTGAGGGCTGCACGGATCCTCTGGAGAAAGATCAGTGAGGAATATGGCATTGATCCATCGAAGGGAAAGATCCGGATCCATTCCACATCATCGGAATGGAACATGACACTCTATGATCCATATGTAAACATGCTCAGGGGAACCACCGAAGCCATGTCTTCCATCCTGGGTGGTTCTGACCTGGTAAGTGTTCTCCCATTCGATTATCCGTACGGAAAGAGCACCGCATTCTCTGACCGAATTGCAAGGAATGTCCAGATCATCCTTCGTGAAGAGGCCTATTTTGAGCGCGTTGCTGATCCGGCTTCGGGATCCTATTATATTGAAAGCTTAACCGATTCAATTGGAGAAAAGGCCTGGGACATGTTCCGTGAGGTTGAATCAATGGGTGGCTTCAGGAAGGCATTCGAATCCGGTTGGATCCAGGAACTGGTATTGAAATCGTGCAGGAAAAAACTAGACAGAGCATCATCAGGCAAGGATCGCATCCTGGGCACCAACGCTTTTCCCGATTTCAATGAAATGATCCTTAAGAAAGTGAATGAAACCGGACAAAACGAGAAACACGACGCTCCACTGATACCTCTCAGGCCATTTCGCCTTTCCTCTATGTTTGAAGAAGTCCGGCTCCAGACAGAGAAAAGCAGTAAAAGCCCTCGTGTGCTCCTTTTCAAACACGGAAATCCCGCGTGGATGACAGCCAGGGCTATGTTCTCTGGAAACTTCTTTGCCTGCGCCGGGTATGAAATTGTAGATCAAACTCCCTTTGAATCCATTGAAGCCGGAATTGAGGTTGCGAAGGAAACAGATGCAGACATCATCGTGCTGTGCAGTTCGGATGATGCTTATGCCGAAATGGCTCCAGCAGTCTATGAAGCGATGAAAGACAGATCCATTATTGTTGTCGCCGGCTACCCGGCCGATTCGGTCGAAGAACTTCAGAAAGCAGGTATCAAACACTTCATCCATATGAAGAGCAATCTACTGGAAACCCTGCAGGAATTTAATACGATGATACTTTAGATTATGATACGGCCTGACTTTAGTAAAGTAAGTTTTCGCGATATAAAAATCACTCCTGAGACGAGCGAATCTTCGCCGCTCTGGGAAACTCCGGAACACATCAGCATCAAGCCTTCTTACAGCAGGGAGGAGCTTGAGAACCTGGAACATCTGAATTATGCAGCCGGAATACCACCTTACCTCCGTGGGCCCTATTCGGCCATGTACGCCATGCGTCCCTGGACCATCAGGCAATATGCCGGGTTCTCAACCGCTGAAGAGTCCAACGCTTTTTACCGTCGCAACCTGGCTGCCGGTCAGAAAGGTCTTTCAGTGGCCTTTGACCTGGCTACCCACCGTGGATACGATTCTGACCACGAAAGGGTTGTTGGAGATGTAGGGAAAGCCGGAGTGGCCATCGATTCCATCCTTGATATGAAGATCCTCTTCGACCAAATTCCCCTGAATAAGATGTCGGTGTCGATGACCATGAATGGCGCTGTCCTACCCATCATGGCATTTTATATAGTGGCAGGGCTTGAACAGGGTGCTTCACTGGATGAATTAAGTGGCACCATCCAAAATGATATCCTGAAGGAGTTTATGGTGCGCAATACCTACATCTATCCTCCCACCATGTCCATGAAGATCATTGCGGACATTTTTGAATACACCTCCCGGAATTTGCCGAAGTTCAACAACATCAGTATTTCAGGTTACCATATGCAGGAGGCAGGGGCCACAGCTGATCTTGAGCTGGCTTACACCCTGGCAGACGGACTGGAATATCTCCGCACCGGTGTACAAGCGGGGATTGACATTGATGCCTTTGCTCCGAGGCTATCTTTTTTCTGGGCCATCGGGATGAACCACTTCATGGAGATTGCCAAGATGCGTGCGGCCAGGATGCTCTGGGCAAAAATCGTAAAACAGTTCAATCCTAAAAATCCAAAGTCCATGGCTCTCAGGACCCACTCTCAGACTTCCGGCTGGAGTTTGACCGAACAGGATCCCTATAATAATGTGGCCAGGACATCCATTGAAGCCATGGCAGCTGCACTTGGTCATACACAATCACTTCATACCAATGCGCTTGATGAGGCCATTGCACTTCCCACAGATTTTTCAGCGCGGATTGCAAGGAACACCCAGCTGCATATCCTGGAAGAAACTGAGATTTGCAGGTCACTGGATCCCTGGGCCGGATCCCATTACGTGGAAACACTTACCCACGAATTAGCTCACAGGGCCTGGGAACTCATTGAAGAGATTGAAGAGCTTGGAGGGATGGCCAGTGCTATCGACACAGGGCTCCCGAAAATGCGAATTGAAGAAGCAGCCGCCAGGAAGCAGGCCAGGATTGATAGCGGAAAAGATATCATCGTTGGTGTAAACCAATACCGTCTGGAAAAAGAGGATCCCATTGATATCCTCGAGGTTGACAATACAGCAGTCAGACAATCACAACTTGACAGGCTCGGCAAGCTTAAAAAGGAGAGAGACCAGAAAAAGGTAAATGCATCCCTGGAATCCATAACCAACTGTGCCAGTGGCGGTGAAGGCAATCTTCTTGAATTATCTATTGAAGCAGCACAAAACCGGGCCACACTGGGAGAGATCTCCTCAGCCATAGAAAAAGTTTCGGGAAGATACAAAGCGGTGATCCGGTCAATTTCCGGAGTTTATTCATCAGAATCGGGACAGGATCAGTCATTTGCTGAAGCCTGTGCCATGGCCCGGGAGTTTGCTTTAAAGGAGGGCCGCCAACCACGGATCATGATTGCGAAAATGGGTCAGGACGGACATGACCGTGGGGCCAAGGTGGTCAGTACGGGATACGCTGACATCGGATTTGATGTCGATATTGGCCCCCTGTTCCAGACTCCTGCTGAGGCAGCCAAGCAGGCCGTGGAAAATGACGTCCACCTGCTGGGTGTTTCTTCCCTGGCCGGAGGTCATAAAACCCTGGTCCCGCAGGTTATCGAAGAGTTGAAAAAACTTGGCAGGGAAGATATCATGGTCATCTCCGGAGGAGTTATACCGGCACAGGATTATGAATTCCTTTACAATGCGGGTGTCATTGCAATTTTCGGTCCAGGTACAAAAATCACAGAAGCCGGTAAAAAAATCCTTAAAGTTCTTCTTGAAACTTACGGATAGAACTTCCTCTCTTTTAACGGATCATGAAAGAAGATTAGTTCAGAAGGTTTTTCTATGGCATTGAGGAAATCCAGCTTTTCTCCTATAGCAAGCTCCGGATCCAGGTCATAGCCGCTGTTCACATCAGGTTCCATGAATAGTTCCATGGGCATCAGGTCGGTCACAAAATAGGTATCCATCTCCGAAGACAAGATCTTTGGCACGACCATTCCCCTGGTATGCCCGTTGTATACCTGAAATTCCATCCACCCGTGTTCCCAGTTCTCCAGCCAGTGGATCTTATCAACATACCTGAAAAAGGTGGTAAAAAATGAATTGGATTCTTTTGAATCCGGCCTGGAGGCATATTCAAAATGCTCTTTCAAAACATGGTATTTTGCTTCCGTGAACCTTTTCCGGATCTTTCCTGGCACACGGCTAAAAGCCCCGCTGCCATGATCAAAATGCAAGTGTGTGAAAACTACATCTGTGACCTGTTGCGGATTGAACCCTGCATTCCCCAGAACTTCTTCAAGAGTTTCCGGAATTTCAAGTCCATATGCCCCCTCCAACCGTGAAGGAAGAAAATCCGCACAACCCGGATCAATGATTACAACCTGTTCCCCTTCTGCGATTAAAAGCGCATTCATTGCAATCTTTAAATATCCTTCCTTATCGAGGTTGTAGCAGGCACTGATCTTATCGGATGGAAAGTGGTTAAACATCTCCTCCGCACTGACTTTCAGAAATCCACAATGAAGTATCTGTACCCGAATCATACTCAAATTTATCAAACAAACCGGTAAACACTTATTACAAATGGTTAATAAATTCCAAAAAAACCGATCAAATTCACCTGAATAATCCCTTATTTTTATAATCGAACCCTATTCGTTGAATCCAGAACCCAACAAAATGGACATTCATTTTATCGCGATCGGAGGAGCTGTGATGCACAATCTGGCCATTGCGCTTCACAAAAAAGGATACAGGATAAGTGGATCTG
Organism: Bacteroidales bacterium; assembly: GCA_023138875.1. Taxonomy (GTDB): domain Bacteria; phylum Bacteroidota; class Bacteroidia; order Bacteroidales. Next base: position 45,066 of record JAGLOO010000049.1, read on the forward strand.
ATGATGAGATCTTTGAACCTTCCTGTTCAAGACTTGATGCACATGGAATTCTTCCGGAAAAACAAGGATGGGATCCGGACCGGATTCATGCCGGACTTGATGCTGTGATTCTCGGTATGCATGCCCGGAAAACCAATCCGGAACTAAAAAGAGCCCAGGAACTTGGTATTCGGATCTACTCCTTCCCCGAATATCTCTATGAACAGAGTAAAAATAAAAAAAGAGTGGTGATCGGCGGAAGCCATGGAAAAACCACCATTACTGCCATGGTCATGCATGTACTGCGCGATCAGAATAAGGATTTCGATTATATGGTTGGATCGCAGATCGAAGGATTCGACACACAGGTTAAACTTACCAAGGAAGCCCCCTACATCATTCTTGAAGGGGATGAATACCTCTCCTCTCCCATTGATCCCAGACCGAAATTCCATCTTTATAATCCGCATATGGTACTCCTGTCAGGTATAGCATGGGACCATATGAATGTATTCCGTTCGTTTGAGAGTTATAAAAAGCAGTTCAGAAATTTTCTGAAAATTGCCACAGGCGGAGGGAAGGTATTTTATTACGATGGTGATCCGGTCCTGGGTGATGTGGTTGATAAAAGCCACTGGTCGTTGATGAAAATTCCATACAACGAACATCCACACAGTATAGAATCCGGACGATTTGTGCTAAAAACAAAATATGGCTCAGTACCCATAACAGTGATTGGCCGCCACAATATGCAAAACATCCAGGGTGCTTTGCTTATCTGCAGGGATCTGGGGATAAATGATCAACATTTCTACGATTCCATTCAGACATTTAAAGGAGCCGCACGGAGACAACAACTTCTGGCCAACGGAAATAACCGGGCTGTTTATCTTGATTTCGCACATGCCCCGTCCAAAGTAAAGGCAACGGTGAATGCGTTCAAGGAGACATACCGCGACCAGAAACTGGTCACCTGCCTGGAATTACACACAGACAGCAGCCTGAACATGGAATATATTCCCCAGTATAAGGGCACCCTTGACGAAGCTGATCAGGCCATGGTATACTACAATCCTGCCATAGTAAAACGCAAACGACTTCCGCCCCTATCCCCTGATGAAATCAAAGAACAATTCGGGAAAGAAGATCTGGTCGTATACAATGACTCCAGTCAGCTTGAGAATGATTTAAGATCCCTGGATGATAATGCCTGTGTACTGTTGATCATGACTTCCGGAAACTTTTCAGGAATAGATCTCAACAACCTGGCACAGGAAGTGGTCGGCGGATGATTTTTTTCGCAAATTAATTTGTAAAAAAGAATTTTGGTTCTATTTTTGCACTCCGATTAATATTTAGTCGGGTTCTAAACAATATGGTCCGTTCGTCTAGGGGTTAGGACGCCAGGTTTTCATCCTGGTAACAGGGGTTCGATTCCCCTACGGACTACAAAATAGCCTTCAGATAAATTCGGCAAAATTCTAAAGCCCTCATAACGAGGGCTTTTTCTTTTATACCTCTTGACTTCTCTTCATATTTTTTGTATTATTGTTTCACCATAGTTTCACCAAGTCAAATTTCATGTTTCACCAATGGAGGAATCTTTCTCATTCAAGTATTACCTGAAAAGAGTCAACTCTAAAGGAAACAGGCTTAAGATCTACGGAAGGCTGATCGTCAACCGGAAGAAAGCAGAGCTATATGCCGGTTTCCAGGTCCCTTGCAAATCCTAAGGTAAAATTGGAATTTGGTGTTGCAATATTGCAACATGATGGGCGCACGGTCCTATGTGCTATTCAGGTATAGATTTTATACTATAGGTCTATCAACTGATGGACCGCAATTGCAAATTCATTATATGATTTCACGATTTCTTCTGATCGTCCCCGGATTTAACATATTTCACAGGTTTCTTTCATATTTTGTTGTACTCTTAGCTGCCTGGCTTCCTGGATTTGCTGTTGCCATTGCTCTGTAGGCAAAGGGATTCCGGTCAAAACTTCATACGGGGTCAAACCTTTCAGGGAGTGATGGGGTCGTTCATACTGATAATCAGGAATGATCCAGTCCAGTAGGTTTCTTAGTTCGTGAATATCCTTAAAGTCGTGTTTGAAGAGATACCGATACTTGATGATCTTATTTTGGGCTTCAACCATTGAGTTTGAGAAACGGATGTCTTTTCCGGCAATGAGTTTTTGAACACTAACCTCTTCGGAACTGATGTAGTTGTCTACGGTGTAGTTATTGTTTTCAACACCACCATCAACGATGAGTCTGACATCTTCTCCTGAATCTTTGATGTACTGGTCATAGGCTTGCCTGATACTTTGCATTCGGATTACAGCTGAAACCTTCTCAGATACCTGGTAATTAAGGATGAAGCGGGAGAAGTTATCCATCAGCAGATAGACATAATACTTCATTCCATTAAGACATTTGACAACTGTTATATCGGCATGCCAAACCTGGTGGGGTCGGTTGGCCCTGATCCCGGTTTCATACTTTGGTTTCTTTGGCGCCCGTGGCCGATCCCATCCCAATTTTTTGATGTAGTTGTACCACGTGGCTAATGAAACGTTTACAATATTATTCCTCAGCGCATAGTAGGCGATTGAATTGACTGGCCAGTAGCGGAATTGTTGACTGGATAACAATTTTTTCATCCGGTTCGCCTCATCTTTTGTAAGCTGGTTAGAATAGAATCTTCTGCACAGTTGAATGGGGGAGGATGGGCATTTCTTGAGTACCTGGTTTCTCCAGTGGTAAAAAACTGAAGAAGAGATATTACATAGCCTCAGAACGAGTTTAAGGTTGATGTTCTTCCTGTATCTAAGGATAGAATGGACAAACTTCTCTTTGTTTTCGCTTAGGGTTTTCTGAAATTGAGAAGATCTTCTGAGTATTACTGAGAATGTTGCTGCAAATTTGAGATAGGCTCTGATCACTGTTGCAGATTCTCTTCTTTCCAGAAAATGTTCAAGAAGATCGATTTTGGAGAGCTCAGCTCCGAAATATTTATCATCTTCTTCCTTCCTCCACCTCCAGATGGTGGACCTGTCAATACTTGAAGCATATTTCTTTGGAAGATTGTTTCGTTTGGCCAGCTGTTTGATGCTGGTATGATAGGAATTGTATTTTTTCAATTTCGCGCGGTCTTTATTATATATCCCGATTGGTGGAATATGTAGCCGGTCAAAATCGAAGTTTTTGACGAAATGAGCTGGTCGCAAATTGCGACTACATTATCTTTCTTGTTTCGTTAACTGGAACATAAAATGGTTTGGAAAGGCTTCATTTTCAGGGAAGGTTACAGTAGGTCCAAGTACTTCTCTGAGTAGATTGGACTTCGGACATAATTTGTTAACTTTGGAATGATATGGTTACTACCCTTAAATATGGATCGAATAAGGACAGCATAAACAAAATGTTGGACCGTTTATCTATTAAGTCCAGAAGGGGTGTAGATACTAAAAAATATTCTGGAATCATCAAGCTTAAAAAGGATCCCCTGCAGATTCAAAAAGATTTGAGGAATGAGTGGAAATAAGCTTTTCCTCGACACAAATATCCTTTTATACCTATTGCAAGGTGATGGTACACTAACCGAAGTGCTTGATGGCAAGCAGTTTTACATTTCGTTTATCACTGAGCTTGAATTACTTTCCTATTCTGGATTAACATCTAACGATCTTAAGGTAGTGCATGAATTACTTAGAGAATGTGTTGTAATCGATATAAATGCAGAAATCAAGCAACTTGCTGTCAGATTTAGGAAGCAGTATAAGGTTAAGTTACCAGATACTATTATTGCTGCAACGTCCTTATACCTGAATATTCCATTGATCACAGCAGACTCCGATTTCAAAAAACTGAAGGAACTCGAACTTGTTTTTTATGAAAGATAGTATTGAGTTTGGAGGAAGGCTCAATGAGAACAAGTACCTATACAACGGCAAGGAACTAAAGAATACCCTTAAAATTAGCTCCCTGATAAGAATAACAATAAGCTTTTGACTTAATTGACCATTAAGAAAATTGAATTTGGAATCGCACCCACGTTACACAATTCGTGTTTCACTTTTGTTTCACTAACGCTAATATCGAAACGCTAATCACTTGATCTGCAACAGGTATTGAATCCAAGTGCGTTCCCCTACGGACTACAATTATACAGATTAACCCCTGTTGTTCAAGAGATTACAGGGGTTTGTTTTTTGCCGGGGTCACCATGGTGGTCATTATTTCAATAGTCTTCCTATCAGGATAAAATCGTACCTTTGCCTTATCTACGCTGCCATAGCGGAGATATTTTACCTATTAGGGTGGCCAGGTGCTGGCTGCCCTTTTCTAATAATATGGAGTATCCCACGAATGCTGGAGTATCCTTCAATCCGGATGAATGAGAAGTATGCTAAGGTACTCTAATTGTTTTTCAAGAATTCAAGAAAAACTTTGGTATCAACACCTATGGATTGTAAATTCGATTGGATATGCATGCGGGGTATATTTTTCCCTCTGTTCTGTAGTATAACTGGTCGTTTTAAAGGTTTCTCCGGATTATCATAAACCGCATGTCCACCCTTATTTCGGATGTGGACTATCCCCAAGCTTGCTAGGAATTTTATAAAGACCTTTCTTGGAACAGTCCCAGGCAATCCCATTATACTACAGGAAGAGTAAGTTTGGTATTAAAATGGTTGGATTTACCGCAAAACTGTTGAAACTGCTCATTGTGAATTAAATCCGGATGAGGAGGGCGGTAGTTTATCTCAGGTTTCCGCTGAAGGCTCCATCCCAAATCGAGCAGAACGCTGTCCAGGGTGCCTCTCTGCTCCACTTCTTCTAAAAAAACAATCACAGCCTCGTTAAACATCTTCTTAGCCTCCTCTTCATCATCTCCGTAAGAGGAAATATCCAGCGCAGGACAATGAGCGATGAAGTGACCTTCATCCTCGAAAAGGCAAACGTTTAACTCAACGTTGTAGCCATGCGGTTCATGACTTATGCTGTTTTTGCCGAACATTTTAGGTTTGTGTTGTGGTTTATTAAACGAAAAAATCAACCATTATGTTACATAACTAACTGATATTCTCCGAATAAAAGCGTTTTTGGTTCTGATAACTCATTATTAAGTTAATGCAAATATTGTACAAATTCTATAATTTCCAACTGCATCCGGATGGATCAAAGCGCTAATTCAAGTTAAAACTATCCCAATTATAATATTAACAAGTTATAAACAGGCCCAGAATTTTCTTATCTGGATTCATTCTATTTAACGCATAACCAGTCATCCTGTTCATTTCAGTTTGGATTTGTCCACTGCAAATCCTAAGGTAAAATTGGAATTTGGCGTTGCAAAATTGCAACAATATAGCTATGCTCCCCCATGCGGACGATTATACTGATAATCGGTAATAATCCAGTCCAGCTCTTCTCCAGGAACTATGATATACTGCTCAAAGGCTTGCCGGATACTTGTCATCCGGATTTTCGCAGAAACTTTTTCGGATACCTGGTAGTTTAAAATGAACCGGGAATAAATATCCATCAAAAGGTATAAATAGTCCAACCTGAAAAAGGTTATCTATCAAGTAGAGAAGACATCATCCGTCAGGATCATATTATCAGTCTTACTCCAATATTAATCTTTCTCCCGAAATCAGGATAACCAACCACGGTTGAATATTTCTTGTTGGTTATGTTAATGATATTCAGATAGACACGTGTTGATCGCCGGGGACCGATAGCATATCCCCCGCTCATGTCCAAAGTAAAATAATCGCCAAGGGGCTGTGGACCGTAAGCCGGATCTGCAAACCTGTCATTTTCATATTGCGATACATATTTACCGAACAGATTCAGATCAAAACCCGATCGTGTTAGAAAGATTCCAATGTTTGTTATCAGCCCCGGATGTTCCCGGTCCCTGATCCTCTCTCCACCGGTCAGGACCAAAGAATTCATGAGTGTGATATTATAAAAAAATGAAAAGAGATTGAGCATTTTTCCTGACCTGGTTTCAAATTCGATTCCATACTGTTCCTGATTGCGGTTCTCATATAATTCCATGATCTTTCCTGAAATCGGATGCTGATACGTCTGTCCACTATATACAATGGCGTTCTCCTGTCTTACATAGAAAGATGACAGCACAATTTGGCTACCCCCTACCCAGGATCTTATCAGGCCCAGATCGAACTTTAGCCTTGTTTCATTGGCTGGTACATTCAGTGCTGTATCGAGGGAGCCTTCACGGGGTTTTACCTGACCAAGGGCCGTGTGCAGGTGCAGGGAGACCTTATCCGACAACATAATAAGGGTAACGCCTGCATTCGCCTGGATAACAGGATCTTGCCATTCATCAATAATTGGATCAACATTTTTGAATGCTCCTCCACTTCCTTCAATATTAAATGCACCGTACTCGTTCAAAAAGGTCCGGGTCCACCGGATGCCTGCATCGAAGACAGCAGGTCCCAGCCTGTGTTCATCGACAGCAACAAAAGAAATAGTCTCGGAATCGCACCTCTTCCCAGCATAAAAGCGTTTCCCGTTCGGAGCCAGCCAGTGATTGTATAATCCGCCAAATCGCAGTGTATTTGCAGGAGAAATAGCCAGGGATTGAATTAGATTGAGTCCCCATTCGAAATCATATTCATTTGTGCGGATCTCTCTTACTTCATCAATATAAACGGGTTTGCGTCCGGAATAAAACAACTGCAATTCGGTACTGGCCCAGGTCGCAGGACGATAGTATGTTTTCAGGTTCACAAGAGTGGTTAACAGGGGATCATATGTTTGTCTGAAATCAATAAATTTCTGATCCGCAGGGGGCATTGCAACAGTAAGCTGTCGCATACCATTCATATGAAAAATATTGCCGGTAACGGACAGGGAGGAATCTGGCTCCCATATGAACCTGCCATGCATATTCATCATCTTTTCAGCAGCATGCATACCGGCAGGTCCGCTGGTCCGGTCATAACCTCCTCCAGCCGCATAGCTGAAGCTACCAAACTTTCCGCCGTGTGATAGTTGCCCGTGAAAGCTTTTAAAAGAACCGTATTCCAGTTCAAGCGCAGTTTCCAATGAATCATATTCCCTTGTTTGCAGATCAATTACCCCAGCCAGCCCTGAAAGTCCGGTTAACAATGCCGCACTTGACCGCACGATCTTAATGGACTCAATATCCGATGAGGGGAAAAAATAGGGTAGCTCACGAAATTCTTTCTGCCATATCCCATTGATTGCATAATCTGGATAAGGATATTTTTGCCCTCTCACAGAAAAGAATTGTTTTACTTTCCTTCCCCTTGTTTCAATATGTCCCCCAGGCACATATTTCAGGGCTTCAATAATGGTGTGTGAGCCCTGTTTCCTGATTTCATCAATGGTAACAGTGCTATGCACTGCATCCAGACTGCGGGGTTCAAGTGTGGGGATGACAATAAGATCCCGTTCAGGCCTTTTACCTAGTATCCCGACGGAATCCAGAAGAATGCTTACGGGATGAAGATCCAGATTGATCCCGGCAAAGCTACCCTTATTAACCTGTACAAGCAGCTGAAGGGATTCATATCCGATCATGCTGGCCCGGATGTAATATTCACCGGATTTGAGTCCAGATATACTGAATCTTCCATGATCATCACTGATTGCGCCAACCGGTGTATCCAGAACAATGATGTTCACTCTTTCAAGTGGTGTCATGGTGACAGCATCCCGAACTACACCTTTGATCCCCCCTTCTGCATCCTGGGCCGCCAACGGTTGGGTAAGGACTATCAATATACCGGTAGCGGCCACAGACAATTTCAACAAATTCAGAAAACAAATGTTCCGAAACCCGGGAATAATCAGGTGAAATCCTTGGCCCATTTTAAGAAATTTCAGGTTCAGCTTTATATGAACCTACCCCAATAAACTGGACGGCAAGTTAAGCTGCAATAAAAGTAGTAATTTGCCATGATGACACAAGAGAGACAAAAGTATGATCGGGAGTTCAAGCAAAAAGCAGTAGAACTTTCAATTATGAAACAAATAATTGTACTCATACTATTAATTATGCTCTTTGGATGCGAACCAGATAATATTGAATATGATATCATTATTACTGATGTAGCTACAAATCTAGGCGAATTAAATTCGGAATTTGACGATTATAATTCTGACCTCCCATATCCGCATCAGAGAATGGATATTTATTTTTCGTCAAACAGAAATAGCCTTGGTAGTGATTTTGATATTGTTGCTGGGAAAATGGATTTTTCATATCATTCTGAGGATGATATTCTTAATGTTAGTATTCCAATGGCAGTAAACTGACTTCTTCCTCTGCATGCGGGTCCTTTCCATATTTACTCCACCCAGAAACGGGAGGTGGCAGACATTACAAATCCGTTTGGAGTAAAACCCCGTACAAGAACTACATACTCACCAGGTGTTTCAGGGGCTTGAAATGATATATCGACTTGTTTTCCTTTCTCAAGGAGCACATCGCCAAGCCAGAGTATTGTATTTCTTGTATCAGGAATCCTTTTGTCCGACCGGTATTCAGGTTTCCTCTGCAAAACTTCTGGCTGAGTGGACTGTAAGTCAAAGAAGTACGCCCCCCTCGGGAGATCAATCCCTGCCAAATCACCTTTACGTGAGTATAAAGCCAGCACACCACCAAAAACCATATTACCTTTCAGGTAGATTTCGTCTATCAAGTCAATACGTTCAATCTTTTCAGGAGAAAGTGCCAGTAAAGCCTCCAGGTCAAATACTGAAATATTATCGATCATGATCAATGGGTCATAAACACCGATCGAGTTGTTATTGCTCCTAATCCTGATCATGGTCCGCCCCCGCTTTTTATAGAACTGCACCTCGGGGATAAGATTAATAAAAACTTCTTCCACGTTTGGCAGTTTTATATAATCATCTATCAGCAGACGCTTTACCCTGATACCGTAGAAGGGGACTGGTGCTCGTTCATGATCTGTATTTAACGAATCCTCTGTAATATCATGGGAGGCTTGCAGGAAAGCTTTTGAGAGCTGCATATTAAGTGCCATTTTACGGGCTGCCTCTTTTTCAGTTCCTGCCAGGTTGAACTTCTGTATTGGAAGGGCTACCGACCGGCTGTCAGAATCCTGGTCAATTCGAACCTCATGGGTTATATCCTCCTTCATTTCAGGAGTGACGAAAAAATCATGTTTACCCGTAGCGGCCTCAACGGAAAGAACAAACCTGCCATGTTTATCCGTTGTTGAAACATAGAAATCAGGGGTAGCCCCCAGTATGGAAAAATGAAGGTTAGCATAAGGTACCGGTGTCTGGTCGGGGTCAACCACTGAACCTGATAGTGAAACACCGGAACCAAGGTCAGGCAGGTAAGTTACCTTGAATTGTTTCCGCTCATCGGCTTCAGATTGTATCAGATACTGGCCACTGGAAAGGTCAATGGTTCCCGCCGGAACAACTGTTACACAACAATGCAATCTTTCCACAGAGAAATCTGATGGAGCCTGCATCTTCACCAGGACCTCATCACCTCCATAGTATTGTGAGAGATCGGTGTTGCAGTTCAGTTCTTCTTCCCGGAAGGGTTCCCTTGGAAGCATTTCAGAAAATGTAATCCCGTTGGGGTGGGCTACCACTTCCGTCCTGAATGGATTGATAATCTTCAAAGGGTGATAACTGAAAGTGCCGGGTCCTGAATTACGCATCCAGCGGGTATAAGACTTCAGGTGATAATCCCCGGTGAGTATACCGACAGGAATATGAATTGCTCCGGAAACAGCCCCATCACAGATCCTGTATTTTCCCTGTTCCACCGTAATTCCTATAGCATCCACCAATTCAACATAAAGCACGCTGCTCCATGGAGTATCCTCCCCCAAACCCTTCAACCTGTGGTCGGCCCTGAACAGAATATCTTCATCCATGATATAGACCGAACGGTCAGTGAAAACCTGCAACTGTTCGGTGATTCCGCTGGCCAGTTCTTCAAATTCAGAATCATAGGGGGTCTGGGCAATAGACCCTGGATCTGACAGGAGAAGACCGGTCAGGTAGAGTACAAGTACATATTTTCTTTCTGTCAGATTCATGCTTACCAAAACTCAGGAATGTCGTTATAACCTCCACGCTTTGTGCAGTCGAAGCACTTCTTGCCGGCTGTCAGCCAGGGAGGTCCAGGAGATATTTCGGCGAGGGAAAAGAGGTAGTAATAGTTGTCGTATACAAAAGAAGAGAAATTCTCTATGGTATCCAGAGTACATGTATAGCCCATCACAGGAAAATCCAACTCCTGGTTCTCTACAAATATCCTCTTTCCCTGTATCTGAGCGGCGTAGAAACAACCCAGCACTTTTTCTGCAGAATGGTACACATTATACATATTACCTTCTGTGCTGGAAGGTTGTGTTTCATAGAAACTGGCACTCTGTGCCGACTGTGCACTCAACTTCTCCCAGTATGTATATGCCTGGTCGGAAAGAGAGTGCTGCTCGACTATCAGGCTATATCGAACAGACATTCTGGGGGTTTGGTCAGACACATATTGCAGTTTGTTCTGATAAATACTGTTTTCTGTGAGGAACCGGGTGGAGGCAGCATATACCGTCTGAATGGTTTCTGTGAGATAACAGGTAGAAACAGTATCCTCGGCATAGTAATGGACCCTGTCGCGGTTCCAGACATATTGCGCAGTGAAAGGTGATTTGTATTCCCAGGTTGCCGTGGATATCCACCGGAAATTCCTGGCTCCGTCCCTTGTTCCCCTGACGTCATTGTAGAATTGAATCCCACGGTAGGTGATATCCGGTTCTGCCCCCCCGGAGGATTTTTCCATATAATAAACCGAATCAACAGGAGGACAAGCCAGCAGGGTATCAAAGTCGGAACGGTAATGCCCCCTTTCCGGGGTTTCTACCCTTACGGAATAAGACTTCTCCACTGCCAGAAAAGGAGGAGTCAGCCATGCCTCATACACTCCGTTGCCAACCAAATCATAAACCTCCATATTACCTTCATTATCTTCTACCACCACCACACACCCGTTCACAGGCACAAAGTCCGGATGGTTGTAAGGAGCCGATTTGGAAACGATGACCTGATGAATCCCGGGTTTGTCACTTATCATCCCCTCAATGACCATCAATTCCTGCTCTTCACGAATTTCAGGCTCAAAAGGCTCAATACATGAGGCGCAGGCCAGCAAAAACAACAGGATGATATGGAATTTACTCACTCGCATAGTTCCCAAGTTTAAAGTTCCATGAAAGAGTGATTATGGTTTTACCGAAAATAGACAGCTTATACCCATTGACTACTCCATCGTCGACCTGGAAATAGACCGAATAGGCATTATTCCTGCTAGTTACATTATAAAAGTTCAGCATCCAGTAACTGTGAAATAATTTGCGTTCTTTCAGGTTACCTTCAATGTTGATAGAAAAATCGACTCGGAAATAATCAGGTATCCGGTAGCTGTTTCGATCTGAATAATCTAAGAACTGCATACCCTCCACATAAAAGACGGTCACCGGGTAGGTCACCGGTCTACCAGTGGTATATACCATGTTGGCCGAAAAACTAAGTCTCCTGTTCAACTTGATATTAGTGAACATGATCAGATTGTGAGGACGGTCGAAGTTTGACGGGTAAGGCCTGCCATTATTGATTCTCTCGCTGGGCAGTGGAGAGTCAACTTTCATGAAAGACCTGGAATAGGCATAGGAAATCCAACCGCTAAGCTTTCCGGCATTTTTCTTCACCAGGGCTTCAAAACCGTATGCCTCCTGTTGTCCCTTCAGCGTCATTGTCTCCACATGAGGCGAACTGATAAAGCTGGCCCCGTCGCGGTATTCCATTACATCATATACCGTTTTGTAATAGACCTCCAGGGAGGAATTCACATCTCCCCTGGGAAAATCCTGGTAAAATCCCAGGGAGAGCTGGTCAATATAGGGGGGCGTAATGTTGTAATCACACAGTTTCCATTGGTCGGTGGGTGATATGGCAATGGTATTGCTAAGCATAAACATGAACTGATTCACCCTGTTGTAAGAAAATTTCAGAGAGTTATGTGCACTCAACATGAGGTTCAGTGACACCCTGGGTTCCAGTCTTTTATAAGCCTTAATCTTCTCGTATGGTTCCGCATTAATAACCTCCGTAACGTTACCCGGCTGAAGTGGAAGCCCCTTCCCGTAAACCATGACCTGGTCGGGACCAAGGGACATAAAGGCGGCATAACGCATCCCTCCATAGAAGGTCAGTCGCGGAGTCAACGTTATTTCATCAGCCAGGTATAATGCAGACTCCAGACCATTTTCCAATCCCAATTCCACGGGCACACGCATGGATATACTACCATAGGGCTTTATCATTCCCCTGTCCAGGTTGTACAATATGGCATTTCCTCCAAAGGTCAGTTTGTGCTTTCCCAAGGAGAGCCACGACATATCAAGCTTGGTTTCATAATGGCCGATACTGTACGATTGTGTCCAGGACTCCGAAGCAACCTGTTCATTAACTGTTGTGAAATCGTATGTGCCACAGACCAATGCCAGGTCGCCGGTAACCCTTGAACCGATCCTTCTCCTGATATTGAGAGCCCCACCGGCATTATTGTAATCGTACTGGTTGGTTGTCTCCAGCAGAAACTTATCACTGCTGTAATAACCGAATACCTTTACCAGCGTCTTTTCCCCCGGTTCCCAGGTCAGTACACCCGACATATCATAGAAATTGGCTTTACTCTCTCTCAATTGCGAATTTTCCAGCCTGCTCAGGAGCCAATCCGAATAGGTTGAACGGCCCGCCAGAATGAAAGAGCTTTTGCCCCTCCGGATGGGACCCTCAACAGACAAACGGCCAGTTACCTGGCTGATTCCCCCACGTGCAGTGTATTTATTCATGTTTCCCTGTTGGGCAGTGATATCTAAGAAAGAAGCCAGCCGGCCACCAAAAGAAGCCGGCAGATTGCTTTTATAAAGGGTGAATTCTTTGACAATATCCGGACTGAAGGAGCTAAAGAAACCGAAAAGGTGAGAACTGTTGTAAACCGGGACCTTGTTAATATAGATCATGTTCTGATCGGCTGCACTCCCACGGACATTAAACCCTGCGGCCCCCTCTCCAACTGTCTGAACCCCTGGCAGCATCTGAATCACCTTCAGAATATCCCTCTCTCCCATCACTACAGGAACCTCTTTCAGAATCCTGTAATTAAGCCGATTGAATCCCATTTGGGTTCCCCGAACATTATGGTACCTGTTGGCCTGGACCACTACCTCGGTTAGAGCGATTACACTTCGCTGCATGGATACCGAGAGATCTCCACCTGAATGCACCTCCAGATAGTTGTACCGGTCCTCCATACCCATACATTTAAACTCCACTGTATACTTACCTGGCCTGACAACCATAGTAAAATGACCCTCTACATCGGTAGCTGCTCCTTTCTTCAACTCTTCAAAATAGACGGTGGCCCCGACCAGGGGTTCCATGGTTTCTACTTCCGTTATCTTTCCATAGAGCACAGCAACATTCCTGTCCCCCCTTGTATTCCTGCTACCCACATGGATCGTCTCCAGCTTGACAGCCTTTCGGCCATCAATATATTTTTGCTCTGAAGAGTTAGGCCCCTCTACCCTCTCCTCAACCTGCAAGTCCCCGGCTTTGGTAACACCCGAATAATCAGGCAGGGTGGACACTAATGGAAGTTGATTAGTAATATAGATATGCCTCTTGCCTTCAATATGATAGAAGAGATCTGCAGGAAGCAGAGTCCGGTCGAGTGTTCTTTTCAGGGAGATCTTTTCTCCGGAGGCAGTTACCCTGATCCCCCTGGTCCACCCTTCAATAAAACAAAAGGTAACTCCTGTCTGTTTCTCAATGTCTTCTACGAAATCCAAAAAAAGAACATCCCTGAAATCTCCACGAAAAAAAAGATCCTCACCCTGTCCGCTCGCTGGAAAAGGCAAGAGATTTAAAATAACAAAGGAGATAAACAAAAACCGGGTTATCATTATTATCCTTCGTTCAATAAACCAGAGACTGCTTGCATGAACCTTTCCAGTTGTGCAGGTGAAGCGGTTCTGAAATGAATATTATATTTCCTGAAAAGTTTCTTCACATCCTTTTGTATTATTTCCGGGAAAAGCTTGATGAAACGCTTTTTGTTTTTGAAAAAATGGACAGCCCCGTCCATCTCCAACTGGTAGCTTCTCTTGGCAGAGGTAAATTCCTCAATGAATCTTGAATTGCCACTGACAGGTACCAGCCTTTTCTCCCAACTGATATAGAAAACCAATCTCCCGGCATCAATTACCTGGAAGATCTGCTCCCGCCCCTTATCAATCGTCATTTTTCGAAAAAAAAGTTCCCCGATCGTAAACTTATCCAGCCTGTCACTTACCAGAATCACCTGGTTATCGGCCCCATTGATGGTTTGGTATTCAACCTCAACCTGCTGAGAATGTATATCATACCTGAGCCATACATCCTGATAGCTCTCTCCACGGATGGTTACCGAACCCTGGCGCACCCTCCCTTCTAACAGATATGGATTTCCTATGCTGAGCGAATGCCGGTTATAATATTGCATGCCATTGACCAGTTCCTGGTCCTGTCCATAAGTTTGCACTACCAGCTTTGCATATTCTTTCATGGGATCTGCCACAGCATTCTGACCCCACAGCGTCAAATTATTAATGAAGCAGCACAAGATGGCCGTAAAAACAGCCAGGCTGGAGAGTTTCATTAGTTGGGGCTTGTTGACATTATTAAAGATATGAAATTATATCAGGCTTTTCAGGTCAAGCAGCAGGTTTTTTTGTGATTCCTCCTGTCAGTATCAGGAAATTTGTCGGGGTGGTAAGATTATTCGACACTTCGTGTCTCAAGAACTTTTCAGTGAGGAACCTAAAAGAACAAGGCTATAATACATCCTGCTGCCTTTTATAATAAACTGTAAGCGTTTGATAAACCGGATAATCTGTTGAAGCCAATGCGCGAGCGGGATTCAATTTTGGAGAGTCGTTTCGGCTCTCCTTTTTTGTTTCCCTATATCCAGATAGAATCGAACCCCGCTCACCCTCATGCCACCCACCATGCTGGCTCCTCCCTAAATTGGTCCACCGCCTTCGCCTCAATCAAGCCCCTCCCTAAAAAGCTCCAGTGGAGCTTTTCCAAACGGTCGGTCTATGTTTACGAAGTTTATATAGAATGACTATTATTTGAATAGTACCGCTGATTATTTGTTGTCAATCACATCAACCAATAAAGACTATTCTTATCTACTAACAATAAACACTTTCCCTATGAAAAACCTTTCTTCGTTACTATTATGTTTAATGACAATCTTTATTCTCTCTTGTCAGAAAGACGAGGTTAAAATCATTAAGAAAACCGGCAGACTACACATTGACATTGGATTGTTTATCAGTGTTAATGAGATGAACAGCCTGTTAAAATCAACACAGGCGGTTGAAGATTTCAGAGTCACTATTTACACGTCAGATGGCTTGGAAGCAATGGCATTTGAAAGTGCTTCGGTCATGCCTGATAACATTGAGCTTGAAACAGGTGATTACTATGTTGAAGCGCATTCCGATAACAACCTTCCGGCTGCCTTTGAGAATCCTTACTATTACGGGGTATCGAATGTATTTACCATCAGCAGCAACATGCAACAGACGGTTCTGGTTAATTGCGAGCTTGCCAACACGATTGTGTCTGTAGTATATTCTGCTAACATCATGAGTAGTTTTGCTGATTATACTACAACAGTATCATCGGCACTGGATTCTCTGGTATTCTCAAACAGTGAAACAAGGATGGGTTATTTTCAAACATTACCGCTTGATATCATGGTTGAGCTTACCTATCTGAAACCTGATGGATCGGAAGCCAGTAAATCGTTATCTGGCAGCATACCCAATCCGCTTGCAAATAGACACTATGAGATATTTGTGGATGCTTTAATAGATGAAGGTATGGCGACCTTCCAGATACTGTTGGATGAAACAGAGGTACAGGTGGAGGTTATCGAAATAACAGATGATTCAAATAATCAGCCAAGCGGTGCAGTAGGATATGGAGAAATACTGATCACAGAGATCATGAATAATCCCTCGGCTCTTTCTGATACGGAAGGTGAATGGTTTGAGATCTACAACAATTCAGACCACGTAGTTAACCTGCAAAACCTTGTACTGGGAAGGGATGATGCCAACAGACATATCATCACTGATCCCATTGAATTGTCACCGGCGGCATATTTCGTATTCACACGTAATGAACTGGCAACGGATGCCACCAACGTTTATATTTATGGCTCAGACATTTTACTGCCCAATACCGGGGCTGTACTATCCATATACAATGAGGGTACGGAAACCAATCCCGGTGCATTGATCTTCTCTGTCAATTATGGCGGGGATAATTTTCCGGACAACTCAGGTGCATCCATCAGTCTAAACCCGGATATGATCAATGCCGCTGATGCTATTATTGGAACTTCCTGGTGTACATCCACATCAGTTTATAACACAGGTGACTTTGGGACACCCGGAGTGGTCAATGATTTTTGTCAGTAAGATCTCATTCCCGGGCACTTTAACTGGTGGTTGGCCTATAACTAAGGAGAGCTGAATGACTCTCCTTTTTGTTTACTACATGTTGAGATGGAATCGAGCCCCGACATCACACAGCTCTCGCAGCAAGAACTGGCCGACAAGGCCGGTGTAGGTCTACACTTTATACGCGAAATGGAACGCAACAAGCCTTCCCTGCAAATGGATAAGGTTAACCAGGTGCTTTTGCTATTTGGGTATGAACTGGGGCCAGTACCCCTAAACCTAAAAAAACTAATTCATGAGAAGAGCTAAGGTTTACATGTACGATAAATGGGCGGGGTACCTTACAGAAGATGAAGAAGGTTACCAATTTCAATACAGAAATGAGTACCGGGAGGATAAAAATGGTGAACCATCTTAGTAAATCCTTGACATTTGGAAAGTAGACCCTAAAAGATATTGATATCCAATAGATAATCGTTAGATTTATATTGCCATCAACCCCAACATCTTCATGAGTCTATTCTATGACACGTGCTCCAAATCCCCATTTTACGTACTCAGAGACATTGGAAGCATAGTATGAAAGAAGTTATTTACGGCATAAATTTTGTGATATCAGAAGTGTATTTACGTTACCTCAATCAGATGTATATGAACTAGGTAAATTCACTGAAACCTAACTGTTGTATGTCCCAATCCGCAATTAGAAAGTGCATTCTATTATTTCTTTTCTTCAGTACGTGTGCTTCTGCTTTTAATCAGGTTATTAAAGGAACTGTTTTTGACAAAGAGACTAATAATGCAATTTCGTTTGCAGCCATATATTTTGGTGGGACATTTGTTGGGACTACTTCAGATCAGGATGGAAGATTTGAGCTGGACATTTCTAAAAATACTTCAATGCCATTAACAATTAGCGCCATAGGATACTATTCCTTTTCACTTACTGATCTTTCTTCTGTTGAACCCTATTTAGTTTATTTGACACCCAAGGTATATGAGATAAATGAAGCTGCTGTTAGTGCTAAATCTCTTGCCAGGGAAAGAAGAATGAACTTAAAACTGTTTAAAAATGCATTTATTGGAACTTCATTTAACGCACGGAGTTGTGATATAACCAATGAAAATGACATTACATTTAACTATGGCTCTGATAGTGATACGCTGAAAGCATTTTCGAAAAAGCCAATCCAAATTGACAATAGATCACTTGGTTACAAAATCACCTTTTATCTGGACAAATTCGAATATTGCCGACAAAATGGAACCATAGTTTTTACTGGAGATATCATATTTAACAAGGATCTAACTACAGTAGAGGCACATAAAAGATCCTATCCCCGGAAAAGAAAATACGCATATTTTGGATCGAGGATGCATTTCTTTAGAGCACTTTGGGCAAATGATTTAAAATCAAACAAATTCTTAATTACTAATTCAGAGAAGACAGTGCTCAAGTACAAAAATATAGTAGTACAAGGTGATAGCAGTATGATATTTCTTACCTACTCTGAATATCTGAACATTGGTTACTACAAACGATTGAGTAAGATCAATTTTCTTAAAGAGCAAGTTTTCTTTGATCAAGATGGATTTTTCGATCCAGCAGGTATTAGCTGGAAAGGTGAAATGGGAAAAAAGCGTATTGCGGACTGGTTGCCCTATGAATATTCAGTTGGATATTAAAATTGCAATTGCAGCGCTAGTGCGTATTACTTTACCCTGTTCAAATGATCTTTACAAACTACCATTTCTGAGATTCCTAGACAAATCTCTCCTATTTGGGTTACCCCTTCAACAAAAATCTTATAACGGGTAATATCATCTGAGGTGAAAAAGGAGACGGAAACTTTGCCTTGTTCTGTATTGAGGCTCGGATTCCAATATAAAGTTAACCGGTGGTCGGGCTTTTCTGAATCAATATTTTCAGGTGTATAGGATGGAGCATAAAACTCCCTGTAGGATGAGTATCCGGCAATTCTCTTAGTAAGTGTACCAGGACTGTAAGGATCATTACCGATATCATTCCCTTCTTTGGTGAATACCGCTACACCCCCAATACCTGCACTCACACCAAAAATCCCCACTTCAGTCACATAATAGTGTTTTAATACCTCAACTACATCTATATCGCTCATTGGAAGATTCTCAATAACTTCTTGTGACACTATATTTCCATCCAACAAACAGAATAACTCGGAGGCTCCGTCCTGAAAGCTTATTTGCCCGCTAACCAATCCGGTAGTACGTCCTTGCAAATATTCAAATACATTTCGATATGAGAGATCTCTATTGGTAAGTTTGAAAGAAGCTTTCGGTTTAGGATAAATTCTGGGATGACCATCGTCATTCTCTCTTTTTTGGCCAACTATTTTAACCTCTTCAAGCAAAATTGAACCTGATTCCAGAACAAAATTCCTCAGGTCAAGTTCATTATAGTATTGCTGCTCATAGAGATCATCAGAAACGAGGATTACTTTTCTTGTTGTTGGGAGATAGTTCTTTGAGATGCTGGGGTTTCTTTCAAAGATCGTATCTAGATCTATCACAGTACTGAGTTTGCCTCTTTTGTTTCGAGCTTGTATAAAAACCGAAGCAATGTCTGAAAAAGAAATGTTGTCAAATGTAAACCTTCCATTTTCATCCGTTTTGCCCTCAGTACTAATGAAATGGTCGCTATTGTAAATCTTTAATTCCACATCTCCATTGTCGATCGGTTTCTTAGTTAAAGCATGTTTCACTGTTCCCTCTAAGGAAATCCCTTCGACCAATTTAAAGTCAGGATCAGCACTTTGTTCACTAATGGTGGTCCACAAGTACCTGCTCCATCCCTGGGTTAACATCAAGAGGTTTAGTTTATCCTTTGACGAGATGTTTTCATCATCAATAAAATAATCGGTTGGCGATTCTACCGTTCCTTTCAACTCAGATTCTATTAACAACCAGGAGAGAATGTTTTGTTCAGGACCGTTTTCACCTACTGCATTTGCATCGACCACTGCCACTGACAGGTTTGAAAAGGACACATCCCCAATCTCCTCTTCATCAAATATCTCTAACTGAACCTCACTACGTGGTTCGTATGTCTTTTGATTTGACCTGATTTTGACATCATTCACCTCAAAATTATTCGAAAAGTGAAGTCTCTCTGAAATGGGTTTGAGATGATCATCCAACAAAACAAATCTATTAATTCCTGCTGGTAAAGCGTATCGATTTACCTTTATTGGAAAATACTTATTCTTCTGAACAAACTTCTGGTGAGATATTACCCTGCCCCGGTGCATAATTGCAAAGTAATAGACTTCTCCCTGAAATGATTTTAAATTTGTACTGATCTTAAATAACAAATTATCATTTGATTCACCAGTATACTCAATCTTTATACCTTCCTGGGCTATATCATTAAACTGATAATCATAATCAGGATATCCCTTGATTTTAACATTATAATTTTTCCCTTTCCGGGGGCTGAATTGAAATGAATCCATCCCCTTGTATTCTGTAGCAAATCGTGTAACTACATCTCCGTTCACATCCAGGATCTCTCCTTGCAATGAAATGCCAAAACCATTTTCATCAAGTGCTTTGACTCCCATCGTATTCATATGTCCAGCCAGCAAGAAACCTCCCTCTGGTAAAAACGCTACCTCTATTTCCGGACGCTTACCTGAAAAGTTTGGCAATGCCTTTTCTATGCTGCTTTTAACACTTGTAATTTTAAGTGTTTTGTGGAAAAAAGCATCTTCCCCGATGCTCCGCTGAAAATCGGTAAAGGCACGCAATACATAGTTGCCAGTTTCTAAGGAATCAGGAATCTCTATTTTTCCAGCAGATAGGCCATTATCCAAAAGCAAAACTTTTCTTTCGATTGCCAGGCCATTCTCATTCACCAAGTCAGCATATAAACTATAAGCCCCGGGAATCAACTGTTGTGTTTGCCCATTCAGGTAATAGGCTTTAAACCAAACTGAGTCGCCCTGGAAATATACCTCCCGGTCAGTCTGCAGATATAACTTCGGGAAGGGGATGGGATCGCTTCTTTCCAACCAATTCTCAGTTTGCTGGGAGAATAGTGCAGTGGGGATCGTAAGAATTAATATGGAGAGGTAGAATAGAGTTGAAGTTGGCTTCATGTGCTTAGTTGGGATTTCACAATTCAATACAACTTATTTGCATCAACAATTTCTATGCCAAGAATCATTGTTTACAGACTCCTAATCTATTTTCACTTTCTCCGTCCAACTATTTAGGATTAAAGCACATTTATTATTCTGATTTGATTCACTCTGGAAATTGATATTTATTATACGAGCGAATATGATGAAATGGCACCTCGTATGAAGCAAAAAGTTATGAGCGATGCTGTCGTTGAGGCTACTCTTTCCGGGTTTCTATAATTACCACCCCGTTGGCTCCCCGGGATCCGTAAATAGCGGCATTGCTATCTTTTAGCACATTGATTGACCTGACCTGGCAGGGTGAGATCCAATCTATGCTACTGGTAGTTACCCCATCAACCACATAAAGGGCTTCTGAAGCGCCAGGAGTAAAAGAGTTTACCCCACCCCTAACAAAGACGGCGTTACCACTCACCGTTACCCCGGAGAGCTGCCCCCTGATCAGATCGAATATATTTGCATAACTGCAAAAATCATTATTCTCCTGTGCGAGATGACTTACCGCAAATGTGAGATCTTTTTCATTGATATAACCATATCCGATGGCTCGTTCCCTGTTCGCTTTGGTATCAATAAAAAAAAGGTTGATGAATAGTGAATCTGTATCCGGTCCAACCCTTTTGCTGACCGGCTGAAAGGTTTTGGGCTTTATCTTAATGATATCGTTCTCAAAGCAAACAATAGAGAATTGTCCGAGCGAATCAGATATCGTAGTCGATTTAGCCTTCTTAGAAGTAACTTCAACATTCTGAACTGGATAGGTGTTAAATGCAGTCAGATGTCCATGGATCACCCTGTTCTGGGCAAAGACAGAAGTTATTAAGAATACTCCCGTCAATACTGTAATGATTTGTTTCATGTGTTTCATCTAAATATAAATTATCTCATCAAAGATACAACACTTTCAACCATACATGAGATTTCCCTGATATGTTGTTAGGTTTTCGTAATGCGGGGATAGTAAAAGATTGTTTGCAAACAGGTACTGATATTCCGCAGAAATTCGATAATTTTAAATAGTGACTGATGTTTATTTAAATATCGCTGAGCTTAAATGAAAATAAGTGATCTAACAGAGGAACATAAGAAGTTGTACTATGTATGCCTTGAGGACTGGTCTGATGAAATGAAAGAGGCAGGAAATCATAAGGAATGCTGGTGCAATAAGATGAACGACAAAGGGCTTGGAGTAAAATTAGCTTTTGATGATAATGGAAAAGTTGGGGGTATGATTCAGTATATTCCTATTGAGCACTCTTCTGCAAATGGAAAAGATCTGTATTTTATCAATTGTATTTGGGTTCACGGATATAAAAAGGGACGAGGGAACTTTCAGAAAAAAGGGATGGGGAAGGCATTGCTCCAGGC
>JAGLOO010000005.1 GCA_023138875.1 Bacteroidales bacterium
TCGTTTCATTTTTCTATTGATTTGACTGATAATTAACTATTTAGGGTTTGCCTTTCAAAGCCCTACCCATGGACTACTCGAGCACACTATTGCCTGCGGTCGAGAACTTACAAGCTTGGGTCCCTGTTCGTAGCAACAGTCCACCGGGGCTGCTCACAGGGACAGCCCTCAGGGACAGCCCTCAGGGGCGGATAGGGAGCATCATTTATGATTGGTCTTTTACTGGTATATGGTACAGACAGGTCTGATGTCGACACTAAGGACAAATAAAATCAGGAATAGATATAAATTATCCAGTTATTAACTATTTTGATGTTGATTTGGATAATAGATATCTATCGATGGATATATTTTATCCTAAAAGCACCAAATAAGTATAGTAACCAGATAATTTATATCCCTTTTCCATGAGTAGTCAATTGAGTTGGAGCATTATTAAGCAGTTTTCAAGCAGAAATATGTTTGGTTTTACATTTCAGGATGTGGCGAGGGAATTTCCGCAGAAGAACCGTGTTCATCTGGCCAGGATACTTTCAGACATGGTCGATAAGGGTATGCTATGTAAAATAACCCGGGACAATTACCATATTATTCCTTATAATGCGGATCCGGAAACCTATGTTCCTGATGGGTATCAGGTGGCTAAATACATAATGCAGAATAAGGAGTATTATATCGGGTATGCTTCAGCAATGAAGATCCATGGGCTAACACTCCAATCTGAGGTCAAAGTATATGTGGTCACTAAAAAGCAGATGAAGCCGGCCATCAGGAGTTTCGGGGGAATTACATATCAATTCATTCAGCATGATGCAACCCGATTTTTCGGTTTCAGCAGCATCTGGATAAACCAGCTTGAGAAAGCGATGGTAAGTGATTTGGAGAGGACTATCGTGGATATTGCTACAAAGCCCCAGCTTTGTGGAGGCATCGTTGAGGTCGGAAATGCCATATTCCAGGCGAAAGCCCGGACAGATCATGATAAGCTGTTTTATTATTTCGCGAGGAATATGAATAAGTCCGCAAAAAAGAGATTCCTTTTCCTCACCGATTTATTGGGTTTGGAATGGACTACTGAACATGAAAGAATGATGGAAGAGTTGGGACCCGGCATCTCTTTATTGGATCCGGCGGCACCGGACCAAGGAAGAAAGAGGAGGAAATTTGGCTTGAAAATCAATGTGGATCCCATCCGCATTAAGAAGAAAGTCCTTCATCGAAAAATGTTTTGATGTTCTCATCCCTGATTCCCGGATCGGTGGTTGACTCAGTCAGGTGTTCCATGGCCAGTAAATCTTTACAAGACGACTTTAAGCTTCGGATTAAGCTTACTGACGGGAACTATCAAGCATGTAATTACTGAAATCAATGCTGGCCTGTCCAATCAGGGTCGGGCAGAGTTGGGCAGGGTCGGTATGATGGTATAGTATGCTAGTATAGGCTGTTTGTGCAGGCAGGTATCTCTTCCAGATTAGAAAAGGATCCAGCAGTCTTGGCTACACGATAACAGCCACTGCTCTTAGCACTGCTCTTATCACTGCTGTTAGCAATGATCTGTAAGCAATGATCTGTAAGCTTACTGTCCCGCGCTTGTTCTTTTTCTCCCGGACAAACACGCATACAAGATAACGGGACACCCGAAAATATCAAAATCGAGAACCTATAACGCTGATTATCTATGACTTAAAAAATTACCCTGAAAGGAGTGACGAAAACAGGAAGAAACCGCTCACCGAAAAGGCCTCCTATCTGGTAAACAGAATGAAGGACCTGGGTATTCTTATGAGTACTGATGGGAAAGATAACAACCTGCTGAAAATAAAACCCCCAATGGTTTTTTCCAAACAGAATGCGGATGAACTTCTTGCCGGAGTAAGGTCAGTCCTCCTGGAAAATTATTTGGAATCATGAAGATGAGGAGACGGTGGAACATAGATCATTTCACTATTCCTTCATCATTTGCCCGGTTAGTACCTGTCCTGAACTTGTTTCAAATCTATAATAATATGGCCCGGGAGAGACCATATTTCCACTTTCATCCTTACCATCCCACACTGTCATATTGAATCCGCTACACTTTACACCGGCATCCAGCATTCGGATATTTTTCCCCTGTAAATCAAAAATCTTAATGTTTACAACACACCGTTCCGGTAAAATGTATTCTATCATCGTATTTATATGAAAAGGATTGGGATGGTTCTGAGAATACAAGAACGTTCCTGGAAGATGGCCGGACACAGGTATAGTCTTTGAAGATACCTGGATGTGATTTCCGGCACGGGTAAGAATGATCTGATCGTCATAGACCCGTCGTTCAAAATCCAAGTAAGTCGAATCATCAGGATCGAATAGCGGGAAGATATAAACTGGTTTGAGTGTTGCCTTCCAGATACTATCATCCTGAGGTAGTATATCAACTTCCAGATGACCATAATGTTTACCCCCACCAATCAGAACACTATTTTCCCATACTTCGGGAACATCCGTGTGTACGAGAAATTTTTGATGAGGATTGTCGAGACCTTCAACCGGTCCTCTCAGTCCGTCTCCCCCGGTGCCCACATCATAAAAATGAATGGTATGAATTTCTTCACTTTCATCAGGCTTAATTTCAATACCTGAAATTTCAGATCGCTCCCAAATTTCGTCATGTCCGGAGAATACAGCATCCACACCATATCGCATAAACAGTGGAGTAAGAAGACGGACAGGAACTCCCGACTGATTATCCGAGCTTTCTACAATACCCGCAGGGAATCCATGTGGCCCCACTGAATAAGGAGCATGATGAAATATTACAAAAGTAAACAGACTATTAACCTGAGATTCTAAAAGTTGTGCCTCAAGCCATTCATACTGCTGAGAACCAAATCCAAAGTCAGGCGCATTGCCTCCCCCGGGATCATTTTCTCCCAGCAAATAAAAATTGGTGTCATCATTTGAACTGTTGGGGCTATTGTT
This sequence comes from Bacteroidales bacterium, assembly GCA_023138875.1. Classification (GTDB taxonomy): domain Bacteria; phylum Bacteroidota; class Bacteroidia; order Bacteroidales. The sequence goes on from JAGLOO010000005.1 coordinate 2,965, forward strand.
ACAGGCATCTAATACGATAAAAGTTGCCGGCCCGTAATCAACCCGGTAATAACGACCTTCCTGTTCAGCATTGGAAGCGTGGTTGGAAGGAGCCTCAAAATATGTAAGGAACCGTTTCACAGCATGCTCCGATCCCGGCTGGTTATACTGGCCCAGGTACGGTCCTTCATAATACTCATGGTTCCCTAATGCAGCCATGATGGGAATGCTGCCTGCCAGACTTTGTTCGCGATTCCGATTCATATTATGACACCAGAATTCATCCCAATCTCGTTGTTCACCACCACTTTGAACCAGATCCCCGGCAATAAAAACAATATCAGGTTGACTTGATCGGATGACATCGAGATTATTCTGATATCCTGATGCCTGGTCTATCAAATATGAGCGCGCAACTCCAGTTAGCGGATCAACCCATTCCGAATAATTTCCGGCTGACTCAGGTTCAGTTTCAGAATCTGCATAAACGATAAAACGAATAGGCGCATTTCCATCAGGTGCTGTTCGAAAAGAGGAATTGAAATAACCGGTACCTTGAGTTACTGAATATTCATATGTTGTGTTAGGGTCAAGATCCTCAATTCTGACCCGATGACGGTATGGGATTGATGGAGCCAGTCCTTCAAAAAATGCAGTATCCTCCCAGGCAGAATATGCCAATGCTTCTGCCAGTACCGGAATGCTGGCAATATCAATTTTCATTGTTGAGTCCGTGCTCCAATAGGAGAATAGTCCTGTTGATTGTTCTTCGGAAAACCATAGAACTGTAATGGCATCAGGAGCTGGGTTTTGTAAATAGGGAAAAACACGGAAATGATCCTGTGCTATTGAAACACTGGAGAATAACAATGTATTAATCAGGATATAAAATTTGCGGACTATAGGGAGACTGACAATCACAATTAACCTTTCCGGGAAATCGCATGAAGTCGGGTGTAGTCAAGGATCTCAATGGTACGCCCCTCCAGAACGATGATGCTGTCCCTTTCAAATTCCTTCAGGATCCTGATGGCGCTGTCTTTGGACAAGCTAGTATAATCGGCAATATCCTGACGGGAGATATCTTTTCCAATAATATTGGATTCATAGATTTCTTCAGAGAGATAGATAAGCGCATCAGCAATCCTGCCATGCATCTGTTTGTGACTCAGACTAACCATTCGTTCCAAGGACCGGCTGTAATTCCCGCTACATAGCTGTATGTACATGCCTGAAAATGTGCTATTCAATGCAAGCACTTTCATGAAATTTTCAGTGTCTAAAAAGCAAACCAGTGTTTCCTGTACTGCAACCACACTATACCGGAGCTTGCCGTCCAGATGTACACCAGGACCTCCTATAAGACTCCAGGGTTTTTCAAAATCCAGGATCAGGTTTCGGTTATTGTAACCTTCAATGTACTTCTTAGCAAATCCCTCGATAATGGATATGAAATTATTGGTCTGGGTACCCTGCTTGAGAATTATTTCTCCTTCATGAAAACGAACTGAATAGCGGTCCGTATTAACTATTTTCAATTCATCCTCTGTCAGGGTCTGAAACATGGGTGATTTCCGGTTGCATTTTTCACACCCAACACATAATTCCTGCACATTCATCTTCTAATCTTCAATACAAGGAAGTAAGATACATAAATTATATAATATTGATATAGATCAATGTTTCTGCTGATCTATCTCTATTAAAAAGATATCAAATATCGATGTGAATTCCTTCACGCCAAGTGCGGGAACTTCTAACTTTAGTCCGTTCTATTCGACTTTAGGGAACCCATATAAATAAACACGTTGAACTTATGAGAAGAGTGACATTTTTCTTGACAGGCGTGCTGATCATTGTCCTGTCAGGGTGCTCCAAGTATGAAATCCCAAAGCCTGAGCTTCCTGAGGATATTCCAACAGACGTGAGTTATTCTGCGGATATCCAGCCCATCTTTGATGCCAAATGCGTCAACTGTCACAGTGGGGCAAATGATCCCGACCTGACGGCCGACTGGTCCTATGACGAGCTCATTGATGGCGATTATGTAGACACAGATGATCCTTTATCAAGTGTTCTCTACGAGATATTTTCAGGAACACATGACGGTCGCGCAACAGAAGAAGAGGTTTTGTACATCCTTGGCTGGATCGTTGAGGGAGCCGAAAACAATTGACCTTAAGTAAAAACTTTTAGCTATGAAACGAAATATCATTTTTACTACAATCACCTGCATCATTATATTTTTATTCTCAGGAATTGTCTTCTCCCAGGAGGAGGAGGAGGACAACAGACCCATTCGTCCTCCCTTTGAAACCGTGACCCTGATCGACAATCAGACCACAGTCAATCTTGAAAAAGGAGCCTTCCTGCTGGAAATCCAGCACAGGTTCTCACAGATCAAAGAGATCGCCGACCTGTTCGGGATTTATGGCAGTGCCAACACAAGGCTGGGGCTCGGCTACGGAGTCACAGACAAAATCCAACTGGGTTTTGGTACCACCCGCGACTATATGCTGCAGGACCTGGAGTGGAAATACAGCATCCTGACCCAGACCCGATCGGGAAGGATCCCTGTTTCCCTTTCCTATTACGGCAATACAGTGCTGGATGCCCGGGACAGTAAGTACTTCGGTCCCGAAGAGGACTACAAATTCATCTACCGCCTTTCATACCTGAACCAACTCATCGTTTCAAGGAATTTCGGAGGCTGGGGCAGTTTTATGCTTGCGCCCACCTTTGTTTATTACAATGCAGTAAAGGAAGGATACAACAACGCCAATGCTTCTATCTACTTTGGAGGAAGGATACAGGTACTGGGAATGAACTCCATCGTATTTGAATATGACCAGCCTCTGCTCATGCCCGATGAGGAAATTTATCCGAATATGGCGCTGGGTATTGAGGTAGGAACAAGTACCCATGCATTCAGGGTATTCGTTTCCAACTACAATGCCATTGTCAAGAACAGGAGCATCGCATTCAACGGGAACAATCCGTTCGATGGCGATTTCCAGTTTGGTTTCAATATTTCAATCAGATTCTGATCCAACTATGAGAATCTATCGATACTTAATTCCAGGACTTTTCTTATTCGCAGGATTTCTATTGTTTGCACAGGATGCTGAGGGAGACAAATTAAAACCTCACTACCATGAGGTCAACGCCTATGTGGAAGAGAATGAAAGCTGCCTGAAGTGCCATGGGGAGGTAAAATATACCCTCGAAGACACCCTGTACGGGAGGACTGTTACCCAGGCCATGTGGTCCAACCTGATCCTGGACCGGGATGCATACTACTCCGGCGTACACCGCTCTTTCATGTGCACAGATTGCCATTCCAGTGAGTTTGAGGAATTCCCCCACTCCCTTGATGTCAGAATGGAAGAGAACTTTGGATGCATCGATTGCCATGGATATGATGAAACTTTCGCCGATTACCATTTCGAAGAGATCGAGGTGGAATTCACGGAAAGCATTCACAACATGGAAGGATTCTCCTGCTGGAAATGTCATGATCCTCATGCTTACAAACCAAACATGCGGGGTACTGAAAACATAAAAGAAGCCATTCAGCTCAACAACAGTGTGTGTCTGGATTGTCATGGTAATTTCGACAATTTCATGTTGTTCACCGACAAGGAGGAGATCAATGTGGTGGAAAGCCATAACTGGCTGCCTAATCAGGTTGCACACATTCGATCAGTCAGATGCATCGAATGTCACACTGAAGTCAACGACTCCATACTGATAGCCCATAAGATCCTTCCAAAGACCGAGGCTGTGAAACGATGCACTGAATGTCATTCCAGGGACTCAAGGTTGATGCATAGCCTCTACAAATTCCAAAGCAAGGAAAATCGCCGGGGTGGATTTATGAATGGAGTGATCATCAACGACACTTATGTCATCGGGGCCAATCAGAATATTTTCCTGAATCGATTGAGTATTGCTATTTTTGCACTCGCTTTTCTGGTTATAGTTTTCCATACCATTTTACGAATCATCAAGTTACGCAACTAAAATGACAAAGAGATTATATCTATACCCCGTATGGGTACGATTGTGGCACCTCCTTAATGCAGTGAGTTTCCTATTACTGGTTCTGACTGGTATTAGTCTGCATTTCATAACATCTGAAGGGAACAGCCTCATCAGGTTTGATATCTCAGTGGTAATCCATAACGTTGCCGCCATCATACTTACTTTTAATTACGGCTATTTTGTTATCGGGAACATTGTTTCCAATAATGGGAAACACTATAAAAACTGGAGAAAGAACCTGGCCGCAAATCTCTGGAAGCAGGGCATGTATTATGCTGTTGGGATCTTTAAAAAAGAGTCTCATCCTTTCCCTGTAACCGAGGATAATAAATTCAATCCCCTGCAGAAGATCTCCTATGTACTGGCCATGTATCTGGGGATGCCTCTGCTAATCATCTCAGGACTGGGGCTGCTTTTCCCGGAAACTATTGCATATACAGTTTTTAACGTAAGTGGGCTTGTGCTGACCGCTATGTTGCATATCACCATGGGATTCATTCTGTCCCTGTTTTTATTGATCCACCTGTATACATGTACCCTGGGTGAAAAACCGCTTACCCTTTTCAAAGGGATGATTAAGGGATATCACGACTCACACGATTGATTTTATAAAACTTAAAAGGAGGCTGCCCCTTTTGAGACAGCCTCCTTTTTACTTTTGAGTTTCAGGAATCTAGTTTGATGATACGTAATCGTATCCCATAATCGCATCTGTACTCCACTTGGACTTGGTCATGTCGTCGTAGATCATGCCATTGGTACCAAACAACAGTGATTTTGCATCATAACCAATTACACGCAGATAGGCAGCCAGGTTGGCACTATTCTGACCAGTATAGCAATATACCACAACCGGCTTGTCAGTAGACAGGGTCTTCAGATCAGCTGAAAGAGCAATGCTCTCTTTAGGAGTATACTGGATAACACCGGGAATATGTCCTGGATCGGTATACTCAGCAGCTGGCCAATAGTTAATGATGTAATACTTATCCAGATCATCAAATACTGCAGTTTTGGTAATCTTGGCTGCTGCAAATCCATCGGCGAGAACTGTAGCCATACGGGATTCCAGGATCTCCTGACCGGTCTTTTTTCCTGTAGATAATGAGGGAAGGTCTCCGACAGCGCCCTTATCTGTGGCATCCGAGGTGAACTGAGTAGAGTACATGTTGCTGGTATTGCTGTTCCATTTTCCTGCAAAATCAGCATGCCAGGAACACATTCCAAACTTCATGGAGTACACCTTCTCATACCCCATGAGTCTCAGCAGGCTGGTGGCCCAACCTGCAGTCTGGCCGGTATAACACACAATGGATACTTCGTCGTAACCCGACAGATCAATTCCTTCGATATGTGAGAGTACATCTCCTGAAGCCACATTCACAGCGTCTTCAATATGTCCTGTTGCAAAATCAGTAGCAGAACGGATATCCATGATATACACTTTGTCAAGGACATTGAGAGAATGTACATGCGCGGCTGTTTTAATAGCAGGCATATCGGTGTTCACGTAATACTTGCCTGCTGGGGAATCAACGGATTCAAGGTATTCAACCAGGACTTTAGCTTCATTAATCGGATCTTCTTCCTTATCGCAGGATACTACAAAAAAGGAAATAACCAGGATGGTTAACATCCAGATTCTTGTCTTTGTCATAATTGTGATATTTGTTTGGTTTAACATTTATTTTTATTGTGGGGGATTTAATTATTTCGTCCAGTACAAGGGCAGTTCACCATCAACAGCAATGTGACCTGTGGCGCCAATTTCCCATTCAAGCAAATCGGCCTGCCATAGGTACAGATCCTTGTTAATCAACGAATCACCTTCCTTGCGGATGTGGCAACTTAAGTAGCAATTACCCTCAACCTCGGTTCTTTCCGTCCATCTGAGTATATTATGAGGGGAGGTGAAATTATATGTGGGATGAACATCAAAATTGGCGTACTCATCAACACCATATTTTTCCCAGTTATCGGGAGCAGCAAGGGTTCTGCGAACCAGTACAAAACCATAACCCTCTTTAATATCCGGTATGGGATTGAGGGCGATCTTGAAATCCATGTAAGCGGGAATCCTCGCCCCATCCCCGTGAATGTGACAACTGCCGCAGTTGTTATAATCCTGTGAATGACAAACCTGACAATTGAAATCGCTATAATGAAACGTATGATAGTCATTGGATGACTCCAGTCCGGTATGGCAATTCTCACACTCGGGCAGTTCAGTGTATGCATAGCGTTGATCCACCGGTTTGCCATCCCCGTGCAGTTCGTGTCCATCGTGACAGACAATGCAATCCCACCCCATTTCTGTCAGGTGCACATCCGGTTTTGTTCCTGATGCAACACCCAGGTAAGCATGTCCGCCCCTGGAAGTATGACAGGTTATGCATACATTCAGCATATCAGGGGTCTTGTTAAAATTATGTCCCTTGGACAGGCCGCCGCCACCAATGGCCGGGCGAACCACATGGCAATTACCACAGGTACCATGACAAATAGCACAGTTGTTGTTATACCCTTCAATCTGGTGGGCCGGAAGCTGGTCAAATTCATCTGCCCCGCTCAATCCACTGCGCATGGCCACCTTCCTTTTTTGACCTGTACCATTATGCAGGCTGGTTAAAAAATTGTCCGTTACTTCCTGATGGCACATGCCGCACTTCTCTTCATAAAATATTGAAGGAGAAGATATCCAATCACCGGAATGGGCCAGATCTTTTTCGCCGGTATCGCCATTTCCATCATGGCATCCCGTACACCCGATTCCATAATGCCCGGATGACTTGAAAGAATCATACCCTGTACCACCCAGATACACCCGGTCGTAGGGTTCAAAATGTGGAGCCTCCCCTCCACATCCTCCAGCCGGTGGAGCGGTATCCGGTGAATGTACTTCTATCAATCTCGCATAATCTGTATGGCATCCTTCACAGGAATTTGCTTTTATCTTCCCACTGTCTTTACCGGGGATGGTATAGCTGGTACATCCGGCAAAAATCCATGCGGCAACCAGGCATACTGTTATCAATCTTGGCCCTCTCTTTATCATGAATGAAGCATTCTTTACAAATTATTCTTATACGTATTTTTCAAGTCCGGTGGACACCTTTTTTAAATAATCCTGCATCTCTTTTTCCTTCCGGAATTACCAGTTCCGGAAGCATTCAACAATGCCGTAAAGTTTGCTCATTTGGGTGAAAACCCAAAACAAATCAAACTGTTATTAAAACCCAATCGGGGTGATCTGAACCTGTTATAAAGCTGATCCATATCAGTCTTTTTTATGATTCTTTTGTATATTTAAATTTTTAAATGATATTACTATGGAACAGGCCATGCGATTTACAGGATGTACTTTGAGTATGCATCAATGCAGGTGTTTCGAAAAACTAAACCCCGAAGAGCGCGACTACCTCGATGCCAACTCGGTGTGGATCAAGTACAAAAAAGGGGAGATGCTATGCAAACAGGGTAGTTTTGTATCCCATGTCATATATGTGGAAAAAGGTTTGGCCAAAGTATTCCTTGATAATGGGGTTAACTCGCTGGTATTAAGGATTATTCCGGATGGTAATTTCCTGGGGTTGGCTTCGGTCTCGGAAGAACAAACCACCTACCCGTATTCCAGCATGGCCTATGTCGATTCTGATATCCGTCAGGTCGACATTAATACATTCAGACAGCTGATAAAACAGAATACTGCCTTTGCAAAGGAAGTGATCAATATATTAAGTGCCAATAGTGTGCAGATATACGGCAGATTTTTTTGCCTGACATACAAACAGGCATTTGGCCGCCTGGCCGATATTCTCATCTGTCTTGCAGACCGGATCTTTAAAAACAATGAATTTGATTTGCCGCTAACCCGTAAGGAACTCGGGGAACTGGCAGGAATGAGTGCCGAAACTGTAATCCGGATGCTCAAGGAATTCAATGAAGAAGGCTTAATCAACATGAACGGCAAGTCCATCGAAATACTCGATTATGACCGCCTGAAAAAGATCAGTGAAACAGGGTAACCAACCGGTGAAGGATATCCTGGCGTACAAAAGAAGACAGTCCCAAACTACATGATGAGACGGCCTCTTTTTCAATTTCTAGTTGAATACACTTATGGAATTATTCAGAAGCGCCTTGGTATATGCAGGATTGTGAATTCCTGTACTGGCATCTTCTTCTACCAAAAGAAAGTTCCAGAGTGCACCAACCGAGTCTGCCTGGTAAGACACATCCTCAATAGCATGTCCGTCCTCATCAAGCATATTGGCTGCTTTCAAAGCTGCTTCAAGATCGGCCAACAATCCCTCAATCTCGGTCACGCCACCATGGACATCAAAATCAGTAGCATCTGAATGGCAACTGGTACAGGCTTCAATACCCACAGTCCAGCTATGACCACCGGTATCTGTTCCGCCTGCATGCATATGACAGCTAACGCAATCAGCTCCTGATTGATGCGCACCTTTTACAGAGAGATCGCTTCTAAATTCATATCCTCCAAGTCCATTGATAAAATTGGCCTGTGGTCCATGATGTGGTCCGTAATGAGAATGAACATAAACAATGGCGGTGCCATCTGTATCATCAGCCGGGTTTGTTCTTGCCTGATGACAATTCATACAGAGGTTCGATTCACTGTTACTAAACTCAACTTTTGCTCCACCAGCAATTAAAACCACAGGGGCAGTGGTCCTTATGGCAGCGTTGCTTTCATTCTCAAAATCCAGTGATGAATGGAAGTCATGGCAGGTCTTGCAAGCAACAGGTTGTGGTAATGGGATAGCTGCAGCGATTGTGTCCAATCCAGTCCATACCGTCTGTACAAAACCTTCATGAGAATGACACTTTGCACAATCGATCCTTCCACCTGCATACTCAACAGTTGTGGGACTACCAGGATAAAACGTCTGGCTTGTAGCATGCAGAGTCTTCTCATACTGTGCAGTTACAGCACCTTTCACTGCGGTATTATGACAGGTAAGACACACCGCATTACCTGCGACACCGTCGGTACCATCAGTACCATCTATACCATCCTGTCCATCCTGTCCATCCAGACCCGGAGGGCCAACTGGTCCTTCACAACTACTCAGGAACACTGCACCTGCAATAAGCAGTGCGAATCCTCCTAAAACGGTTACGATTGAAATATTCTTTTTCATAGCTAATGTGATTTATATCAAAGATATCTCTGTCAGTTTTATTGTTCTAAGATTCACAATAGACATATATACTGGTTTTCAGGACTATACGCAGGCATTTCATCGATATATATCGATCCGAGAACCGCTTTAGGCCTGCTGGCGCGCCTTTCCTGAACCATAGAACATTCATCTTTAATAATTTGTCCGAAATTTGGATATGTGAAGGAGAAGATCGAATGGCTCAAAATGCCCTGTTAATAAAGGAGGAATATATTCTTCAACACGTCAGATTTTAAGGTGCACTAACTTTTTTCCAAATATTTCATGCCCGATTCAGATAATAGTCTTTACTTGATTTAAAATTGTAAAGAACATGAGGTTGTACCTGTTCCAGGCCCTGGTTACGACATTGCTTTTCATGGCGGGATGCGACACGAAAGAGACCATTGTTAAGATTGCTGTGACCACCGATGTTCACGGGATGATATTCCCTTATGATTTCATCAAGCGGGAACAATCTGACCATTCCCTCGCCCATATACATAATTATGTATCTAAACAGAGGGTACTGGAAGATACGCTCTTTTTCCTGCTTGACAACGGAGATTTCCTTCAGGGTCAGCCCACGGTTTATTATTACAACTTCATCGATGCTGCTTCCTCACATATTTCGGCCCGGGTCATGAATTACATGGGATATGATGCCGGTACGGTCGGCAACCATGACATTGAAGCCGGACCAGGCGTTTATGATCAGATCAGAGAGTCGTTCAATTTCCCCTGGCTTGCAGCCAATGCCGTACATGCGGATTCTGAAGAACCCTATTTTGAACCCTATACGATCCTGAAAGCAGGAGGGAAAAAGATTGCCATCCTGGGCCTGATTACCCCTGGCATTCCCGGCTGGCTATCTAAAAACCTCTGGCCGGAGATGGAATTCAGGGACATGGTGGAAACTGCACAACAATGGATACCTATTATATATAAAAGAGAGGATCCGGACCTGGTGGTTGGGCTTTTCCATTCCGGCACCGATGCGGGGTATGGGGGCAATGATAAAAGCTATCTGAATGACAATGCGGTCTTGCTTGTGGCTGAAAACGTTCCCGGATTCGATGTGATCTTTGCGGGCCACGACCACCGGGTATCCAATCAATGGATCATCAATAATACCGGAGACAGTGTGCTGGTAGTAGATCCGGGGAGCCACGCGCGGTATGCAGGGGAAGTGACCATTGCATTCGGGAAAGATGGAGCGAAGGAGATCACCGGAGATATCATTTCCATGAAAGAATTCGCCCCTTCAGTTGAATTTCTCGATCATTTTAAGGAGGACTATAATAAAGTTTCAGAATACCTGGCGGACACCATCACCTGGCTCGCTGAAAACATGGCCGGACTGGATGCCTTGTTTGGACCCTCCACCATGATATCGTTGATACACCGGGTTCAGCTGGACCTTTCCGGGGCAGACATTTCATTCACCTCTCCCCTTTCACTCTCAGCGGTGTTGAAAGAAGGACCGGTCCTGGTTTCCGACATGTTCAAACTGTACCGGTTCGAGAACATGCTTTACAGGATGGAACTCACTGGAAAGGAGATTGAACAGTACCTGGAATATGCGGCCGGGATCTGGTTCAATACCATGACAGGATCCGGTGATCACCTGTTGCTGTTCCGAACCGGTCAGAAGGACAGGGGACACCTTGCTAATCCATACTACAATTTTTCCACCGCGGCTGGTATTGATTATACCATCGATGTAAGTCATCCTCCCGGACAAAGGGTAACAATCACAGGATTTTCCGACGGGTCTCCCTTTGCAACAACAGAGTACTACCAGGTGGCCATCAATTCCTACCGTGGGAATGGGGGAGGTGGACACCTTACGTCAGGAGCTGGTATCGCCAGGGAAAACCTTTCAGGACGAATCACCTGGTCTACAGACCTTGATCTTCGGTATTACCTCATGGACCACCTGGCTGAGAATGACACCCTCCATCCGGAGTTGATGGATAACTGGTATTGTTTGCCCGGGAAGTGGGTGGAGGATGCCTCCATATCAGACCGGAAAATCATTAATTGAACCAGGGCATTCTTAAATTGATATTTATTTATAGTTTTGCAACCATGATTATTAGACCTTCAAAACTTTTTTTACCTTGATGGGTCTTATCATAACCAATGCAATTTAACCTATGGATGTTAAAGGAAGAAACTTTGCCCGATTCCTTGATAGGCAACAGGTGTATGATAATCAACACGATGCCGGGGCAGCAGGAAAACAGCATGCAAAGGGTAAACTGACCGCCTGGGAAAGACTCGATATCCTTTTTGACGAAGACACCTTTGAAGAGATAGACGCCTATGTCACTGCCGACCGCACCGATACCGGTTTTGGCAAGGTGAAACAGGCCTTCGGGGATGGTGTGAACATCGGACACGGGTTAATTCGGGGACGGCTTGTCTTTGCCTATGCCCAGGATTTTACCGTAATGGGTGGTTCCCTGGGTTCGGTCCATGCGGCAAAGATTATGAAGATCCAGGATATGGCCCTGAAGATGGGTGCTCCCATGATTGGTCTGATAGACTCCGGAGGAGCCCGCATCCAGGAAGGGGTGGCCAGCCTGGCCGGATATGCCGGGATCTTTTACCGCAATGTCCAGTCTTCAGGAGTCATTCCACAGATCTCGGTGATCCTGGGACCCGCCGCAGGCGGAGCCGTTTACTCCCCCGCCATTACTGATTTTGTATTCATGACCAACCAGACCAGCTATATGTTTGTTACTGGTCCAAACGTTGTGAAGGAAGTTTTGAACGAAGATGTCACATTCAATGATCTGGGTGGTGCCGGTATCCATTCCAAAAAAAGCGGTGTGGCACATATGGTTCATGAGGACGAAGAAAACACCCTGCTGGGTGTTCGCCAGATCCTCTCGTACCTCCCATCCAACAACATGGAAAATCCTCCCGAAATGGAGCTTTCAGAAGATGAAACGAAAGATATGGAGGAGAAACTAAGGGATATTGTTCCCGATGATGCCAACAAACCTTACGATGTGAAGGAAGTGATCAACCTGCTGGTGGATAAACGCTCCTTTTACGAAATCTCGGAAAATTACGCCCAGAACCTGGTGATCGGTTTTGCCAGACTGAATGGGAAAGTAATCGGGATCGTGGCCAACCAGCCCAAGGTACTGGCCGGAACACTGGACATCAATTCATCCACCAAAGGAGCACGTTTTATCAGGTTCTGCGATGCTTTCAATGTGTCGCTGCTGATCCTTGAGGATGTGCCTGGTTTCCTTCCGGGAATCGACCAGGAGCATGACGGGATCATCCGACATGGAGCCAAAATGCTCTATGCCTTTGCCGATTCCACTGTTCCCAGGATCACTGTAATCCTTCGCAAGTCTTATGGAGGTGCTTATTGCGTGATGAACAGCAAAAACCTGGGGGGTGATTTCAACTTTGCCTGGCCCACTGCCGAAATCGCAGTGATGGGTCCCGAAGGAGCTGTAGCCATAATTTACAGGAAAGAATTGGAGGCTTCCGAAGATCCGGTGGCCATGAAGAAAGAACTTGTTGCCAGGTATCGAACCGAGATCGCCAATCCCTATATTGCCGATGAAAGGGGATTTATTGACGAGGTCATTGATCCTGCTTTCACAAGGCAAAAGCTGATCCGGGCCTTTGAAGCACTGGAAAATAAATTCATGAACAACCCTGCCAGGAAACATGGCAACATTCCGCTTTGATTTTCTAATATGAAGATTAATAGTATACTCATAGCCAACCGTGGCGAAATAGCCATCCGCATCATCCGGACCGCAAAAAAAATGGGAATCAGGTCGTATGCAATTAAAACATCCAAAGAACCCAATGCGTGGTACCTGGAAGAAGCCGACGAGATCATCGATTTCTCAGAATGCTTTGACGACACTCCCGAGTTCCTTGACATCGAACGGATCATCTATAATGCAAAAGAGCATAAGGTAGACGCCATTCATCCCGGCTACGGATTTCTCGCAGAGAATCCCGATTTTGCCAGGCGGTGTGAAGAGGAAGATATCGTTTTCATCGGACCGTCGCACGATGCCATCTACCGCATGGGAAATAAAACCATCGCCAAGGAACTGGCAAAGAAAAACAAAGTACCACTGCTGGGAGGCAGTAAGGGTACTGTGGCCGATCCGGAGGAGGCAAAGCAAATCGCCGACCAGGTGGGGTACCCGGTGATCCTTAAAGCAGCTGCCGGAGGTGGTGGTCGCGGCATGCGTGTGGTTGAAAAGGAAAAAGACATTGAACGCATGTTCAACCTGGCTACCAATGAGGCTGAAAAAGCCTTTAACAACCCTGCTGTATTCATTGAAAAGTTTGTCCGGGAACCAAGGCATATTGAATTCCAGATCCTGGGAGATAAGCATGGTAACGTGGTTCACCTGGGTGAACGGGAATGTTCAATCCAGAGGAAACACCAGAAACTCCTGGAAGAATCCCCTTCACCTGCCCTTGATCCTGCTCTGAGAAAGAAAATGGGTGATGCCGCCATACGCATTGCAAAATCTGTGAACTATTTCTCTGCAGGCACCGTTGAATTCCTTCTGGATGATCAGAACTACTTCTCATTCATGGAGATGAATACACGAATCCAGGTGGAACATCCAGTCACTGAAATGGTTACAGGGATTGATCTGATCGAGCAAATGATCCTGATCGCCGAGGGGAAAAAGCTCCCCTTCTCCCAGGATGACATTAAACTGAACGGTTGGGCCATCGAGTGGCGGATCAATGCCGAAGATGTGCAATCGGGATTTTCTCCCAGCCTGGGTACGATCGAAAAGATCTCCTGGCCCGAAAGTGACCACATCAGGGTGGACACAGGCGTTAGGGATGGTTCTGTGATCACCCCCTATTACGATTCAATGATTGCCAAGCTGATCATCCACGCCGAAACCCGTGAAAAAGCCCTTCAACAATCGAGCATTGCCATCCGGAAGTTCTGGATCAAAGGAACCAAAACTACCCTGGCCTTTTGCAGAGCGGTCCTTCAGAACCGGAATTTCAGGAAAGGTAAGTTCAATACATCATTCCTCAGCAAGGAATTAAAGATCCATTATCATCACGAACCGGACGAGGAATTGCTGGCGGCCTTTTTTGCCGCATATGATTATGCAAGGGAAGTGCATGAGCATGAAGATAAGCCACTTTACGTGGAGAAAGGCAAGGAAATTGCTCCTTGGCTGTTAAACAAACGCTTACGTTAAATCAGGTTTCTGCCATGGCACGTGAAGTAAAGAAGAAGAAATCAACCAAACTTATAGCCCTGAGCTCGGCCAACAAGGCATACGAGTTCAACAAACCCCTTGAGAAAAGCATCAAGTACCAGGGCAAAAAGGTGGATATCAAACTGAGAGAAGATCCGAATGGGTTCTCTTACATCGTATGGAAAAATAAAAAGTACATGCTCGATGTAATCGAGAAGAACCAGAACCGGTATACCATCATGATCAACGGAGTCTGGCATTCTTTTACTGTTGAGACTCCCATCTCATTAAAGCGCCGAAGGTTCCTGGAACAACAGGGCGAATCATCATCGGTGGTTTCCATTGAAGCACCCATGCCGGGGAAGATCATCGATCTCCTGGTGGAAGAGGGCGCAGAAGTGAAGCAAGGTGAGCCCATCATCATCCTGGAAGCCATGAAAATGCAAAACGAGATATCCAGCCATGTGACAGGTGTCGTTCAGTCGATCTCCGTTAAAAAGAATGACTCGGTCATGAAGGATGATGTGCTGCTCTACATCCGGAAAGGCTAATCCCTAAACTCAATGGTGTGCAGGGGCGTATAGACCGGTCCATCGGAACCCAATTCACTCCGGTATAAAACCAGTCTGTCCAGGAAAACGCGCTCAGCAAAGCGGTCCTTCATCTTTTCAATGGAACTATAAAATCCTGTCATGTTTTTAAGGCTCCTGATCCTTCCCAGGGTAATATGGGCTCTGAATGGCTGATCATCCGGGGGTATACTGCATGACTTCAATGCATCATCTACTCCGTCTTTAAGCAGATCAAAAAAAGTTGACTCTTCGAACCCAATCCAGACGACCCTGGGTTTTTTACGCGGTCCAAAGCTGCTTAACCGGTTCAGGTGCACAGGGGTTTTTCGGGGGATCTCTACATATTTTCGCAATGCCAGGCCTATTTGTTCTATTCCGGAAATCCTCACATCCCCTATAAACCTGATTGTGATGTGGTACCTGGCGGGATCCACCCAGCTGATCCTGTCATTTTCAAAGGACATCCTCAATTCCTTCCTGGCTTCCAGCACCCGCTCACCAACCCCGACCGGTATTCCAATAAATGTTCTATAGTATTGATTTTGCATTTACAAAGATCCTGGTTTTCCATACATTAGCATCTACAAATGTATCTAAATCAAATATTATGAAAAAGTTTGCAGTTGTGTTGTCAGGATGTGGTGTCTTCGATGGGGCTGAGATCCATGAAGCTACCCTCAGTTTGCTGGCCATTACAAAACAAGGGGGCAGTTACGAGGTCTTTGCACCCGATACAACCCAGCATCATGTGATCAACCACCTCACCGGTGAAGAAATGGAAGAGACCAGGAACGTACTTGTGGAGTCTGCCCGCATAGCCCGCGGCAGCATACATGATCTTAAAACCTTTAACCCTGAGGCGTTTGACGGACTGTTGTTCCCCGGGGGATTCGGGGCTGCCAAGAACTTGTCCAACTGGGCGTTTGAAGCACCTGACGCCTCAGTATTACCGGAAGTAGAGGATGCCATCATGGGGATGGTCCAGCTGAAAAAGCCGGTGGGTGCACTCTGTATCTCACCTGTTATTCTGGCAAAAGTGCTGGGTGCCGTAAAGCTGACCATCGGGGATGATGAGGGTACCGCGCAGGCCATGGAATCCATCGGTGCCACACATGTAAACACCACACATGGTGAAGTGGTGGTGGACAATGATAAACTCATTGTTACTACCCCGTGCTACATGCTGGATGCCACCATCGACCAGATCGCCGAGGGAGCCGACAACGTTGTGAAGGCAATGATCGGTTTAATGCAGTGAATTAATACCTGATTTTAGTTGCTGGCATGGCCTCAATAAGCCATTCGATCTCTTCCCGGGGGATCTGATTCCCCTGAATGTTCATCTCACCCAGGCTTTCCGAAAGGGTTATGATCTCTTTCGGAAGGTTCTTCAGCTTCGATAGATTGAAAAGTTGTACAGGAATGCTTGTGAGAGTATTCTTATCCATTGAAAGCCGGGTAAGCTGATCCATTTTCATGATTTCACCCGGTAGGAGGGTCAATTTATTTTTCGAAACATCGAGAGAATGCAGGAAGGTCAGCCGTCCGATGTCCGGTGAAAGTGTACCCATGCTTTTTCCATGCAACACCAGTTTATATACATTTTCTACCCCGGCTCCCATAGCTTCCTGTATCCCTTCATACCGCTTTGCCCGGTAAAGTTCCAAGGTTTCCAGTACCATGGAGGAATCAATGGAAGGCTTTTCTGCATGTATGATTTCCTCATCAAGGACTTTTCCACTACCCGGATGATTGCAGGAGTGGATCGTAAATGCACATAAAACAGCCACAAAAAGCAGGGTCAGTATGGATTGGCTCCTATGCTTCACTTTTTCAATTGTAACAATAATGGGTTTTGGACGTTAAATTATCAGATAAAAATCCCATTTTAGGAACAGTTTTTGATTAACACTAGTTTAAGAATTCATTAAGAAATCGTTAACTTCAAAATGATAAAGCGATCCCTCAAATATATGATCTGGATTGGAATGCTGTTCTGCTTCATTCCCCATCTTTCTGCCCAGAACAATAAAGAAGATAATTCAGGTGTGACCAGGGTGGTCATCCAGGGGACAGACACCATCCCAATGATCGAGCTTCCGGAAATCCGGGTATACCACAGGCAGGATTTTGAATACCTTCTTCTGAAAAGAAGGTACAGAAGACTGATCAGGAATGTTAAGAAGGCTTATCCCTATTCAAAGATCGCCGGAAACGGATTGAAGGAGTTGGACAGGCACCTGGCCACCATTGAAAACGAGAAGGAGAAGAAAGCATACATTAAGCAGGTCGAAAAAGAGATCATGGACCAGTTTGAAAAGGAGGTAAAGCGGCTCACCATAACACAGGGGATCATCCTGGTGAAGCTAATCGACCGGGAAACAGGAAAGACCTCCTACGAAGTGATCAAAGACCTGAAAGGGGGTATTACTGCATTTTTCTGGCAGGGCATTGCCAGGATCTTCGGCAACAACCTGAAAGCCGAATATGATCCAGTAAATAAAGACAGAATTATCGAAGACATCGTGAAGGGTATCGAGGCTGGATTTATTTAATTCAGGATCAACTTACCCTCAGCAACAGCACCATTTTCATTGGTCAGCCGGTAGATATAGACACCACCCTGCAACCCGCTTCTTTCAAACTGTAGGCTGCTCTCATAGATGTTGTTGATCACAACCACGGAACGTCCGGCCATATCATATACACTGAAGCTATGAGCTATTCCACTGGCATTTTCAAACTCAACAGTGGCAAAATCCGTTACCGGGTTTGGATAAACATTCACATTCACCTGATTTATTGATTCCGCCCCAACACCGGTGTGGGTATTTTCCTTTGCAACCAAATCACCCAGGGAAAGGGTCCATCTGTACCGTATTCTTTTCAGGATCCAGTCCCGGTATCTGTGCGCCGTTCAGGGTGGTGGAGCTGTAACGGTCGCTCAGTCCCCTTACGTAAACATACTTGCCAGCTTCAACATCCGCTAATGAAAAGTTGCCATCAAAATCTGTAATGGTACCGATGGTAGTACCGGTGAGAAATACATTGGCTCCAATCAAAGGTTCACCGGTAGAGGCATCAAGGATCTTTCCCCTGATGGTACCTGCGGCTAAAAATGGATAGCTGTCTTTGCTTGGTGTTGGTTCATCAAATGCTATGCACTATCTCTGCTACAAAGTAAGTTCTGCAATATGACTAAAACGTGACCCTTGTATTATGTCAGTGTTAATTTTCGAGAGATCGTTAACCGCACATTAATACGATTCAGAAAGGACGAATAGATTCTTTTTCCGATGCTCATTCCCTGTTATTCAATCCGGTAGATGTATTTGTAATCATGTTCAAATGTTTAGGCGGGAGTAATAAAAGCGCTCGTTTTAATACTTGTTTAATGTTTTCTTAACATTGAGCCGGCAAAAAAGCCCTTTGAACATTCAACCTCTGAGATTGTTTTCTACTGCTGAACAGTCATACCTGACATTTTCGATGAACGATCCGAGAAACAGACAATATACCAATGGAAAGATTACGGTTTTCTGGATTCCCTCCAAATGCATCCATGCCACTACCTGCTTCAGAGAATTGATCGAAGTGTTCAACCCGGGAAGACGACCCTGGGTAAATATGGAAGGAGCTCCCACAAGGCGGATCATCGAGGTGGTAAATAAGTGCCCCACCCAGGCCATTACCTGGAAAAACAATTCTGATCTTACCGATGTAGAGAAGGCTTCACAAAAGCATTTGGAAAAAGAAGAAATAACTCCGGAAACACTTACCGAGACGGCCCATCGTGTAAAACCCACCAGGGTCCAGTTGATGAAGGACGGACCCATTGTGGTGACCGGTAACTTCCGGATTGAGAATTCAAAAGGGAAGATCATTGAGAATGAAGAACCTGTTTACCTGTGCAGGTGCGGGGGTTCCGGCAACATGCCCTATTGTGACGGCACCCATAAACGCAACGGATTTTCTGACTGAATCATCTATTAAATCTATTACCTTTGCGGCATGTCGGCCATCCAGGTATATTCAGAAGTTGGTGATCTCGAAGGTGTGATCCTGCATCCACCCGGTCCCGAGGTAGAGAACATGACCCCCAAAAATGCAGAAAGGTCGCTCTACAGTGATATCCTGAACCTTTCAGTGGCCCGGCGTGAATATAACCAGCTGGAGTGTCTGCTCCAGGCACTGGTCCCGACGTTCAGGGTAATGGACCTTTTGAAGGATATCCTGAGGTCCTCCGAGATCAGGGAGAAAATTGTAAAAAAAGCTTGTTACAACGAAGGTCATCCTGAGCTGATCGATGCGTTACTGGACCTCAATGAGAAGCATCTGGCAAAGCAGCTGGTTCAGGGTGTTCCCCTGGAACGAACTACATTGACAGAGTACCTGAGCAATGAACATTTTTCTCTCCGGCCCCTGCACAATTTCTTTTTTGCCCGGGATGCATCAGTGGCCATAGGCGACCGGGTATTGATCTCCCGGATGGCTAACAAGGTAAGGGACCGTGAAGCGCTGATCATGCAGGCGATTTTTGATTACCATCCCTGTTTCAGGGTACAGACCATCAATCCCACCGATGAGTCTTCCTCAAAAGGAAACATCTCCATCGAGGGAGGTGATCTGATCATTGCATCCGAGAACATTACCCTTGCCGGTATAGGAACCCGAACCACCTCCGGGGGAATAGATTTCCTGGTTAAGTTGTTTTCGGGTCAAAAAGAAAAACATCACATCCTTGTCCAGGAGTTGCCATCATCGCTCGAATCATTCATCCACCTGGACATGGTCTTTACGCTTCTTGACCATGATACCTGCATGGTCTTTGAGCCTTTGATCCTGCAATCCAATAAATATCAGACCATTCAGATTGATATCGAGAACTCAAGGGTGGTCTCCATCAAGAATGTGGAAAACCTGGTTAAAGCACTTGCATCCCTGGGGATGGACATGAAGCCAACTTACTGTGGCGGACAGAATGACTCCATGACCCAGGAGCGTGAACAATGGCACAGCGGGGCCAATTTCTTTGCCATTGGTCCGGGCAAACTGATTGGGTACAACAGAAACATCCACACCCTGGAAAACCTGCATCAATCGGGGTATGAAATTATTAAATCGAGGGATATGATCGATGGGAACGTAGATCTGTCCTCCATTCAGAAATACGTACTCACCATCGACGGAACTGAACTCTCCCGCGGAGGCGGAGGAGTGCGTTGCATGACCATGCCTTTCAAGAGGAAGAGATAGAATATATGTACATTAGCCATTGAGAATATAGGTACATTAGCCATTGAGAATATATTTATCTCGCAGGAAACGTCCATAAAAATAAATTAATATCACATGAAACGAATAACCTGGATCATTCTACTCTTCACAAGTCTGCCGGTATTTGGACAACAGAATTTTGCAAGCATATCTTTCGGTGCGAGCATGCCACTCGGTGATTACGCCGCCACGACTGATCTTGCAACCAGCGGGTACGCCAGAACGGGTGGTGCCATCAAGTTTGATGCAGCGTATTTTCCGGGTTCCTATTTCGGTATCGGTGGATCATTCTCATTTGGATCCAACTATGCAATCCGCGACTCATTGCTTAAGGATATGATCATTTACATAGAGGAGAATGCATCCTCCATCATAGATATTCCAGAGGACGCAGATATTCTTTACGGATCAGGTTTCTGGAATTATATCAACATCTTCCTGGGCCCCCACTTTGCCATCAGAGCCTCCCAGAAGCTCTATTTTGATTTCAGGGCACTGGCCGGATTGAGCATCGTGCGGCCTCCAGACCAGGAATTGGGCATTACCTTTGACGGGACCGAGATATTTTCCCAGGTAAGCCACAACAAATTGTCCTTCGGGTTTACTGCAGGTACCGGTCTAAGGTACAATCTGAATTCAGCCATTGCATTGAAACTGGGCGTGGATTTCTTTCAGAGCAGGGCCCGATTTGATTATTCATTTGACCTTTTCCAGGAAGTGGCAGAAGACGTTCCCCCTGTGAAATCAGATTTTCTGGTCAAGACCCTGGAATTATCGGCCGGACTGGCTTACTCATTCTGACATCTGTAAGAATTTAGCGCTTCCTTCTTTTTTTTCTGTGTCGCTTCAGGAGTTTCCTGATGGAAAGGCTTTTCCCAGCCGTTCATTCAAATTCCTGAAAAATGATTTACGATGACTTCCCCCACCATCACATAAAGAAAATGACACGATTCGGATACCCGGAACCGGTATGGAAAAAGAGGATTTCTTTCAGTTTATCTGGAAACAGAAGCTATACTATAAAGAACAATTGAGGACCACCTGCGGGAAAAGAGTGGAAATCTTCCGGGCGGGTGATCAGAATTTCCATGCAGGCCCCGACTTTTTCAATGCCAGGATCAGGATAGATCAAATGGTGTGGGCAGGGAACGTGGAGGTACATATGCATGCTTCAGACTGGCTTAAACACGGTCATCACCTGGATCCCGCTTATAACAATGTTATATTGCATGTGGTAAAAGTGTATGATGGTGACATCCGTAATAGCCTTGGTCGCCGAATCCATACCCTTGTGGTTGACTATCCGGATTACCTGGTTACCAGGTACGATTGCCTCCGGGAAGGTGACACCTGGTTGCCATGCAGGCATTTCATCAGGAGAGTGCCTTCCATCCACTTGCAACGCTGGCTTACAAGCCTTCAAACCGAAAGACTGAAATTAAAAACCGGCCGAATCTCCGAAATCCTTTCGAAAAATGGGATGGGATGGGAGGAAACCTTTTACCTGGCTCTGGCATCGGGTTACGGGCTCCCCATCAACAGCCTTCCCTTTGAAATGGTTGCCTCAGGGATACCCCTTCATCTACTCCTCGAATACAGGGACAGTGTTGCAGATCTTGAAGCCATTCTGTTTGGTCAGGCTGGATTCCTCAATCCCGGGATGCAACATGGACCCTATACATCAGATTTGCTTGAGAGACACAGGGAAAAGCAGGCATCTTTTACAGGTGGGCCGGTTCCTCAATACCTCTGGAGATTCCTCAGATTGCGTCCTGCATCATTTCCTACCCTGAGGATTTCACAATTTGCGGGCCTGGTGCATCTTCGCTTTCCCATGATGGATACGATCCTTTCCTCGATCTCTATTGTTGAACTTGAACAATTGCTGCGGGTAAGGGCCAGTGATTATTGGAACAACCATTATGTATTCGGGAAATACGCACCTGCCTCAGTAAAACATATGGGACAGCAGTCTATCCTCACACTGATCATCAATGTGATCGTTCCATTCCTTTTCACATTCGGGAGACTCGAACATAAAACAAGCTGCATTTACAGTGCTGCGAGAATCCTCACACAACTGGATGCAGAATCCAACCATATTATTAATAAATGGGCTGATTTTGGCATCAGACCGAACAACGCATTTGAAAGCCAGGCATTGATTCAGCTATACAATGCATATTGCAAACAAAAGCGTTGCCTTGATTGTCAGATAGGGGCAGGATTCATTGAAGCAACAGTTCATAAAGAATAATAGTTTATGCTTTTTGCCCTTGGCATACGGGCCCAGATTGAGCATTTGATAAAGACCATTTCAATGGACGGTTCCGGCTAATGACAGGATTGAAAATCAGCCCTCTCCATATTGCTAATTCAAAATAAATAAATACCTTTGCAACTCAATTTTTGAAACAGTTTTTTAAAAGTTAAGAAGAGGATGTATTTAACAACGGAGAAAAAGAAAGAAATTTTCAAGAAGTATGGCAAATCCGATGCTGATACAGGTTCAGCCGAAGGCCAGATCGCAATTTTTACCACAAGGATCAATCACCTTACACAGCACTTGCTCGCCAATAAAAAAGATTACAGCACACAGAGAGCCCTGCTCAAACTCGTAGGTAAGAGGAGAAAATTGCTCGATTATCTCAAGGAAAAAGATATCGAGAGGTATCGTGCAATTATCAAGTCCCTGAAAATCCGAAAATAAAATAACCATTACGAAAAAAAGGCAATTGTACGATTGCCTTTTTTCGTATTCACAGCATTACTTAATCAATTATTATGTCGAAACCAGAAGTTATTAAAGAGACCATCGATCTTGGTGATGGTCGTTCAATCAGTATAGAAACAGGTGTGTTGGCAAAACAGGCCGACGGATCAGTTATGGTCAGGATGGGTGACACCATGCTCCTGGCCACAGTTGTTAGTGCAAAAGAAGCCAAGGAGGATGTGGATTTTATGCCTCTCTCGGTGGACTATAAAGAGAAATATGCTTCCCTGGGAAAATTCCCCGGTGGGTTCCTGAAGCGTGAAGCCAGGCCTTCCGATTATGAAGTATTGGTATCCAGACTGGTAGACAGGGCGCTGCGTCCCCTGTTTCCTGATGATTACCATGCAGACACTTTTGTAAACGTTACATTGATGTCAGCAGAAAGTGAAACCCCACCCGATTCACTTGCCGGATTGGCTGCATCAGCTGCGCTGGCAGTGTCGGATGTACCCTTCCATGGTCCCATTGCCGAGGCCCGCGTGGCCAGGGTGGATGGACAACTGGTAGTGAATCCTACCTTCAGTCAGATAAAAGATGCCGATATCGAGATTATCGTTGGCGCCACCAGGGATAACATCCTGATGGTGGAAGGTGAAATGAGTGAGGTCTCGGAAGCTGACATGCTGGAAGCCATCAAGTTTGCCCATGACGTCATCAAACCCATGTGTGATGCACAGCTTGCCCTGGCCAAAAGAGTTGGCAAAGAGGAAAAGCGTGAATACAGCCATGAAACAAATGATGAAGACCTGAGCAAAAGGGTTTGGGATGAAACCTACGATGCCGCATACAAAATTGCCAGTTCCGGCAATGCAGACAAGCACGAGAGAAGTGAAGCTTTCGGCAAGGTGAAGGAAGATTTCCTTGCAAAACTTACCGAAGAAGCGGGAGATGAAGGTGAAGTGAACGAGATGCTTGTAGGGAAATATTACCACGATGTAGAGAAAGAAGCAGTACGCCGTGTCGTCCTGGACGAAGCAGTCCGGCTCGACGGAAGAAAGACCGATGAGATCCGTCCCATCTGGAGTGAAGTGGATTACCTGCCTTCAGCACATGGTTCGGCAGTATTCACCAGGGGTGAGACACAATCCATTACCACTGTTACCCTTGGAACAAAAATGGATGCTAAGCTCATCGATGATGTACTGAGAAAGGGGACTGATAAATTTTTACTTCATTACAATTTTCCACCTTTCTCCACCGGCGATGCACGACCTTCCAGGGGAACAAGCCGAAGGGAAGTTGGACATGGTAACCTGGCCCACAGGGCACTGAAAAGAATACTCCCCTCCGAAGATGAGATGCCCTATTCCCTCAGGATCGTATCTGACATCCTGGAGTCGAACGGTTCATCTTCAATGGCCACAGTATGTGCCGGCACACTGGCACTGATGGATGCCGGAGTACAGATCAAAAAGCCGGTATCCGGCATTGCCATGGGGCTGATCACCGATAAGAACTCCGATAAGTTTGCAGTTCTTTCCGATATCCTTGGTGATGAAGACCACCTGGGAGATATGGACTTCAAAGTGACCGGAACACGCGACGGGATCACTGCCACACAGATGGACATCAAGGTTGAAGGCCTCTCATATGAGATCCTTGCCCAGGCACTGGAACAGGCCAGGAAAGGCAGGCTCCACATCCTGGATGCCATGAGCGAGACCCTTTCAGCACCCAACCCCGATTACAAACCGCATACTCCCCGGATCGAAAGAATCGAGATTCCCAAGGATATGATCGGAGCTGTGATCGGTCCCGGTGGAAAGGTTATCCAGGAGATCCAGGCAGAGACCAACAGTACCATCACCATTGATGAGGTGGATAACCTTGGACTGGTGGATGTATTCGCTGTTGATAAGGCGTCCATCGATGCGGCCATGGATTGGATCAAAGGCATTGTTGCTATACCTGAAGCTGGAGAAGTATATAAAGGGAAAGTGAAGACGATCACTCCTTATGGTGCTTTTGTTGAGATCCTTCCCGGAAAAGACGGACTCCTTCATATTTCAGAAATCGAATGGAGAAGGCTGGAAAAAGTGGAAGAGGTGCTGAAAGAGGGCGAAGAGATTGAGGTAAAACTTATTGCCGTTGATGAGAGGAATGGAAAACTCAAACTCTCCAGAAAGGTGCTTCTGCCACGACCCGAAAAGAAAAATGATTAATTTTCTCAACCCCGTTCCAGCATGCGAACGGGGTTTTTTTTGCGCAATAAGCATTAAAATTTATTCAAATGAAACGAAAATGAAAAATTTTAAACAGATGAAACACTTACTTTTTGCTATTCTAATTCTTTTTGCCATGGGCTGTACACAGCAAGAATCCTTTACTTACCCTGAAACAGCAAAGGTTGATGTTGTCGATGACTACTTCGGGACTGAGGTTGCTGATCCATACAGGTGGTTGGAGGATGATATGTCTGATGAAACAGCTGCATGGGTGAAAGCTCAAAACGATGTTACCTTCTCTTACCTGGAGAAGATCTCCTTCAGGAATGCCCTGAAAGACCGGATGACAGAAATCTGGAATTACCCGAAAATGGGGACCCCTGATAAAGAGGGCGATTATTACTTCTACAGCTATAATACAGGGCTGCAGAACCAGAGCATCATCTATCTGAAAAAAGACCTTGCAGGGGAAGGAAAAGTATTCCTTGATCCCAATGCGTTTTCGGAAGACGGAACTGTGGCTCTTTCGGCATTCAGTGTATCCAATGACACAAAATATGTGGCTTATGGTATATCCCGGGGCGGGTCTGACTGGCAGGAATTCTTTATACGGGATATTGATTCCGGGGAGGATCTGGACGATCACCTCGAGTGGATCAAGTTCTCGGGCGTTGCCTGGTTTAAGGATGGTTTCTTTTACAGCCGTTATGACGAGCCACTGGAAGGTGATAAATTAAAAGGAGAGAACAAAAACGCCAAAGTGTTCTATCACCGGGTAGGAACATCCCAATCGAAGGATGTTCTGATTCATAAGAACGATGAGCATCCTGAATGGGGATTCAATCTGGGAGTTACAGAAGATGAACAATACATGGTCCTTTACGTTACAGAAAGCACAAGCGGTAATGCCCTGGCATTCAAGAAAACCGGTCTGAAAGACCAACCGTTTACCTGGCTGGATAAGGATTTTGACAACGACTACACTATCGTAGGGAACAAAGACAACATGCTTTACGTGTTGACCAATTATGAAGCTCCCCTTTATAAGCTCATTGGAATTGACCTCACTAAACCTGAACTGGAAAACTGGAAGGACATCATTCCGGAGCACGAAAAGAATGTGCTGGAATCGGCCACACTGGCTGGAGGAAAGATCATTGCAACCTATCTGCAGGATGCCTACAACGTGGCCAGTGTACATGGACTGGACGGTACCCTTACGCATGAAATATCTCTGCCAGGGATAGGTTCTCTGGGTAGTATCAATGGAAAGATGAAGGAAAGTACAGCCTTTTACAGTTTCTCCTCTTTCAATTACCCATCCACCATTTTCAAATATGACATTGCTGAAAACAATTCAGAGGTGTTCTATACCACAGAAGTTGATTTCAATGCTGAAGCATACGAAACCAAACAGGTATTCTTTACCAGCAAGGATGGTACACAGGTTCCCATGTTCATTGTCCATAAAAAGGGAGTTGAACTGGACGGAACCAATCCTACCCTCCTGTACGGTTATGGCGGATTTAACATCACCTACTCCCCCTCTTTCAGCACTACACGTGCAGTCTGGCTCGAGCAGGGAGGCGTATTCGCCCTGGCCAATATCAGGGGCGGAGGCGAATATGGTGAAGAGTGGCATAAAGCCGGAACACTCCTTCAGAAACAGAATGTATTTGATGACTTCATAGCAGCTGCTGAATACCTCATTGATAATGACTATACATCCAATAAGCGACTTGCCATTTATGGTGGATCCAATGGAGGCCTGCTCGTCGGCGCAGTGATCAATCAGCGGCCCGACCTGTTCGCTGCCGCTATTCCCATGGTGGGTGTCATGGACATGCTCAGGTTCCATGAATTTACCATCGGGCGTTACTGGACTGCTGATTATGGATCTTCTGAGGACCCCGAGCAGTTCAAATACCTTCTCGGATATTCACCTTTGCATAACATTTCCCCTGAGAAGGAGTACCCTGCAGTGCTTGTGACAACGGGCGATCATGACGACCGTGTGGTACCTGCACACTCCTTTAAGTACATCGCCACCCTTCAGTCAGCATACAGTGGTAAGAATCCGGTTATGGTCCGTATCAATACCGATGCGGGGCATGGTGCAGGTAAACCAACTACCAAAGTGATTGAAGAATATTCGGATGTCTGGTCCTTTATCTTCAAAAATCTGGATTTCAACCCGGTATTTGAATAATCCAAGGCAAAGGTTACCAGGATTCTAAAGTTAACTGAAAAAACTTGCCGGGTTTCAACCATACCCGGCAAGTTTTTTTTATTTTTAATAGTCTGAACTTTAATTTCATAAATTATTGAATTACAATTATTTAGTCATAGAGGGCAACATAGGAGCCGGCAAGACCGCCCTGGCATCCATGCTGGCACAGGATACAGGCAGCAGGTTGATCCTTGAACAGTTCAGTGACAATCCTTTCCTGGCCAAGTTTTATAAAGACCCGGAACGATACGCCTTCCAGCTGGAGCTTTCTTTTCTTTCCGAACGCTATCAGCAGATTAAAACCGAATTGAGTCACCCCGACCTGTTCCAGCAAACAGTCGTCAGTGACTATTTCCTTGCAAAATCATTCATCTTTAGTAAATACAACCTGAAGGATGATGAAATGAAACTTTTTGAGAAACTCTTTTCTATCATCAATCTGCAGATACCCAGACCCGATCTTTATGTATACCTGCATGTTTCGGTAAAAAAATTGCTGGACAATATCAAAAAAAGGGGCCGGTCTTACGAGCAGAATATTCAGGAAGAGTACCTGAAAGAGGTTCAGGATGGTTACTTTGGCTTCTTCAAATCCCAGACCGAATTAAAAATCCTGGTCATCGATACAAACAAAGTCGACTTTGTGAATAATAAGGCAGATTATCAACAGATTAAAAAAATTATCTTTGAGCGGGAATATAAGTCCGGTATGAATATGCCTATTTTGTAACATTTATGGGCATAACATGTATATTTCTTTAATTTTTTCAAAAACATTATTAAGTTTGTACTAGAGAATAAATTAACCTCTTAAATCAATATGTACTAAACAAATAACCAGATTGTTATGAAAAACCTCAAAACACTTGCGATTTTCTTACTCGCAGCAGCAGTCCTCAGTAGTTGCGGTGGGCTTAATAAAATGGTCAAAGAAGCTGACCAGGTAAGCTACCAGGTAACTCCTGAAGTACTCGAAATGCATGGAGGGGAAGTGGATGTAACTGTCAACGTCAATTATCCTGCCAAGTATTTTAACAAGAAAGCTGTTGTTACCCTTACCCCGGTCCTTAAATATGAAGGCGGAGAAAAGGAGCTTGAACCCCTCGTTCTTCAGGGAGAGGACGTTACTGCAAACAACAAACCCATCAGTTTTGACAATGGTGGTAAAGCCAGCGTTGCCAACACCTTTGAATACGAAGATGAGATGATGAGGTCTGAGCTTCATTTCAACATCGTTGCCGCAATTAAGGACAAAACTGCGGACCTGGGAGTTGTGAAGCTTGCTGATGGTATCATCGTTACACCTCAGATGGTTATCAAAGACCCGAAGGTGTTGACCTTCAAAGACAATTACCAGCAAATTGTTCCCAAAGCATTCGAGGCCGATATCAAGTACATCATCAACAGGGCAGATGTTCGCAGGTCAGAAATGGGTAAAGATGAGATCACCAAACTGAATGATGTCATTAAGAAAACCGACGAAAATGAAAGGCTTGAGCTTAAAGGATTGGAGATTTCAGCCTATGCTTCACCCGACGGTGAACTTGATCTCAACACCAAACTTGCCGACAAACGTCAGAAGACTGCAGAAAAATACCTGGCTGGCCAGCTGAAGAAATCAGAAGTAGAGGTAGCTGATGAGTTGTTAAGCCTGCTGTCCACTCCCGAAGACTGGGATGGATTCAAAAAAGCATTGGAAGAATCAGACATCCAGGACAAGGAAATGATCCTCAGGGTACTCAGCATGCACTCCGATCCGGTTGTTCGTGAGCAGGAGATCAGGAACCTTTCCGCTGCATTTGAAGTGATTGCCGAGGAAATTCTTCCCCAGCTGAGAAGGTCCAAGTTTACCGTAAGCATGGAGCACATCGGATGGAGCGATGATGAATTGAAGGACCTCTGGGCAAACAATCCGGATACACTGGTTCTGGAAGAGCTCCTCTATACTGCCACCCTCATTGAAGATAAGGAGACCATGGCCGCCATCTATAAGAAATCCACAGTGGTAGCACCCAAATGCGTGCGCACACATAACAACATGGGAGCCATCCTCTTTAAGATGGGAAAACTGGAAGAAGCTGAAGCAGCATTCACCACTGCAAAAGGACTGAAGGATCACGACATCGTGAATAACAACCTGGGGGCCATTGCACTTAAGAAAGGTGAGATTGAAGCAGCCAAAGAAGCATTTACAGCTTCACTGGGTGCCGGTCCGAAGGTCAATTACAACCTTGGTATCGTGAATATCATTGAAGGTGATTATGGGGCTGCAGTGAACTACTTTGGAAGTGAGCCTTCCTTCAATGCTGCACTTGCCATGTACCTGAAAGGTGATGATGAAGGAGCATGGAGAACTGCTGCCAACCTGGAGCAAGAATCTCCTTACCGCTATTACCTGCTTGCAGTGATCGCTGCAAACCAAGATAAGCCCGAGGTAGCTTATGAAAACCTCAAACTTGCAGTTGAAAATTGCAAAGATCCTCAAATGATGAAAGATCATGCCAAGAAAAATCTTGAATTCGCTAAACTCTTTAACGAAGCAGCATTCATTGCTATCGTTGAATAGAGCATCTTAAATCATATCTAAAACCGCCTCATATCCTGGGGCGGTTTTTTTATTCCTCTCCCCTTTTCTCCTCTAATCTCCTTGCGCGGATAGGAGTAGTTCTGTCCCGCATATTATTTTATACACTCGGCTGGCTTTATAAAATAAGTTCTATTCGTTGTCTAATCTCTGATGGCTTTTCAGCCGTTGCATCAATGATATTACCATCTCTATCAATCAATATATACCTTGGAAATGCTTTGGCATTATAGTCAAAATTAAATTGATGTCTTGTCCCACCAGTACAAAGGTTTACTGTATTTAAATTATATTCTTCCAATTTAGCTCGCCATCTTTTTTTGTCAGTATCAACTGAAATCGAAAGAAAGGCTATATCTGTGCTATTAAAATCATCAGCTAATACTTTCATGGCTGGCATCTCAGCGATACAAGGACCACAATATGTACTCCAACAATCAATATAAACAAGCTTACCATAAAAATCCGATAATTTTACAACTCTTCCTTCTGTATCCTCGATTTCAAAATCAGGCGCTTTATTTCCTTTCATCAAATGTTGCCAATCAGAATAACTATTCGTTAAATGATTCTTATAATCGATGTTTTTGATCTGAGGCAAGAAATCATGGTATAAACTATCAATATCATCGACACCATTAAAACTCATATGCCTACGAATTTGGCGAAAGGTGATGTCTTCAAATATCAAATCATTCTCAATAAGTTTTCTTGAGATATCATACTTTGCATATAATAAGTCAGTTGGGCTAGCTTTTCCTGTCTTCTTTGCTTCAAATTCCAGAAAGGAATTTAATACAGCTTTATAATCTCCAAATCTATAAAGTACTGAATTATTAGTTTCAATCAACTCTGTAAATTGGTAATAATCATCTGGAATATCTGCATCTTCATGTGTCAGCATTTTATGAAATCCCGGATAACTAAATCTTTGATTTATCCAATAATACTGAATCAATAGTTGTTCATAATTATAGAAAGAATCAGAAATGAATGGGTATTCTTGCTTGTAATCTTCCAAATGATTAGATAGTATTAACTGGATACTGTCAATTTTTTCTACAAATTCATCTGACTTAGATGAAAAAAGTGCAATGTTTATTTTTCTTGGGTCATCGATACTCAATTCTTTAGCAAGGGCATGTTTTTGCTGTATGTAGTCACTTTCTTCAAAACCTCTACCTGAAAATCCAATGGTTCCCTCTGGATGATTGATAGTTATATGTATGCTGTCTCCTTCTGTAATAAACAAAGTTATCCATTTAGTTAAGTTCAAATCAACATAGCTTTCGTTGTATTCTTCTAACTCAAAATGAAATTTTCCATTTTCAATAGTATCAAATAGAACAGTACCGTTGAGTTTCAATTCAGCTATCGAAATGGAATTTTTAGGAATAATTCCCGAAATGATAATTGATTTACTTTTTTTCGTATCACACCCAATTATCATGGTGAAGAAAACTACTATCCAAATAAAACTAATGTATCTCATAATGTAGGTGTTTCTTTATACTTGCCGCCAACATATGCTCAAGGGTAATAAAAAAAATCAGAATCCTGAATCACAAGGAGAATTTTTTGAAAACTTCCCAGATGACGACGCCTGCTGCCACGGAAATATTTAACGAATGCTTGGTGCCAAATTGCGGGATTTCAATGCAGAGATCGCTCAGATCCACCACCTTTTGATCTACACCCCGGACTTCATGCCCGAACACAAGTGCATACTTTTTC
Source organism: Bacteroidales bacterium (assembly GCA_023138875.1). GTDB lineage: Bacteria > Bacteroidota > Bacteroidia > Bacteroidales. Next base: position 34,740 of record JAGLOO010000005.1, read on the forward strand.
TCCGGGGAAAGCACAAGCTGATCAAGGATTTCCGCACCCTCCACCTGTTCCACGGCCAGGATCTGGTAGCCTTTCTTCTTCAGGTCAAGTATGGCATCTGTGGTCTTTTCCCGGTACTCCCAGTTGACAGATTCCGTAGCGCCGAGCGCCGTTTTATGGATTTCACGGTGCGGAGGCGTGGCAGTTATTCCACAGAGGAGTATACCTTCCATGCGAAAGGCGTCCGCGGTGCGAAAAACAGAGCCAATATTGTTCTGACTGCGGATGTTATCCAGCACCACCATGACCGGTATTTTCTTTGATTCCTTATACTCCCCAACCGTTAATCGGTCTAGCTCCTCATTCAAAAGCTTTCTCATAACTCCACATTTTCCACGAATTTACTCTTTTTCCGCTTCTCACTTTCAGCTTTTGACTTTCACCTTTTAACTTATCAGGTAATTGCTAAATTTGTAGGATCGCTCAGGAGACTTTTTTCTGGGCTTAATAATTTCAAACTACATCTTGCGATGAATATTCATGAATTCCAGGGCAAAAAAATTCTGAAACAATTTGGTGTTGCAATACCTGCCGGTGAAGTGGCATACACGCCTGAAGAAGCCTATGAAGCAGCCAAGCGAATCAAGACTGAAACAGGATCAGACACATGGGCGGTAAAAGCACAGATCCACGCGGGCGGCCGGGGAAAGGGAGGCGGAGTGAAAATCGCCAAGTCACTGGATGAAGTTAAATCGCAAGCGCGGGACATCCTTGGAATGAACCTGATTACCCACCAGACGGGCCCCAAGGGAAAGCTGGTCCACAAGGTACTCATCGAGCAGGGCATTTTTTATCCGGGTGAGAGCGAACCACAGGAGTTTTACATAAGCGTCCTGCTGAACCGTGAAACCGGAAAAAACATCATCATGTATTCCACCGAAGGAGGTATGGACATTGAAACCGTGGCGGAAGAAACCCCGCACCTGATCTTTAAGGAAGAGATTGACCCGGCCACAGGAATCTTGCCCTTTCAGGCCAGGCGCATTGCCTTCAACCTGGGATTGTCAGGCCAGGCATTTAAAGAGATGGTAAAGTTTGCCACAGCCCTTTACAGCGCATACGATAAATCCGATTCCTCAATGTTCGAGATCAACCCGGTATTTAAAACTTCGGATAATCGGATCATGGCAGCCGATGCCAAGGTCAACATTGACGACAATGCCCTTTACAGACATCCCGATTACGCAACCATGAGGGATCTCAACGAGGAAGACCCCACCGAGGTTGAAGCAGGTAAATTCAACCTCAACTTTATTAAGCTGGACGGAAATGTAGGCTGTATGGTCAATGGTGCCGGACTGGCCATGGCCACCATGGATATCATCAAACATTCAGGTGGAGAACCGGCCAATTTCCTTGACGTGGGTGGAACGGCTAACGCACAGACGGTCGAAGCCGGATTCAGGATCATTTTAAAAGATACCAATGTAAAGGCCATCCTGATCAATATATTCGGAGGGATCGTAAGGTGTGACCGTGTTGCAGAAGGGATTGTGGAGGCATATAAATCCATTGGTCAGATTGAAATCCCTGTAATTGTAAGGTTGCAGGGAACCAATGCAGAAGAAGCAAAGGTAATTATTGATAACTCCGGACTGAAAGTACACTCGGCCATCAACCTGCAGGAAGCTGCCGGAAAAGTAAAGGAACTGGTCAATTAGTGTCCAGAACACCTATATCAGTTTCCTGTTTTTAAGGGTGATTTCCATCTGTTTCTGAAGCTGTGTAGCCTCTTCCCTGGCTGCCTGTTCAAATTTATTGGTAACATCGGCATATAGAATGGATCTGCTGGCATTGACAAGCAGACCACAACGATCGTTCATTCCGTGATCAGCAACATCATACAGGCTACCACCCTGGCTCCCAATTCCAGGAATCAGCAGGAAATGTTCGGGGATCATCTTTCTGATCTCCTTCAGCACTGAAGCTTTGGTAGCACCCACCACATACATGGTATTATTGACTGTTCCCCACCCGGCAGTGGTGGTGATCACCTGTTCAAACAGCTGCTTTTTCCCTTTCAACTCAAGCTGTTGAAAATCCTTCGATCCCTCATTTGATGTAAGAGCCAGGAGTACGGCCCATTTGCCATCAACCTCCAGGAAGGGCGAAATGCTGTCATATCCCATGTATGGAGAGAGGGTAATGGCATCGCAGTCCAGGGTCTTAAAATAAGCGCTGGCATACATGCGGGATGTATTACCAATATCACCCCTTTTGGCATCGGCAATGATGAAAATATCAGGATAGTGCTTTCGCAGATATGTGATGGTCATTTCAAGGCTCATGTACCCGGCTGCACCCATGCTTTCATAAAAGGCAAGATTGGGTTTGTAAGCCACCACGAGGTCCTCGGTTGCATCAATGATATGCTTGTTGAATTCATAAATTGGATACTCCTTGTCAAGCAGCATCCTGGGGATCTTATTATAATCTGTATCAAGACCGATACACAGGTAGCTTTTTTTACGCTGGATATTCCTGAATAATTCTTCGGCGTTCATGCGTTCTATGGGGTCTAAACAAATAATAAATTATTCCATCCCGCTCTCCTTCAAGCGCTCTGCATTTTCTGCCATCTGGAGTTTTTCAATCACTTCCTGCAGATCACCGTTAAGAACAGACTGAAGGTTATAAAGGGTAAGGTTAATCCTGTGGTCGGTCACCCTTCCCTGCGGATAGTTGTAGGTGCGGATCTTGGCCGATCTGTCACCCGAAGACACCATGGTTTTCCTCTGGGAAGAGATCTCGTCCATCCTTTTCTGATATTCGAGATTATACAGCCTTGACCGCAATTCTTTCATGGCTTTGTCAAGGTTCTTCAGCTGTGACTTCTCGTCCTGGCATGTAACTACTATACCGGTAGGTATGTGGGTCAAACGAATGGCCGAATAGGTAGTATTGACCGATTGTCCACCCGGTCCTGAAGAACAGTAAGTATCTTTCCTGATATCCGCTTGCTTAACCTCCACTTCAAAGTCTTCAGCCTCGGGCAGGACAGCCACTGTGGCTGCAGAAGTATGGACCCGTCCCTGAGTTTCCGTCTGAGGCACACGCTGGACCCGGTGCACACCCGATTCATATTTCATGATCCCATACACCCCATCCCCACTCAAATTCATGATGATCTCCTTGAATCCCCCCACAGTTCCCTCGGTAAAACTGGTGGTTGATACCTTCCATCCTCTCGATTCAAAAAATTTATTGTACATCCTGTAAAGATCCCCGGCAAAGATACTTGCCTCATCCCCACCTGTTCCTGCCCTGATCTCAACAATGGCATTCTTATCGTCATCAGGATCCTTTGGTAATAAAAGCAATTTGATCTCTTCCTCCAGCGGACCCTGTTGTTGCATGGAAAGATCCAGCTCCTCCTTGGCCATCTCCCTGAGTTCCTCGTCCTTCTCCTCAGCCAGGATCTCCTTTGCACTGGTGATATTGTTTAAAAGGTTCCTGTAAGCATCAAGGGCTTCGATGATCGGCTCAAGTTGCTTGTACTCCCGGCTAAGCTTTACATACCGATTCATATCCACAATCACTGCCGGATCGGTAAGGAGTTGTCCGACTTCATCAAACCTGGCTTTCACCCCTTCTAACCGGGTTAATATCATATTCTCTCCCATTATACGGAACGATTTATCCCACTAATATACGAACTCTCCCTGTTCTCCCTTTATGGTAAGCATTTTCTGGTCCGCCGGCTCACAACGACCCACAATTTTTGCATCAATCCGGTGGTTGCCTGCAAGCTGGATGATACCTTTTGCAGTACCCGCATCTGTGTAAATCTCAAATCGATGACCCATATTGAATACCTGGTACATTTCCTTCCAGGCAGTACCCGATTCTTCCTGTATCATCCGGAAAAGCGGAGGAACAGGGAACAGATCATCCTTTATGATATGAACTTTCTCAGCAAAGTGCAACACCTTGGTCTGTGCTCCCCCCGAACAATGGATCATTCCATTGATTTTATCTCTGTACTGCCCAAGGATGTCCTTGATGACCGGTGCATATGTCCGGGTGGGAGACAATACCAGCTTTCCAGCATCCAAGCCTACATCAGCAATAGCATCGGTGAGTCTCTTTCTTCCGGAATAAATCAATGACTGCGGAATATCCGGATCATAGCTCTCCGGGTACTTCTTGGCCAGATACCCACCGAAAACATCATGTCTGGCTGAAGTGAGACCGTTGCTTCCCATCCCCCCGTTATAGGAATCCTCATAACGGGCCTGTCCGGAAGATGAGAGGCCCACAATAACATTTCCGGAAACAATGCTGGTTTCTATGATTTCGGACCTCCTGGAACGGGCCACAACCGTCGAATCAACGATGATGGTCCTTACCAGATCACCCACATCCGCCGTTTCCCCGCCTGCACTGTATATGGGAATACCCAGGCTGCGAAGTCCTTCCAGTATCTCTTCGGTTCCGTTGATAATGGCCGAAATAACCTCACCCGGAACCCGGTTTTTATTCCTGCCGATGGTCGAGGAAAGCAGAATCTCACCTGTCACCCCCACACACAGCAGATCATCCAGGTTCATGACGATGGCATCCTGTGCAATTCCTTTCCAGACGGAAAGATCACCGGTCTCTTTCCAGTAAACGTAAGCCAGTGAGGATTTGGTCCCGGCCCCGTCCGCGTGCATAATCAAGCAATAATCGGGATCACCCGTGAGAATATCGGGAATTACCTTGCAGAATGCTTTTGGAAAAAGGCCCTTATCCACATGCCTTATGGCCTGATGAACATCCTCCTTTCCGAAAGAAACACCACGCTGAAGATAACGGGAAGCTTGACTCATTAAATTAGTTTTGCGGGATATAATCGGTAGACAATACCCGAAACTCTGTACGCCTGTTCACCTGGTGGGCTCTCTCCTGTAATTCAGGGCTGGCCAGCTGGTTGATAAAACTCTCCGTCAGCACTTCCTCCAATTCCAGAAAGTCATACTGGGCTTTCACTTTTTCATCCACGACTTTGGACTGTGATTCTCCATATCCCTTTGCCTGCAACCTGTCGGTGGCAATACCTTTTGAGATCAGGTAGTCCACAACTGACTGTGCCCTCTTCTGTGAGAGTTCCTGGTTGTCTGCCGGGGTACCCCTGGAATCGGTATGCGACATCAACTCAATGGTTACATTGGGATTGTCGTTCAATGTCTCCACAAGGTTGTCAAGAGAAACCATAGATTCGGGCCTCAGGTCCCACTTTGCAAAATCGTAGAAAATATTCGGGAGCTCAATAACCTGCTTGGTGGATGCCAGGTAAATGGTAACCTGGAAATCTTTGCTCTGATCCAGGCCCCTTGTTGATTCCCGCACTTTGCCGTTCAGGTAACCAGGCTGACTCGCAATAAATATGTAATCGGTAGATGGCTTCAGCATAAACCTGAATGTACCCTCATCCCCGGTGTTGGATTCGACAGTAATACCATCGCTTCCTACTGTTTTGACAGTCGATCCAGGAAGGATCTGGTCAGTTCTTTCATCTTTCACAATTCCGGTTACAGAGAAATTCAATGGAGGCAGTACAAAGGAGAAAATTTCGTCATTCCCTCTTCCTTTCCTGGCCGAACTGAAAAATCCTTTTTCTACGTCCGCCTCAAAAACAATCCCGAAATCATCCTCCGGAGAGTTAATGGGAGGCTTCATATTCTCAAGCATCCATCCTCCTGTTTCATCCTGTTCAGCCGCATAAATGTCCAGTCCACCCAATCCGACCCTGCTATCCGATGAGAAATAGAGAGTTCCGTCGTTGTGAACGAATGGATAAAGTTCATTTCCTGGGGTATTGATCTCCTCTCCAAGGTTAATCGGATTTCCCCATGTCCCGCCTTCACTATCGCGGATTACCTTCCAGATATCGTTCTCACCTAATCCCCCAGGCATATCAGAAACAAAGTAAAGCGTCAATCCATCCGGTGATATGGCCGGATGAGCGGTCGTGATGCTGTCCCCGAGGGCTTCAAACTCAACCTGGGCTTCTGTCCAGGATCCACCATCAGAGGTGGACCTGTAGATCTGGCAACCCAGTTGCTGATTCTTTCCTTTCTTACACCTGGTAAAATAGAGGGTTGAAAAATCGGAAGATATGCAGGGTGTCCCGTCCTCAAACTCTGAATTAAGGCTCTCCACAGGTACCGGAACACTCCACTTTCCCTTTCTGTCCATGCTGGATGCGAAGATATCGGCAAAATTCTGACCGGTAGCTCCATGTGTATCATTGCCTGTTGCATCCTCTCGCGTGGAAGTGAAAAACACCTCGGTGTAGCTTTCATTAACATAGGCAGGACTGAAATCACGCTGTCTTGAATTGAAGTACCGCATGTTCTCTACGATATAACCTGTGGGATTCTCAATCCATATGATGGCTGCTTCACAGGATTCGATACCAACTCCTCCCCGGGGATCATCAGGAACCAGTTCCTTATACTTCTTAAACTCCCCGGATGCCATTTCATATTTCTCATTGATGAGCATCATCTGCCCATACCGGAGAAAAATGATGGGATCCTGGTAATCTTCCCGGACCGCCTTTTTATACCACAGTGCGGCAGACCTTGCTTCTCCAAGAATCCTGTAACACTCGCCGATCTTAAAAAGAATGGCGGTCTTCTGTTCACGGTCACTTACCTTGTTATATACATTCTTATAAAGGTCAATGGCTGCAAAATACTCACCGGCTGCAAATGCTGCCTGCGCTCTTGAGTCTTTCTGCTTCTTTTGTGCATCTACCGGGAGGGACAAAAATAATGTGGCTATAATGGCCAGGAAAATGGGTCTCATGAAATATTGCATAATCGTGCCCGTTTTTTTACAATTTGATAAAATTACTTCTTTTTTCTATGAATATAAAACGCAACAAACAGCTGCAATATTTGAGTATCTTCAGGATAGTTAAATCAGTGCTGAAATCTCTTGCGACGCAAAAAAGCCCCCCGCTTGCACGGAAGGCCGGTGAATATGGCTCGTTAGATACCATTAGCTTGAGAACAACAATTCCCGGTACTTTGGTAATGGCCAGATCTCATCATCAACGATAAGCTCCAGTTTATCAATATGATAACGAATTCTATTAAGGAATGGAGCCACAGTATTGGAGTATTCTCTGGCTTTTTCCTTTTCATCCTTCAGTTTGTTGGTCACTTTTCTTGCTTCCACCATCTCATTGACCCCAACTTTGATGCCAGTAACATGATCTGAAATCTCCTTGATCAGCTCAATTCGGTTCCCGGCTAGCTCCTTGTAGGATTCTCCGTAGATCTCCTTCAACCCCAGCACATTCTCCATCAGTCTGTTCTGGTACTTCACGGCGGTGGGAACAATATGGTTGATGGCCAGATCGCCAAGTACCCTTGCCTCAATCTGGATCTTCTTGGTATACTGTTCAAACAACACTTCCGTACGCCCTTCAAGTTCAGCTTCTGTGAAGATGCCCAGGTCAAAAAAGAGTTTTTTGGATTTATCACTCAGATAAGCAGACAGCGCTTCAGGAACATCAATCACATTGGTAAGACCGCGCTTTTTTGCTTCCTTGATCCAATCATCACTGTAATTGTCTCCTTCAAATCGGATTGCTTTGGAAGCTATGATATACTCGCGGAGGATCTGAAAGATGGCTTCATCTTTCTTTATACCTGTTTCAATCAGGTCATCCACTTCCTTCTTGAATTCAATCAACTGTCTTGCCACCGCCGCATTCAGGATGGTCATCGGGGCCGCTGGATTGCTGCTACCACCCACTGCACGAAACTCAAACCTGTTACCTGTAAATGCAAATGGGGATGTCCGGTTCCTGTCGGTGTTATCCAGAAGAATTTCAGGGATCTTACCAATATCCAGTTTCAGTGCTGTCTTCTCATCAGGGGTCATCTTCTTACTGGTTACCTGCTCCTCAATCTGGTCCAGCATGCCGGAAACTTCCGATCCAAGGAAACATGAGAGAATGGCCGGAGGCGCTTCGTGGGCACCCAGTCGGTGGGCATTTGCAGCTGTTGCAATACTGGCCCTCAGCAGGTCCTGGTGGTCGAATACAGTTTTGATAGTGTTCACAACAAAGGTGAGGAACTGCAGGTTCGATTTGGGATTTTTCCCCGGACTGTGCAGAATCACGCCAGTATCTGTGGATAACGACCAGTTGTTATGTTTTCCGCTACCGTTAATGGCCTGAAATGGCTTCTCATGGAACAATACCCTGAAGCCATGGTGCCTGGATATCTTTTTCATCAGGTCCATGAGCAACGCATTATGATCCACAGCCAGGTTACACTCTTCAAATACGGGCGCCAACTCATACTGGTTGGGGGCCACCTCGTTGTGACGGGTCTTCACCGGGATACCCAACTTATAGGCTTCAAACTCCAGGTCGTGCATGAAAGCTGCTACCCTTTCCGGAATGGATCCGAAATAGTGGTCATCCAGCTGCTGGTCCTTGGAAGAAGCATGTCCCATCAGGGTACGGCCGGTAAGCGCCAGGTCGGGTCGGGCATAATACAGCGCCTCATCCACCATGAAGTATTCCTGTTCCCAGCCCAGATTGGCCTGCACTTTGGTCACATTCTTATCGAAATACTGACATACCTCGGTTGCTGCTTTATCCACAGCATTCAATGCTTTTAACAATGGAGTTTTATGGTCAAGGGCCTCCCCCGTGTAGGAGATAAATACAGTAGGGATACTCAGGGTATTATCAATAATAAAAGCAGGTGAAGCAGGATCCCAGGCCGTATACCCGCGGGCTTCAAAAGTATTCCTGATCCCGCCGCTCGGGAATGAGGAAGCATCCGGTTCCTGCTGGGAAAGTGCAGAGGATGAAAATGCTTCTACCACTCCACCAAACTGGTTTGGCTGGATAAATGCATCATGCTTTTCAGCAGTTCCGCCGGTGAGAGGCTGGAACCAGTGTGTATAGTGTGTGGCTCCCCTTTCAGTGGCCCATGCTTTCATTCCCGAAGCAACTGCATCTGCTTTTCTCCTGTCGATGGTTGTCCCTTTCTCAATTGCATCCATCACATGATTGAAAGCATCCTTTGAAAGGTACTTTTGCATTTTTTCTTTGTCGAATACATTAATCGCATAATAATCCGAGATCTTGTCAGAGGGAGGAGTAACATGTAGAGGTTTCCTGTTGAAAACCTGTTCCAGTGCTTTAAACCTGATAACCGCCATAATAATTGAATTAAGTTAGTATAAAATTAGGGTTCTATGCTGCAAATATATACTTTATATTTTTTCACCCCCATATTTTTTAGGGATAAATTAATATTATTACATATTTTTCTGCAAATACCCTCATTTTTTTTATGATTAACTTGGAGAAATCGTGTTTTATAGAAAAGCCACCTGTTATGAGCAGGTGGCTTCTACATGTCATGTTTTATGTTCCTTAAGCTATTTCATCTCCTCTGCAAAAAATCTGTAGAAAAGAGGTATGGTTTCAATTCCCTTATAGAAATTGAATAGTGGATAATTTTCATTGGGTGAGTGGATCGCATCTGAGTCCAGTCCAAAACCCATCAGGATGGATTTGATACCCAGAACCTCTTCAAAATCCGAGACAATCGGTATACTTCCCCCGCTTCTCACCGGGATCGGCTGCTTTCCAAAGCTCACCTCGATGGCACGGCTTGCTGCCCTGTACGCAGGAAAATCAACGGGAGTGCCATATCCCTGTCCACCGTGCAGGCTTTTCACCTCCACTTTTGTTCCCTCGGGAGCAATTCTCCTGAAATGATTGATAAACAGTTCATCAATCTTTTTTGAATCCTGGTTGGGTACAAGCCGCATGGAGATTTTAGCGTGAGCCTTTGACGGAAGAACCGTCTTGGCTCCTTCTCCAGTATAGCCTGACCAGATCCCATTCACATCCAGACTCGGACGGATCCCGGTCCTTTCATTGGTGGCAAATCCCTTTTCACCAACCACTTCATTAATATCAAGCGCCTGCTTATAATCATCGAGACTGAATGGGGCTTTTGCCATCTCTGCACGCTCACCATCGGATACTTCCATTACATCGTCATAGAATCCCGGAATGGTGATGTGGTTGTTCTCATCGGTCAGAGATGCGATCATTTTGGCCAGCAGGTTGGCCGGATTGCCAACAGCTCCACCGTATAAACCTGAGTGCAGATCCCGGTTTGGACCTGTAACTTCCACCTCCAGGAAGCTAAGGCCCCTCAACCCTACCGTAATGGAGGGAATATCCTGGGAAATCATGGTAGTATCGGAGATCAGGATAACATCCGCTTTGAGCAGATCCTTGTTTTTCTGACAGAATTCTTTCAGGCTGGGGGAACCGATCTCCTCCTCGCCTTCTATCATAAATTTCACATTACAGTTCAGGGAGCCGGTCCGGTTCATCAATTCAAATGCCTTCACATGCATGTACAACTGTCCCTTGTCATCATCTGCACCCCTGGCATAGATCTTTCCATCCCGGATCTCCGGTTCAAAGGGTGGCGATTCCCACAGGTCCAGTGGCTCCACAGGCTGAACATCATAATGACCGTAAACCAGAACGGTAGGCAGAGCTTCATCCACTATTTTATGGCCATAAACCACAGGAAATCCGGAGGTCTCTTTTACCTCTGCATGATCGGCACCCGCCTCAATCAAAGCATCCTTGATGAACGCTGCCGTTGTGTACATGTCGTCTTCATTTTCTACCTTAGCACTGATAGAGGGGATCCTGATCAGGTCAAACAATTCGTCAAGGAACCGTTTCCTGTTTTCTTCTACATAATTCTTTATAGTTTCCATATATTCTAAATAAGTGTTTTGGTATTGATACTATTCCTGTTTTGCTGACTTTTTGCTTAACTCAGTGGATACAATTTCAAGCTCCTCATAGAATTCTTTCCCGAATACCCTGGTGATGGGATCCTTCAGGAACCTGAAAACAGGCACTCCTTCCTTCTTACCCAGCATCCGAGCCGGTTCACATAAGCTCCATTGATGATAATTCAGTGCGATGGCATTTTTCAACCTGTTGATTCTGATGGGGTAGAGATGACATGAGACAGGTTTCTGAAAGGGAATGGAACCTTCCTCGTATGCTTTTTCTATGGCACAGCGGACAATACCCTCCTCAAACACCACAAATGCACACTCTTCTCTTCCCACCAGCGGAGTCACTTTATCACCGTCGTTATCAACGACCCAACCACCCTGATCATGAACCGACCGGAGTCCTTCTGCCCTCATATATGGTTTAATACTGTCCAGATGCTTGTCAATAAGCTCCACCTCGTCTTCCTCAAGTGGAGCACCTGAATCACCAAAGACACAGCAATTTCCTTCGCACTTTTCCAACTGACAGATAAAGTGATTCTCAAAAAGATCCCTACTTACAATCTTATTCCCGATTTGAATCATAAGGGTACATGTAAAACACAAAAGTGCGAAAAAAAGCGCGCATGCGGATGCCCTTTTAATTGATATCTTTGCTGAATGAGTGGAAAATTTGCAGCATTAGTGATGTTCCTTTCATCCTGGATAATGGCTGACGCCCAGGTTTCCTACCTCAACAGGCCCGATCTCCTGGATCGCGTGGACAGTTGTCTGCAGCACACTTACAACTTCTCTTTCGACAGGGCCCGGCATTTCCAGCAGGAGCTGATGAAAGCCACACCCAAACACCCGGCACCACATTTTTTAGAAGCGCTCATTGTTTACTGGGAAAATTTCCCGCTTATCCCTGATGATGATGAATCGGACCTGTTTGTGGACCTGATGACACAAACTGTGAAGCTGGCAGAGGAGTATATAGAAGGGGAAAACACCCACCTTGAAGGAGTCTTTTTTGACCTTTTCGGGAGGGCATTTAAGGCCATGTACTGGGCCGATAATGGAAAGGCCGGGAAGGTGATACCCGATCTCAGGACCATGTACAGGCACACTGTGGAAGGATTCGATCTGAAAGATCAGTTCGATGAGTTCTATTTTTCCACGGGCCTTTACAACTATTACATTGAAGCATACCCTGAGGCACATCCGGTTTACAAGCCTCTGGTATCCTTTATGACAGAGGGAGATATGAAGCTGGGGCTTCATCATCTGAATCATGCCATCAACCACTCCATCTATCTGAAGGTTGAATCCATGCTATTCATGTCCCTGATCCAGTTGAAGTATGAAGAAGACATGAATACGGCCGCTATGTATGCAGAAAAGCTGCACAGAGAATACCCGCGAAATATTTATTACCAGGGACACCTGGTAACCATACTTCTTCACCAGCACCGGTACCGGAGGGTGAAGGAGGTCCTGGAATCAGTAGAAACCCAGGATGACAGCTATTCAGAGATGATCAGGGTCATGGCAGGTGCATTTGTAGCAGAAAAGAAGGACGGTAATCACCAGCTGGCCGGAAAGGGATACCGGAAGGCCATAGAACTGGCAGACTCCTTCGGACCGTTCGCTGACCAGTTCAAGGCCATTGGCTACATGGGCCTGTCCAGGCTTCATGAGAATAAGGGATTGCATGGCGAGGCAAAAAGATATGCCCGGAAGGCCTCAAACCGCACGGTTTATAATTTTATCCTCGACGAATAACAGGCCTGTCCCACGTGATCAGCCAAACTCCAACAAGGGTTATGATCCCTCCTGCTAATTGTAATCCGGTGGGGAAAACACCCAGGAATACCCAGGCAAGTAATAGTGTCCACACCCCTTTTGAACTGATAATCAGTGAAGTTTTTGTAGCTTCAATTAATTTCAGGGCCTGGTAAGCAAAGACGATAACAATGAGGGTTTCCAGCAATGAACCAATGGAAAGATCCCTCCAGAGTGCAGCGGAGATTTCTGGCATCTGGCCATTAAAAACAAACAGAACGGCCATGGCAATGGCCAGGAAAAAAGAACGGATCAGGGACATATAGCCCGGAAGCAGGACACTGTGACACTTTCTTCCCACGATGGTAGCGACAGAAAAGAGGAATGAAGCAAGGATCACATAGACCGATCCCGGATCCAGAAATCCAGTAAATCCCCCATGGCGAAAATTGATAACAAACACTCCCAGGATGGTGATGATGATTCCAACCAGCTGAGTATTTCGAAACCTTTCCTGCAACAGGGTAATCCCCATGATGGTCACGAACACCGGGCCAATATTTCCGATAAATGAGACCACTGCAGGATTCTCCATCTCTTTGATGGCCATGTAAAAGAGACCGCTAGCCATGCCCTCAAGCACCGCAATTACCACTGCAACTGCCGTCTTCTTCCCAAATGAACCCTTCAGCTTGCGATAATCACGCCGGATCAGAAACCAGGCCCCGTTCCAGAAAACGCCCATTGAAAACCAGAAAAGGCCGAACTGGACCATGGTTAGATGGTTCAGGACCGACTTGCTGAAAATGAAAGATGAGGCCAGTGCCAGTGAGGCGCCGAATGCAAAGAAATATCCGTTTGATTGCTGTTGTTGCATTTAGTATATTCAAACATCAATAGGTCCGCCAAATTAATCAATACTGGCGACAATGAATGCATCCATGAAGTCAACAGGAAGACCCGATGTAAATAAGCTGAAGAATGATCCCAGTTACCGTCAGATCCTGGAACTTGACTTTAATGATATGATTCCCTTTGTCCTGTACAACATCAGGAAGAAAAGTTTCTTTTCACTCATTTATGCGGGTATCAACATTGCAATGCTGGTATTTATCGCACTGTACATCATATGGGGCATATTTGGATCACAGCATACCTGGTCGGCGGTTATCAAACAATCGGTGGCCGGTATTGTTGCAGGAAGCATCCTGGTAATCCCCATTCATGAACTCCTTCATGGTCTGGCTTACAGGTTCCTTGGAGCAAAGAAAATCCGGTTCGGAGCTGACATGCAACAATTCATTTTTTTTGTAACGGCTGACAGATATCCTGTTTCAGGAAAAGAATTGTATTTCCTGGCCCTGACGCCTTTTGTGATGATCAACGCTGCCACTATAGTGCTCATAGCTGCCTGTTTCCCACAGGTTATTCTATTCCCTGCTTTCCTGCTTCTCAGTCATAATATCATGTGCATAGGCGACTTTGCCATCGTAAATTATGTGCATAACCATGCACATGGCAGGGTATTTACGTTTGATGAAACGGAACGAAAAAAGAGTTACTTCTATGAAGAGGTTGTCGACGAAAAAGAATAACCTGCTATTCTATTGATTTTTCCTGGAGGTACTTTGCTTTCCTTGCCTTTTTTTCACTGACCGTAAAACCCGAATCAATCTCAAAGGCCTTCATATAGCTCTCAAAGGCTTTATCATACTGTTCGGTAGTCATGTAGAAATCTCCCTTGGAATCGTAGGGGTTAGCAATGGCAGGCGCCAATTTAATATAATTGTTGAACGCCTCCTCAGCTTTACCGTATTCTTCAATAACCATAAGGGCATAACCCAGCTGGTTATAGGCCAGGGCAAAATCGGGCTGTGCCTCTATGGCTCTGTTGATGGTTACAATAGACCCTTCGATATCTTTTAGAAACTGAAACTGCAGGACATAGAGGATCTTATACACATGAGGATCGGAAGGATAGAGTTCGGTGGCTATTATTAAGTGCTCCACAACTTTTTCATCCTGCCCATCCAGCAGGTACTTGAAAGCTGTTTTGATCTGCTTTTCCCCGTCATTCAGGAAGGCTTCTGACTGGAGCGCCTTTTCAGCAATTTTCTTGGAACATTCACCAGACATAAAGTACATCCAGAAATAAGCCATAAAGAAATCAGGATCCTCTTTTACGGCCATTTCAAGATTGCGATAGGCCAGGCCCAGTTTGATCTGGTCAAAAGCCAGCATTCCGGTTTCATAAAGTTCCAATGCCAATTCAGAATCGGTGGTGACAGGCATCAACCTCACCGATTCGTCCTTTGTACATGAAGAAATTAGAAATGTGGAAATAATAAATATTGGGGCTAATAATTTTAACCTCATCACTGAATAGTTTTCCAATCTTACCTCCAGTCTAAAAGTACTACTTTTCCATTCTATTATCAAATCTGCGATGGAAAGATTACAAACCGGCCGGCAAATATTCTTCAATGATCCCCTTCACATCATCCGGGGCAACCCTGCCATAGGTTTTGTCCCCCACCTGGACCACTGGCGCAAGTCCACATGCTCCCACACAGCGCAAACAGCTGAGTGAAAACTTTCCATCCGTACGGGTTTCTCCCACTTCCATCTCCAACTGCTTCTTAAATTCATTGAGGACTGTTTCTGCGCCTCTCACGTAGCAGGCCGTACCTGTACAGATGGATATGGGGAATTCTCCCTTGGGAGTCATGCTGAAGAAGGAGTAGAACGTCACTACGCCGTAAACCTTTGCCGCTGAGATCTCCAGCTTTTCAGCAATCAATTCCTGCACTTCCGCAGGAAGGTAACCGAAAGTCTCCTGGGATTTATGCAGTACATTGATCAATTCTCCCTCCTGGTTACCAAATGAATCACAGATGGTATGGATTTTATCTGTCTGGTCTTTTCTGAGTTCAATCTTCACACTTGACATATTGGATCAATTTAATACTGTGTTTATACCTGGAATATTTTTTTACGCTTATCGAAATAATGCGTATGCAAGAGTTCATGCGCTTTTTCGCTCAAGGGCTCACCAAGAAACTCCTCGTAAAGCTTTTTGATATAGGGATTTTCATGAGATTTCCGGATGGGTTTGTTACGGTCTTCCTCATAGATGGCTTTTGTCCTGGCCTTCAGAATGGAAGCATCTCCGTGGTGCAGAGGCTGTCCGCCTCCACCAATACATCCACCCGGACACGCCATGATCTCAATGGCATGGTAGTGCGATTTCCCCTCTTTGATCTCTTCAAGAAGTTTCCTTGCATTCCTCAGCCCATGGGCAATCCCAATGTTGATCTCCTGTCCGTCAAAGTCAACGGAGGCCGAACGGATCCCATCCACCCCCCTGAGTTGCTCAAAATCAACCTTTTCAAGGGATTTACCGGTATATATTTCGTAGGCGGTCCTGGTGGCAGCCTCAATCACTCCGCCTGTGACTCCAAAAATCACACCTGCACCGGATGATTCTCCCATCGGCTTATCAAAATCCTCTTCATCCATACGAACCAGGTCAAGGTTGGCCTGTTTGATCAAGTGGGCGAGTTCTCTGGTGGAAATACTGATGTCCACATCGGGATTGCCATCCACCATGAATTCTTCCCGCTGGCACTCATATTTTTTGGCCAGGCATGGCATGATGGATACCACCACCATGTCTTTCCTGTCTATTTCGATCTTCTCAGCAAAATAGCTTTTTGCAATGGAGCCAAACATCTGCTGAGGAGATCTGGCTGTAGAGGGTATCTCTTTCATCTCAGGAAAGTTGTACTCGAAGAAATTGACCCAGCCAGGACAGCATGAGGTAAGGATGGGCAGTTTAACATCCTTATCGCCTTCCAGAAAACGGGTCAGGCGTCCCAGCAATTCCGCACCTTCCTCCATGATGGTCAGATCCGCTGCAAAATCCGTGTCAAACACATAGTCAAATCCCAGCTGGCGCAGTGCGGTTACCATTTTACCGGTTACCAGGGTTCCCGCTTTCATCCCAAACTCTTCTCCCAGTGCAGCCCTTACCGCCGGAGCAGTCTGCACAACAACGGTCTTTGAAGGATCATTAAGTGCAGCAATAACTTTTCCTGTATGATCCACCTCGGTAAGCGCACCGGTAGGACATACTGCTACACACTGTCCGCAATAGGTACAGGGCGAATGCTCCAGGTTCATTTCAAAGGCCGGGGCCACAACGGCTTGAAATCCACGATTCACGGCATGAAGGGCACCTACGGTCTGAAAATCATTACACATTGTCTCACACCTGCGGCACATGATGCATTTATCCAGATCCCTGATAATTGAAGGTGAGGTATCGAGACGGTAGGTAGACATTTCGGCATACTCCTGACCGGGAATCTCCCTGATCCCAAGCCTGATTGCCATATCCTGCAGGTCGCAGCTGCCCGATTTTGCACATGAAAGACAATCTTTCGGGTGATCGGAAATGATCAGCTCCATGACCGTTCTGCGGGCATTGATCACACGCATGGTATTTGTCCTCACCTCCATTCCTTCAGCCACATCCGTAGAGCATGAGGGTGCAAGGTTCTTCCTTCCCTCTACCTCCACTGAACATATCCTGCAGCCTCCAGGCTTATTCTCAATATTCAGATCTTTCAGATCCATATAACAAAGGATCGGAATGTCAATCCCCAACTCTTTTGCCGCTTTGTAGATGGTTGTTCCAGCCGGAACCTCTACCTTTTTGCCATCTATTGTAAGTTTCACAAGATTCATTTCTTTCAACGTTATTTTAAGATAACTGCATCGAATTTACATTTCTCCATACAAGCTCCACACTTGATACATATTTCAAGATTGATAAGATGTATCTCCTTACGCTCACCGGTAATGGCACCTACAGGACAAGCCCTTGCACAGGCAGTACAACCCACACAGTTATCCTCCACAATGAAATACTCCATCAGATCACGGCATACTCCTGCAGTGCACTTTTTATCCTCGACGTGACTTATGTATTCATGGTAGAAATTATCCAAAGTGGATAAAACAGGATTGGGCGACGACTGGCCCAGCCCGCACAGTGAAGTATCCTTGATGACCTCGCTCAGGTTCCTCAACCGGTCAATGTCCTTCATTTCTCCTTTTCCAGTGCAAATACGTTCCAGTAACTCATATAATCGCTTGTTACCTATCCGGCAGGGAGAACACTTCCCGCATGATTCTTCCACTGAAAAATCAAGAAAAAACTTAGCAATCGATACCATGCAATCATCCTCATCCATAACAATCATTCCGCCCGATCCCATCATGGAACCGCAGGCGATCAGGTTCTCATAATCAATGGGAATATCCAGGTCCTTCTCAGTCAGACATCCACCTGAAGGGCCACCGGTCTGAACAGCTTTGAATGCTTTACCATCCCTGATCCCTCCGCCAATTTCATAAATGACTTCACGGAGGGTTACACCCATGGGCACTTCAATAAGTCCCACGTTGTTCACCTTCCCGGCTAAAGCAAAAACCTTGGTACCTTTGGATTTTTCAGTTCCGATCCCGCTGAACCATGCTGCTCCTTTCAAAAAAATGACCGGGATATTGGCATAGGTCTCTACGTTGTTCACATTGGTTGGTTTTCCGAGATAACCGCTTTCAGCCGGAAATGGCGGTTTCAGGGTAGGTTCACCCCTCAGTCCCTCCATCGAGTGAATGAGGGAAGTTTCTTCACCGCAAACAAATGCACCCGCTCCATATTTCAAATGAATATCAAAATCAAACCCGGTACCAAATACTGAGTTGCCAAGGAATCCATACTCACGAGCCTGCGAAATAGCTATTTTGAGCCTTTCAATGGCCAATGGATACTCTGCCCTGATGTAGATATAGCCTGTATTTGCACCAATACAATATCCACAGAGAGCCATGGCTTCCAGCACAGAGTGAGGATCACCCTCCAGAATTGAGCGATCCATAAATGCACCGGGATCTCCTTCATCTGCATTACACACCACATATTTCTGATCGGAGTTGTTCTTACTGGCAAATTCCCATTTCAAGCCTGTCGGGAACCCTGCCCCTCCACGGCCCCGAATGCCAGAATCCTTAATAACCTTGATGGCCTCGGCTGGTGTCAGCCCGGTGAGGACCTTACCCAGCGCAAAGTAACCATCCTTTCCAATGTATTCATCTATCGTTTCCGGATTGATCACCCCACAATTTCTGAGAGCAATTCGAATTTGCTTTTTCACCGGATTTGCTAACAATGTTGCTTCTGGCATCGTTCCTAATTATATGGTTCTTCTATGGTTTTATAATTCACAGGTATCACCCCATCGACCATTTCACCCTTCTTTATATAGCTTTCAATGATCAGATCTGCTTTTTGCAAATCAACATTTCCAAATACAACAGGCTCCCGGTTGGGCAATTTTACCTCGATGGTAGGTTCTGCATAACAATATCCCATACAACCGGTTTTGGTGACCAGGGCATCGACACCTCGCTTATCCAGTGCATCGGACATGAATTTCATGATTTCACCTGCCCCTGCAGCATTGCTGCATGTGGCCGTAGCAATTTTAATCCTTACCAGGCCTCCTTCCTTTTGAACTTCTTCGATCGAATCGCCAATCCTGTTAAGCTCTTCCCGGTATTTCTTCAATGCATCAAATGATTCAATTCTTGACATAACAATAGAGTTTTTCTGCTATATAGTATTGTTTTATTGGCCGTTAACAATTCTTGTGTTATTTGTTTCACAATTACTAAATAAACTGCCCCTGTAATTGTGATGCAAATATAGATGTAATTACGCAACGAGTGTATTCCTTCGTTATTTAAATAACAATATATATTATATCTAAATAACTTCGTCTCAATGGCCGGTGCAATTGGTGTCTGGGAAACGACCTCTATATGGAGTACCATGACAAAGAATGGGGAGTACCGGTACATGATGACCGGAAACAGTTCGAGTTCCTCGTCCTGGAGTCGGCGCAGGCCGGCTTGAGCTGGATCACCATCCTAAAGCGCCGCGAGGGTTACAGAAAACAGTATGCAAATTTCGATGCACAACAGGTGGCACGTTATGATGACGAGAAGATCATACAAATGCTTAAGGATACAGGTATCATCAGGAACCGCAAGAAGCATGAAACAAAAGGGATTCAGATTCCTGGGATCTACCATCATCTATGCGCATTTACAAGCCACCGGACTGGTCAATGACCATCTTATAGATTGCTTCCGGTACCAGGAATGTATGAAGTAAGTACCTTCACTTAAAAAGATCCTCATCCCTGATCAACATCAGGATGGCGGAATGGGGAATGATCACATACTTTTCGTTGTTGAACTCGATCTCGTAACCACTTTTCTGAAGGTACACCGCAAGATCACCCGTTTTGGACTGAAGGGGTACATATTTCACTTCATCCCCATGATCTTTCCACGGTTCATCCACATCCTGGATGGCCGGGATGGGATAACCGGGTCCCACTTTCAACACATACCCGCTGTGGATCTTCTCCTTCTCCTGCACACCAGGGGGAAGGTAGAGTCCCGACTTGGTTCTTTCCTGCAGGTTCTTGGGTTTGATCAGCACCCTGTCACCAACCACAATAAACTTATTGATATCCTTCTCATCAATTTGTAATCCCATCTGATTATGTTTGGTTCATTTAAAAATCAAGATTTTCCTTCAATACCTGCATTCCGCTCCTGCTCACCGGAACCTTATTCCCGTCCTTCAGGATCAGTATGAAATTGGTTTTCTCGTAGGGCTCAATCCTTTCAATGCAGGTGATGTTCGCAATATACGATCGATGTACCCTCACAAACTGTCCCGGATCCAGGTGATTCTCAAAATACTTCATGGTCTGCTGCTTCAGGTACTTTCCTTCATCCGTATAGATCATCACGTAATCATCCTGTGCTTCCAGGTAATTGATATCATCGGTTGATATAACGTGGATTTTACCGGACTTTTTAATAACGACCCTGTGCAATTTTTCGTCACCTTCAGCAAGATGCAGCCTGATCTTCTCGATCCCGCTTTCAGCGCTTCGTATATCAATCCTTGATTCAAGCTTACCTACAGCTTCACGGAAACGCTCTTTTGAAAACGGTTTTAAAAGATAGTCAACAGCATTCTGCTCAAATGCAAGGATGGCATACTGATCGTAGGCAGTCGTAAAGATCACCTCTGGATGATGTTCGAGCACCTCCAGCATCTCAAAACCGGTCAACTTGGGCATCTGTACATCCAGGAAGATTGCTTCGGGTTTCAATTCATTGATCGCCTTGAGTCCGTCAAATCCATTGTCATATTCGCCAATCAATTCCAGCTCAGTAAACTCTTCCATGTATTCTTTGATCAGGTCACGTGCCAGCTTTTCATCCTCAACAATGATAGTCCTTATGGTACTCATTATTTCTTAAATATACATGGAAATAATATTGTAACCGAAAATTTGCCATTCTCTCCCTTCCAGTGGGCCAATCCCTTGCCCTTATAGGCCAGGTCGATCCTCTGTTTAACATTCTGAAGGCCCACCCCGGTCCCCTTTCTTATCGGCATGCCTGGATCATAGTCGTTGGAGACCACCGTCTTCATAAATCCATCTTCAGGCTCGCAGTCAAACCTGATGGTCACCGGGTCCACACTTTCATATACACTGTGCCTGATGGCATTCTCGAACAGTGGCTGAAAGATCATCGTTGGTACAGGAATTTCCTCACACTCCCCGTTGATATTAAAAACATACTGGAGTTTCTTTCCAAACCTGACCTTTTCAATGGCCAGGTAATCCTTCATCCTGCCTACTTCTTCTTTCAGGGGCACATATTCATTCTCCCTGTGCTTCAAAGAATACCTTAAAAAATCAGAAAGACGGATGATCATGTCCCTTGCTTCATCCGGGCTGGACATGATCAGGGAAGAAATAGAATTCAAAGAGTTGAATAAAAAATGGGGGTTGATCTGTGATTTTAGCATATTCAGTTCAGCATCCCTCACAAGATTACTTAAGCGCTCTTCCTGCCGTGCACGCTCCTGTAACTTCTGACTATAGGATGCCAGGTAATAGATCAAAACCAGCACCAGGTAAACCAGTCCACCCAGCATGGCCCGCCACACCACCGATTTATTCAGGAAAGCAATGTAGTCCTCCTGATTACTGAAAACTTCACTCAGCAGGCCCACAGTCATCAATAACCATACAAGCAGTACCAGCAATCCGGCCACTACATGCGCCAGGATGGAATATAACGGGGCTTGCTTCTGGAATGGAATATAACGGGTAGGATACCATGCCAGCAGACCAAGGAAGCCAAAAAGCAGGTTGGACGAAAGAGCGTCTGTAATCACAACAGATACCGGAAAATGCTGGAAATACCAGAGCATGATCGCATGCAATACCGATATGACTACCCAGACGATGGAATAGATCAGTACCGAACGACGGCTACCGGTAATGGGATGGCTCATCCTTAATGATAATTGACAATTTCACCTCCGCCAAATACAGTTATGCCAGTGATGACAAGTGTTCTGTCCATTTCTTTCACTACCATTGATTTGACCCGCTTATCTGAAAATCCACCAAAAATCGAAGTCACTTCCACCTTTACATCCCAGCTTTCGGGAATGATCATCTTAGTGCCACCAAAGACCATCACCACTTCAAGGTAGTGTTTGCCAGGGGCAAGCTTTGCAGAGGTCATATCGTATTTGGAACTGCCAAAAATATGAGTGATTTTTCCTCCCCGGAACTGCTGAGAACTGATGAACCGGTCGCCCCCCCCAAATACATCTACATCATCCAGGTAGTCGCCATTCGATGCTTTCTTTCTGTGTCCGAAGTAAGTGCCTTCGTGCCTTCGGCTGCTGAAGATCACAACCAGCCCGATAAGGATCAGCATGGATGGCCAGAACAGGGAACGCCAGTAATTCGGGAGATCAAAGCACCTGGGTAACAAGAAAAATGCACCTACCGCAATCAGGATAATACCGGTGCCTTTGCTCTCTTTACTGGAAATAAAAACAATACCCAGAAATATCAACAGGGCCTGCCAGGTGAACAGGAAGTCCCTCAATCTCCATGGAACAATATCTGCAAGGTCAGCAATCAGAAATAATCCGAGAAACATCAAAACGATTCCCAACAATAAGTGTGCCCTACCCGATCTTTTAAAAGTTTGTGGTTGCCTTTCCATAATATAACAGGTTGATATTGATCAAAAGTAGTTTGGAAGGCACAATAATGGAAACAGAAATCGGCGAGTGGGCCGTTTTTACCGGTAAGCACGTCAAAGTTGGTGTTGCATCAAACGAACTAAAACCTGTTCAACCACCGATAGCGGCGTGCGTTATCACCAAATTTGGCGATGAAGGTAAATTCGTGGGTGCCATAGCTGTGCTTCATAATGCTGTTTAAACCGATATCAAATGCGTATCCAAATACCAGTTTATCGATGCTTACCCCGGCCAAAATAATAATGGCGTGACCGGTCCTGTAGGTAAGTCCGCCCCAGTAAGATTGCTGGTAAAAAAACTTCCCGCTGATGTCGGCCTGAACCTTTCCGTTCTCTGCAAATTTAATCAGCGTAGAAGGGGACAGGATAATGTCGCGTCTCACCTCAAAGTCATAGCCCCCCATCAGATAGTAGTTGCGTTCCATCACATACCTGTCATATCCCGAATCACCAATCTTCAGGATGGATTCGAACATCTGATCCACAGAGAATCCAGCCCAGTAGTTCCTGGCCGTATAGTAAATGCCCGCATCAGCATCAGGAATAAAAACAGACTTCTGAGCTCCCAACCAGAGGTCGTCCCCCGGATCAAGCAGAGTAATCAGATCATCATCGAGCCTGAACTGGTAAGCAACAAATGACAATCCGAATGATAATTGTGATTGTGAGAAATTAATGTGATAGGCATAAGTTCCTTTCATGCCAATGCGTTCCACAGCCCCATTCCTGTCATTAAAAAAATATCCGCCAATACCTACATTTCCACTTCTGGAGCCCCGCCGCTGGCGCTTCCTCACAGAGGAACCTCTTGAAATATAACTTTTCTTTAAGATTCTTGTCTGGAAGCTCAAAGCATAGGTACCGGGTCCGTTCTTGAGACCGATCCATTGCTCTCTGGCAGTAAGATTCACGGCAGTATACCCTTCAGAACCGGCAGCAGCGGGATTCAAGAGGAACCCATTGAGCATATACTGGCTGTAGAGGGGCACCTGTTGTGACCATCCATCCAGCATAAAGCCACCCAAAAGTATCGCGATATAGAGTAATCTTCTCATTAAATCTTCCTTTTATTACCTGATAACAGTAACAATACCGGTAACCCTGTCAACACTGCCAACGTTCAGTTTGATCACAAAATGGTAAGAATCCATTGGCACCAGGTTCCCTCGCATATCCCGGCCATCCCACGGTACTGAATATCCCGGTTCGGATTTCCAGATCAGGGTTCCCCAGCGACTGAAAATCTCAATCTCTGCCTGGGTATATGTATCAAGTTTTGGTATTCTCCATACATCATTGGTTCCATCACCGTTGGGCGTAATGGCTGTCGGAATGTCCCTGAAATAGAATTCCGGGTTGCATTCACCAATAATGATTGTATCCATGGAAGTGCAGCCAAATTCATTTTCAACCTCCACCCAGATCTCCTGCCTTTCACCCAGGAATACGGTGATCTCCCGGCTGTTATCTCCAGTTGACCAACGGTATAAGTTTCCATCCGAGCCCGCATCCAGAATAAGCCCCATATCTCCGCACAGGGAGGTGTCATTGCCCAGATCAACCTCAGGTAAAGAATGAATGGTCAGGTACATGCTATCAGCTACAGAACAGCCATAGGTATCTTCAACTACAACACCGATCCAGCCTTCGGATCCGGTGCTGAATTCAGGACCGGTACTCCCGTCATGCCACAGGTATGAACTGTAGCCTTCGTCCAGGGTAATCTCAAACATGTCTCCTTCACAAACATAGGTATCTTCACCCAGTTCTACTTCCGGTCCTGCCACATTAATGACCCTGCTCAGCATTTCACCGGTACAGCCGTATTCTGAGATCTCCTGCAGAGTGATTGTGTATTCGTCCGGTGCTACCGTCCAATCTACAATAATGGAATCGCCGAAATCCCGGACAATTACCCCTTCCTCAACGGTCCAGTTAAAGCTGGAATTCTCAAGTCCTGCCACATAATACGCGATTCCGGTATCTCCCGAACATACTACAGCACTACCACCTTCAATGGCTACTGCAGATGGGGTGGCATATTTAACAACACTTGAATCTGTTGAAACGATACATCCACCTGTTGTATTTTCCGTTACCTCCACGGATCCCACACCTTCATCAATCCATTCAACCGTAACAGTCATACCCGATGCATCACCAATGATGGTCCCTCCTGAAACATTCCAGCTAAAGGTTGACCCTTCAAATCCTGTCACGGTGTATTCAAGTTGGGCCGGTTCACAAACAATCATTATTCCGTTAATGGAAGGTGTCGGGAAAGGATTCACGATCACAGTTACGCTAACTGCATCCGTAGTATCGCACTCACCTTCAAACCTGACGAAGAATGTAGTGGTATCTGAAGGCGCTGGTACAGTAACATCGTTACCTTCAGCAATTGCCGTATCGGCAAATAATGAATCGGTATACCAGTATGCACCTGCACCTGTTCCAAGAACTCCTCCACTGTATGAAAGTGTGATGGAATCAACTGCACCGAAACAGAACTCATCTGTATCCACAGTTGCCGTTGAAGGTGCCTGTGAAAGTATCTTTACGGTTACCAGCTGTTCTACACTGATGGAAGTATTGCATGTACCTTCTGCCCTTACATAATAGGTGGTATTGATCGCTGGATCAATGGTGATAGAAACGCCCGTATCTGCACTCGTACCGAAAGCTGGATCGGTAGACCAGTTCCAGATGGCCCCTTCACCAAGGCTGCCACCGGTAACGGTCAGTATCTTTTCAACTCCCGGACAGGTATTATCATTGACTACCGAGATGCCGGTGGGATCCAGGGATGGGGTAAGTACGGTTACTAGCTGGCTCACAGCATTGGTGTTGTTGCAGTCGCCTTCAGCACGTACATAGTATGTTGAACTGACATCAGGATCAACCCAGATGGTAACGCCGTTACCTTCAGCCACAGCAAATGCAGCATCCGAGTACCATTGCCAGTCAGCGCCATCGCCCAGGCTGCCACCAGTCACTGTAAGTGTCTTGACATCTCCCTGGCATGTACTGTCGTTCGTTACCGCAATCCCTGTGGGTGCAACAGACCCTGTTTTAACCGTTACAAGGCTGCTGACTACCGCAGTTGTGTTGCAGTCACCCTCAGCCCGTACATAGTAAGTAGTGTCCACTGCAGGATCAACAGAGATGGAAACTCCCGTGCCTTCTGCCACAGTCAATGCAGCATCCGAGTACCAGTACCAGTCAGCTCCATCACCAAGACTTCCGCCTGTTACGGTCAATGTCTTGTTTGTACCCTGGCAGGTGTTATCATTGGTGATGGATATACCCGTTGGATCGGTCGAAGGTAACCTTACCGTGACCAGCTGGTTCACAGCATTGGTGTTGTTGCAGTCACCCTCGGCACGTACATAGTAGGTAGTGCTTACGGCAGGATCAACAGAGATGGAAACTCCCGTGCCTTCTGCCACAGTCAATGCAGCATCCGAGTACCAGTACCAGTCAGCTCCATCACCAAGACTTCCGCCTGCAACAGTTAAATCCTTGCTGTTACCGACACATGTATTATCATTTGTTATTGTAATACCGGAGGGATCTGTGGACGGTACCCTTACAGTGACCAGTTGACTTACTGCATTGGTGGTGTTGCAATCGCCCTCGGCCCTTACATAATATGTTGTATTCACTGCCGGATCAACCGAGATCGATACGCCATTGCCTTCAGATATTGTAAATGCAGCATCCGAATACCATTGCCAATCAGCACCATCTCCCAGGCTACCGCCTGTGACGGTCAATGTCTTATTTGTACCCTCGCAGGTATTGTCATCGGTGATGGTAATACCGGTCGGATCGGTCGATGGTGCCCTTACAGTAACCAGTTGACTTACTGCTGCTGTATTGTTACAGTCACCTTCGGCCCGTACATAGTAAGTTGTGCTTACAACAGGATCTACTGAAATCGTTATTCCTGTGCCTTCTGCCACTGTCAATGCAGCATCCGAGTACCAGTACCAGTCAGCTCCGTCACCAAGGCTGCCACCTGTTACGGTCAATGTCTTGCTTGTACCCTCGCAGGTGTTATCGTCAGCTACGGATATACCTGTCGGATCGGTAGACGATACCCTTACGGTCACAAGCTGGCTCACAGCATTGGTGTTGTTGCAGTCACCCTCTGCACGTACATAATAAGTTGTGCTGACTGCAGGATCAACTGTGATCGATACGCCATTGCCTTCACTTACCGTGAACCCCGCATCCGAGTACCATTGCCAGTCAGCACCATCGCCCAGGCTTCCACCTGTAACGGTCAGTGTCTTGCTCATACCCTCGCACGTATCGTCGCCCGTAATTGTGATACCAGTCGGATCGGTCGATGGTACTTTGACAGTCACCAGCTGGCTCACAGCATTGGTGGTGTTGCAGTCACCCTCGGCCCTTACATAATATGTTGTATTCACTGCCGGATCAACCGAGATCGATACGCCATTGCCTTCTGCCACAGTAAATGCAGCATCCGAGTACCATTGCCAGTCAGCACCATCGCCCAAGCTACCGCCTGTTACGGTCAATGTCTTATTTGTACCCTCGCAGGTATTATCGTTGGTGATGGATATACCCGTTGGATCGGTCGAAGGTAACCTTACCGTGACCAGCTGGTTCACAGCATTGGTGTTGTTGCAGTCACCCTCGGCACGTACATAGTAGGTAGTGCTTACGGCAGGATCTACCGAAATTGATAATCCAGTTCCTTCAGATACTGTAAATGCAGCATCCGAGTACCAGTACCAGTCAGCTCCATCACCAAGACTTCCGCCTGCAACAGTTAAATCCTTGCTGGTACCGACACATGTATTATCATTTGTTATTGTAATACCGGAGGGATCTGTGGACGGTACCCTTACAGTTACCAGCTGATTCACCGAGCTGGTAGTATTGCAGTCGCCTTCGGCCCTTACATAGTAAGTTGTACTGACTGCCGGATCAACCGAGATCGATACACCTGTTCCTACCGTGGTACTAAAAGCCGCATCGGTGGACCAGTACCAGTCAGCGCCATCGCCCAGGCTGCCGCCGGTTACGGTCAGGGTCTTGCTTGTACCCTGACAGGTGTTGTCATCGGTAATGGTAATGCCTGTGGGTGCTACTGATGGTGCCCTGACGGTAACCACCTGACCCGCAGCTGTTGTAATGTTGCAATCACCCTCGGCACGCACATAATAGGTCATCGTTACAGCAGGATCGACTCCAATGGAGGCTCCTGTGCCTGCACTCGTACTGAACCCTGCATCGGTGGACCAGTTCCAGATGGCACCATCGCCCAGGCTGCCGCCGGTTACAGTCAGTGTCTTCACGTTGCCCTCGCATGTATTGTCATTGGCAACCGTAATGCCTGTCGGTGCAACTGAAGGAACCTTGACAGTCACCACCTGGCTCGCTGCCGTTGTAATGTTACAATCACCCTCGGCCCTTACATAGTAGGTAGTATTCACCGGAGGATCAACAGAGATCGATACACCATTGCCTTCAGATACCGTAAATGCAGCATCCGAGTACCATTGCCAGTCAGCTCCATCACCCAGGCTGCCACCCTGGACAGTTAATGTCTTGCTCGTACCCTCGCATGTATTATCGTTGGCCACAAAGATACCAGTCGGGTCAGTTGATGGTACACGAACGGTCACAAGCTGACTCACTGCATTGGTGTTGTTGCAATCGCCTTCTGCCCTTACATAGTAGGTTGTATTCACTGCCGGATCAACAGCAATTGAGGCTCCTGTTCCCACAAGGGTAACAAACGTTGCATCCGAGTACCAGTACCAGTCTGCACCATCGCCAAGGCTGCCGCCCAGAACGGTCAATGTCTTCGATGTACCCTGACAGGTATTGTCATTTAGTATTGATATGCTGGCAGGATCGGTCGATGGTACCCGTACGGTTACCAGTTGACTCACTGCTGCCGTGGTATTACAATCACCCTGCGCCCTTACATAATATGTCGTATTGACAATCGGATTTACTACTACAGAGCCGCCGGAGCCAACCAGGGTGGTAAAGGCTGCATCCGAGTACCAGTACCAGTCAGCTCCATCGCCCAGGCTGCCGCCCAG
>JAGLOO010000050.1 GCA_023138875.1 Bacteroidales bacterium
CCACGGATTGATACCACGGATTGATGCATGGACGATCTGGTATTTCAAGAAGCGTTTATTAGCTGTTAAAGCCCCTATTACCCGGGATAGCATTGGTCTTTCTGAGGTGCAGGAGTTGGTGCAGGAGTTGGAGCAAGGGCTGGTGCAAGGGCTGGAGCTGGAGCTGGTGGACAAAATCCCAGGCAACAAACCCAGTCAAAAATTCTTTGAAAAACTGGTCAGGGTGTCCCGATGACGAAAACAGGAGCAACATACATATAAGGTTAATTACCAGATTCTGGATCGCTCTATCTGCGAAACAGACAGGACTGGCATCCGGGTACTTATTACCTTGAAGTTTTAATAAACCGGCATCACCTTCAGGTCAACTTCATTGGCCACCTGGTCAAGGGTGAGGGGTTTGCCAAGGAAAAGCAGGGTATCGTTGCCAACCTTAATGGGATTATCGGAACCGGGATCAACTCCCTGGTCAGGCAGGCCAATCAGCCATTCAAAAAACCTGCTGGCATCTGAGTAATCCTTGAACCGGAGTGGATACTCTTTGCCAGCACCGGTCCGTATCTTCATTGCTCTCTTTTGTGTGTGCTCTGTCCCGATACAGTAGAACGAAGGCAGATAATCCTTCTTTGTAAAAAGCGGGATCTCCTTTTTCACTGTCCCGGTATAATACTCCACCTGATCGTCCCACTCCTGGTAAGTTTTCCAGCCCGATTGAACATGCCGGTAAACGTAATCCAGTTCCAGAACTGCCTTGATGGTATCCGGGGCATCTTCCATCCTGGGAACCAGCACATCCATATGTTTCAGGGCTGTAATGGTCGGTCCGTTGAGTCCTTCCTGATCGTCCCCGGAAAACAGGGGAATGGTCAGCCTCTCCGGAAACCCGGCAAACTCCATGGATACATCTGCAATGACATTTCCCGAAAGGTCGATCTCCCTGGTCCCTTCCTCCTCGATCTCGATCCGCGTATCACTGATGCTACCGTTCAGCTTCAAATACCTGGATCTTATCTCCTGTTTTTCGTCCCGGCTTATGGTGCCTTTACCTGTTATATCCGTTTTCTCCTTCACCGGACCTTCCGCATCAAGTTCCAGGCTCCTGGTAAAACTTACATCGGCGATCTCAATTTCACCATATTCAGTGACATACCTGTTCCATTTCGTGAAATAGAGATTGTAGTGACCGGGTATCTCAAGACTGAATTTCAGGTACTCGATCCTGTCAGCCGGGGTAAACCTGCCGGAGCCATCATTTAATACCGAATAATCCCGGAGTTTGCTGATGGTAAACACCATTCCCAGGTCCATATTGGTATAATCAAAAGCCGGGATGGCTCCATCCACCATGTATTCATGATTGAGGGCACCTGTGAACTG
This sequence comes from Bacteroidales bacterium, assembly GCA_023138875.1. Lineage (GTDB taxonomy): Bacteria > Bacteroidota > Bacteroidia > Bacteroidales. The sequence goes on from JAGLOO010000050.1 coordinate 1,378, forward strand.
CTCGTTGTCGGGGTACCTGGTGTTCAGGATCTGGATCAGCTGAGTCTGGGCACCTGCACTCAGGTCCCAGAGGTTTTTTCCGGGAGTTTCAGAACCGGCCGCAGTCAAACTGTAATCAAACAGCTCCATATCCACCAGCGAATTGTCCTGCGCTTTATACGTAGCCGATTTGAATCGCTTCGTGGTGGTACAACCGGTCAGCAGAAACAGGATAATGAATCCGGTAATCAGGATAGCAAACTTCTTCATAGCATCATTATTAATACTCCCTCAACAAATTAAATCAGTCGCTGTACACCCTCGCAATGATCCTTTCTCCTGGATTTTCCGTACAGTAAATTTCAATCTTCTTTACTATTTCTTTTACGGAGAATTCCAGGTCAGGAATACAATTAAACGACATTCCATTCTCATACACATCGTCTTCACTCCGGTCGATACATTTCTCTACGCCCAGGTTACGAACAATTAAATAATACATATGGATATATTGATTATGCCTTTTTGTATTTGAGAGTGATAACCTTAATAAATATAAGAAATTATCCGGTTATGCATGAATTGACGCTCCAACTGCAAGCTGATCCACCCATTCCACAATGATGCTGAATATCTCCTCCCTGTTGATTTCGTTGAAGTTTTCGTGGAAGTTCTCCGGATAGTAGTGCTCTGTGAGTACACCGGGATCGATTTTTCCCAGCAGTTGGCGGGTAGCCCCTGCGTCGGCCAGGCGGTCATCTCCGGCCACAAAAGCAAGCAGCGGGTGTTTCCATCCGGCAATCTGATCCGGAATGTATTGCTGTGCTTTCAATAATTCACTGGCAAACCGGGCCGAAACATGTGCGGCCCTGATGTGGTTGCTTTCATCATCAAGGTGTCTCTGATATATCTCCTTATCGAGCGTAAGATAGGGCTTTGAATCCTCAATGGGAACAGTCATTTTCGGCGCTACTACAGAAAGGAGCCCGGCTATTTTCAACAGGATCCAGGGTGCTTTGATGGCATTTACATAGTAGGGAGAGGAAATAATGAATCCCTTGATCTGTGGATCATTACCCAGTCTGTCCAGTCCATAAAGGGTAGCGATCAATCCACCCATGGAGTGGCCCAAGATAAATACGGGCAGACCGGCATATTGTTCCTTTGTCCATTCGATCATCAACCCAAGGTCGTCCAGAAATACTTCAAACCGGGGAATATAGACCTTCTCCTTCAGGTCATGACCATGCAGATCATGGGCAACAGTGGCGATACCGTGTTTCTTGAAATAGAGGGCTGGCGTCAGGTAATCCCCACCATGGGCCATCCCCCCGTGAATAGCCAGCATCACTGCCCTGGACCGGTCCGGTTCCCATATGTGAATATCCCTGTCAATTCCATCGCTGCATGTCAGTTTTTCCATTCGGTCTTCCGAGAATCTCATATTAAATTGTTTTAATGGGCAGGACTTTTCATGATTGGATCATTTGATGGCCTGTATAAAAATCTCTCCAACCATATAGGTAACTGCCTGTCCGGAAATCTTAACCCTGTCACCCAGGTTCTCGCAGACAAGGTCACCTCTGCGCTCAGAGATCTGACGGGCAGACATTTTTTTCTTGCCGAGCACCTCTGACCAGTAAGGTGTAAGGGAGGTATGGGCCGATCCCGTTACCGGGTCCTCGTTGATCCCGGCCCCCGGGGCAAAGAAACGGGAGACAAAATCCACTTCAACCCCCTTTGCAGAAACAATCACTCCCCTCACCCCTGCCCCGGCCAGTTGACCGAAATCAGGTTTCATCTCCTCGATATCCTGCTGGTCCGGGTAGATCAGCAGATAATCGGTCTTTCCCTTCAACGCTTTCAAAGGGGCCCTCCCCAGCGCATCCACCAGGTTCGCTGATACTTCAACCTCTTTCAGGGTATCGGCTGGGAAATCCAGTGTGAGCGTATCCCCGGATCTACTCACGCTAAGCCCACCGGACCTGGGGGAGTTGAACGCTATTACATCCGACGGATGGTCGAAATATTCAAACAAAACATGCGCCGTGGCCAGGGTGGCATGACCACAGAGGTCCACCTCCAGTTTCATGAAATTGAAATTAATTCCCGTTATAAATATAGTGCCCGATGATGCGGAAACCAAACAGGCAATCCTCCAGTACCTGCCCGGCTCCTATGTTATGGACCACCTGGTACTCTTTCCCACCGGGTGATCTCCGGTCCACCACGATCCCGATGTGGGTAATACCTCCGCCCAGGTTCCAGCATACAATGTCCCCCGGCAGGTAGCCTCCAGGCTCATCCGTAATGGCCTTTACTGTTCCATGCCGCTCAAAGAATGTCATCAGGTTGGGCACCCTGCGGTGATCAATGTTCCTGTCGGGCCAGCTTAATCCCCAGATATCAGGGTAGAGGTCAAACTGTGCCACCATGTCCTCGTGTACCTTCTTCTGAAGATCGATCCCCAACAGCCTGTAAGCGCGGATGACCACATCGGAACATACTCCGCGACCGGCAGGTACATCCCCATTGGGATAATCCATGGCATAGTAGGCCGGATCATACACCACTTCCTGTTCGGTAAGTAGAAGTGCGGCTTCGCTGAGCTTTTCCGCAAATCCATCCTGTCCGCAGGCCAGAATGGCCCCGGATACAAGCAATGCAATGATGAATGTTCTTCTCATCTCCATTATGACAACAATTTGGTACTAATATATGCTTTGATGGAGCAATGTTTGCAGATCAGGCCGGATAAATCAGGGCGCAATCCACCTGAATGCTGCTTCTTCGGTAACAAAAGGACGTACCTGAAGATGCTTGACCATGTGGTCCACCATAACGGCATTGGATATGACGGGATGATCCAGTACAATGGCAACCTTCAGATTCTTCAATCGGTCGCTATATTTATTAAGGAAATCACTCATTTCATTGACGTTACCCGGATCCCCCGGCATAACCACGTTTTCAAACAGGGTTATGACACCTTTGTAACCAGACAGGTCCTCAATTTTATTAAATATTTCTTTCCATGAATTAATCATATCATCCAAAGATACTTCCCCTGAAAAACGCCGAATAATGACTTTATCCTTAATTTCAATAGAAGCTTTCATACCAATATTAAATTTAAGAAAATGAATCGCAGGGTATTATCTCCCGGTAAATATATTTGACAGGTGTTCATTCATGAGTGACGAAGGGATAAATAATGAGCTGCCGTAAGGATTGGATTACCCGCAACTACACTCGTCCGTCTTTTTGCCTTTCAAAGAAGCATAGAACATGGCCGTGGCGCAACCAACCCCACTATTTACCTGGACAGCACCTGATGCACATCATGCAACCATTGCATAGCTCCTGGTCAAGATTCAACGTATTATCTGAATATGCGTTGTACATGTTACAATTTAATATGGTAGAAAACCAGTGTAGCAATAAACAGAACAGATCCACTTCCGAATAACCATACCATGGCCGGAAAGTATCTGAAAATCTCTTTCTTCACTCCGGTCCTTGAAGTGAAGGTTGTTGCGCCAGTAAAATTGAGTGACAGGAATGCACTGACTACCGCCAGGGCAGGAATAATTCCTGCAGCAAAGTAGAGGGCAGTTCCGGCAATAAACAACGGGAGCAGGACATGTTTGAGTTCAACCGGTATGAGCAACAGCCTGTCCATGACCGGAAATTCCACCAGCCTCATTTCAGGGATTGTTTTTCCCAGTTCCAGGTACCTGGAAAGATCTGAAGCCCTTACAGGACCATATTTGATCCCGAATCCACTTTTCTCCTTCACCAGATGGGCCGCAATACCGGGAGCCCCCAGCTGGGGTAAAATAAGCGTGCGGTGATTTACAATTTCCTTCAGTCCTGTCAATTCAATTCGATGGATCAGTTCATCCGTACCAAAGGTTCCCTTACCGGCGGCACACCAGACATTAATGCCCCTGGTGTCAAGAACCAGTATATAGCTGTCAACCCCTGTAAGATTTGATCTTAAGGCATCGAAGCTCAACGTATAGTTGGCTGTCACGAATACTGAAGATGCGGGACCGGGATTACCAAGTTTGTATAGCCCGGGTTCAACAGAATGGCCCATGCGTTTTATACCCATCCTGACCAAAATGTGGTCCAGTTGATCAGAAAAACTGATCCTGGAATTTGTGTGTTTTACTTCTAACATCAGCAACTCTTTTCCCGGAATAGCACCCAATATTCCTTAGTGACCTCATGAGATTTTGCCTTGAATCCTGATCCAAACATGTCGCACTTATCGCGCTGGGTGAAGAACTGCCCGTTAAGAAGAAATATAACAAAGAAGGAAAACTGCTATCCGATCAGGCCTATCTCTTTAACAATATATAATTCCTGAATTCGCCCAGTCTCCTTCCTGAAAGCAGGTGTTTTTCAATCCAGGAGATGGTCCTGTATTTCAGTTTATCGTGTTTTGCCTTCACGGGATTCAGGCAGCGGGTGGGACCCGTAAAGCGAAGCTGCTCTTTCCAGTCATACCGGGCAATCCATTCGTCCAACACAGCCGGATGAGTACCCATGAACCTGGTAAGTTTGTTCAGGTTCCCGTAATCATAGATCCGGTCGTATTTATGCGCTTCGATCTGCTTCTCAATCTTCTCACGGCCTCTGTGGTTCATACTGAACACCTTGATCTTGTTCTGCATCACTGCAGGAGGACGCACCCATCCATAGTGAAAGATCTCTGCATCCACACCGGCCACTTTCAGTTTGTATGTTCCCTCCTGCTGCCTGTAGTTGATGCCATCAAAATCAGGAATCCTGCGGAATGACTGTGCCGACTCCCATGAGTAGACATCAGGAAGGTTTTTGATGATTCGGACCTCTTGCCGGTACCAGCAATGGGAATCCTGAATGTGTTCATAGTCGCCCCAGAAGTGCCGGTAACGAAACAACAGGCCCTCCACCTCCTTATCATAAAGCAATTCACGGCAACGCTCCCTGATGTTGTCCAGGTCCTTCTCGTGTACCACCTCATCCGACTGCAGGTAGAACAACCAGTCGCCGGTACACAACTCCCTGGCTAAATCTGTCTGGTGAGCGTGTTCCATACCCCGGGGATACTTCTCAATGTCCCACACCGTATCGATGATCCGGATCTTTTCACTGCCTATGGCTTCAATTTCCCGGCGGGTGGTGTCATCTTCATCAGAATCCCCCAGTGCCACAACAAATTCATCCACGATAGGCAGGATGGACTCAATGGCCTGGCGCATGGGATAGTATAATTTGAGGGCGTTCTTGCCCATGGAGAAACCACTTATCTTCATAGGAGAGTTAAAACATTTGCATTGAATGAAGTTTATGGTACAGGCCATCTTTATTCCGGTTCAGTTCATCATGGGTTCCCCGCTCCACAATCTTGCCTTCATCGATCACAAGGATCATATCGGCATGTTTAATGGTGGAGAGCCGGTGTGCGATCACAATGGAGGTCCGGTTCTGCATCAGCTTGATGATAGCATCCTGCACCAATCTCTCTGACTCAGTATCGAGCGCAGAGGTTGCTTCGTCCAGGATCAGGATGGGCGGATTGGCCATCACGGCCCTGGCAATACTGATGCGTTGTTTCTGTCCCCCGGAAAGCTTGCTTCCACCTTCCCCCACATTGGCATCGTATTGATTTTCAGTATCTATGATAAACTCATGGGCGTTAGCCACCTTTGCTGAATGGATGATCCTCTCCGTATCGGCTCCTCCGTTGCTCCCGAAGGCAATGTTGTTCCTGAAGGAATCATTAAAAAGGATCGATTGCTGACTCACAATGCCCATCAACGTTCTCAAGGACCTGATACGGTAATCCCGGACAGGGATCCCGTCAATGTAAATCTCCCCTTCAGTCACATCCATAAACCTGGGCAGAAGGTCAACTAGCGTTGATTTCCCTGATCCGGATTTTCCCACAAGGGCAATAGACTGTCCCTTTTTGATGGTAAAGGAGACGTTTTTCAGCACATATTCCTTATCATATTTAAATGAGACATTCTTGTACTCGATGGAGTCGCTAAATGCACTGACCTGAACTGCATCCGGCTTCTCCCTGATCTTCACATCAGCCAGCAACACCTGATCCACCCGGTCCACCGATGCCATGCCCTTCTGTATATTGAAATAGGCCGCGGTAAAATTCTTTGCCGGGGTAATGATCTGGCTGAAGATGATCAGGAATAAGATCAGTTTCTCACCGGTAAGGTTGCCTCCCCCCGACAGCACCAGTGATCCTCCGTAAACCATGATGACCATCAACACAATGGTGCTCATGAATTCACTCAGGGGACTGGCCAGGTACCTCCGGCGGATGACTTTCCTCAGCAGGAGGGCAAAGCGGTTGTTGGTATCGGCAAACTTCCCTGTCATGTGTTCTTCACCGTTGAATGCCTTGATGATCCTTAATCCTGTGAGGGTCTCTTCCAACAGTGCCAGCAGTTCACCCAGGCGCTCCTGTCCCCTGAAAGTGGTTTTCCTGAGACTGCGTGCAATGCGACCGATCAGGACCCCTGTCAGCGGAAGGATCACCACCACAAATATGGTCAGGTTAAAACTGGTGGAGAACAGGACTATCAGGTAGATAATGATGGAGATCGGATCCCTGAACAACATCTGCAGGGAACTCATAATGGAGGTTTCAATCTCCTGTACATCGCTGGAAATGCGGGCAATCACATCGCCTTTCCGGGCCTCGGTATAATAGGAAAGGGGAAGCCTCAGCACTTTCTTATAGATGTCGTTTCGTATATCCCTTACAGTGAAAGCCCTGATCGGGGCCAGCACATAATTGGCCAGAAATAAGAATCCGTTCTTCAAGAGGCTGAACAGCACCACCATGATGCTCACCACCATAAGCGCACTGGCCTCACCCCTGACCTCCGTCATTTTACTCATGTAGTAATTGAGGGTATGCATGAAATAGTCCGTGCTCAACTCAAACTCCATGGGTTCGAAGACCTTGGGCTGGGTTTCGAACAACACACTCAGAAAGGGAATGACCATGGCAAAGGAAAAGACCGCAAAGAAAGCACCCAGGATATTGTAAATAATATTCTGGGCCACATACCACTTGTAAGGCAGTAGATAATTTAAAAGCTTGAAAAATCTTCTCATTGGGTTAGCTTCATTATATACCAACGGTATATTTTACAATCCTGTATAATTCCATGGTGTTATTTTCAACAATTCTTCCTTCACCACATCATTGACCGATAGTCCAAGGATAAATTTACGGATCGTTTCCTGTGTAACGGCCTCGTTGGTGCGGGTCAGTTCAAGCAGCGCCTCGTAGGGTTTCGGGTAGTTCTCCCTCCTGAGGATGGACTGGATCGCCTCTGCCACCACCGCCCAATTCTTCTCCAGGTCGGCACGGATGGCCGGCTCATTCACAATCAATTTGCCCAGTCCCTTGATAAGCGACTGCATGGCTATCACCGTATGGCTCAGCGGCACCCCGATGTTGCGCAGAACGGTGGAATCGGTCAGATCGCGTTGCAACCGGGAAACCGGTAGCTTGGCAGCCATGTGGCTGAAAACCGCATTAGCGATGCCCAGGTTCCCTTCTGCATTTTCAAAATCGATGGGATTCACCTTGTGGGGCATGGCCGATGAACCGATCTCTCCTTTCGTGATCTTTTGCTTGAAATACTCCATGGAGACGTAAGTCCAGACATCCCTGGAAAGATCGATGAGGATAGTATTGATCCTTTCGAAGGCATGGAACATGGCCGCCAGGTTGTCATAATGCTCGATCTGGGTGGTGGGCCAGGAACGCTTTAATCCAAGCACTTCACCTACAAAATGTTCGCCAAATTGAAACCAGTCAATCTCCGGGTAGGTCACCACATGGGCATTCATGTTACCGGTGGCACCTCCAAACTTGGCAGGTACCGGGATCTCTTCAAGTTGTTCAAGCTGGTTATCCAGCCTTTCAATAAAAACCCTGATCTCCTTCCCCAGGAGGGTTGGAGAGGCCGGCTGTCCATGGGTCCGGGCCAGCATGGGGATCTCGTCCCATTCCGCGGCCAGTTTTTCAAGCACCTGTGTCAGCTGGTCCAGCATCGGGTAATAGGTCGTCTGCATGGCATCTTTCAATGACAGGGGTGTGGCGATATTATTGATATCTTGTGAGGTAAGGCCGAAATGGATGAATTCCTTAAAATGGTCAAGCCCCAGCGATTCGAACTTCTCCTTTACAAAATATTCAACGGCTTTCACATCGTGATTGGTCACCTTTTCTATCTCCTTAACCTTCTGAGCATCTTCCACGGAAAAAACCGTGTAGATCTGCCTGAGGTTCTCAAACTGCTCCTCCGGAACCCCGGAGAGCTGGGGTACACCAGCCAGGCAAAGGGCGATGAAATATTCCACCTCCACCATCACCCGGTACTTGATCAATCCATATTCAGATAAATAACCGGAAAGCGTTTCTGCTTTTGACCGGTATCGGCCATCCACAGGAGAGATGGCCGTCAGTTTATTTAATTCCATTTTGTTGATTTGAATGACTCCACAAATTTAGCAGAAAATATTCTTACTTTTGGAGATATAAACAGTCATTATGAAGCGCACGATGTACATGTTGGCGGCCGCAGTACTGGCACTGGTATTCAGCAGCCAGTTAGTAGCCCCCGACAGCACTAAAACCGACACTTCTCCGGGTTTAACGATCTTATCGGTCGATATTGACTCTGTGGAGAAGACCCTGATCTACACATTTGCTATCAAAGACAACATTGCCGCACCCACGTGGCGGATCACAAAGGAAGCATTTGAAGAAGCCTTCTCACTGGGGGCCGACCTGGTGATCCTGCAACTAAACACCTATGGCGGGGAGGTCAGGGCTGCAGACTCCATCCGGACAAAGATCCTCAACTCCCCCATCCCCGTTTACGTTTTTATCAACGATAACGCAGCTTCTGCAGGGGCACTTATCGCCATTGCGTGTGACAGTATCTATATGAAGCCGGGGGGCAAGATCGGGGCAGCCACCGTGGTCAACCAGACCGGTGAACAGGTCCCGGATAAATACCAGTCATACATGCGTGCCACCATGCGCGCCACTGCCGAGGCCCATGGAAAGGACACAGTCATTTCAGGCACCGACACCACCCTGGTGTGGAACCGCGATCCGGCCATCGCAGAAGCCATGGTCGATCCCAGGTTGTTTGTGGAGGGCGTGAGTGATACCGGCCAGGTCCTCACCTTCACAGCCTTAGAAGCTATGGCGAATGGGTACTGCGAAAGAACGGTCGAATCGATAGATGAGATTATCAGCAACCTGGGAATTGAGCAATATGAGCTGAAATCCTACAACCCATCGGGCATGGACAAGGCCATTGGTTTCCTGATCAATCCCATGATCAGCGGGGTACTGATCATGATCATCATTGGAGGCCTCTATTTCGAACTTCAATCTCCAGGAATAGGATTTCCGCTGGCTGCATCCATCATAGCAGCGCTGCTCTATTTTGCCCCGCTCTACCTGGAAGGCTTGGCCGAGAACTGGGAATTGATTATTTTCGTTGTCGGAGTTATTCTGATCCTGGTGGAGATCTTTGCCATCCCCGGATTCGGAGTGGCCGGTGTTGCCGGGATCATTGCCATGGTAACAGGTCTCACGCTGAGCCTAGTGGACAATGTGGTCTTTGAAGAACCTGAATTTACCGGGGAGGGACTGTCACTGTTAATGCGATCCCTGGGCGTGGTTCTGTTCTCCGCTTTTCTGGGATTGATCCTATCGCTCTGGACGGCAAATAAGCTACTCACCACCACCCTGTTTTCGAACCTTTCCCTGAAGAGAGAACAGCGCATGGAGGAAGGCTACATCGGGGTGGAAACCGAACCGCATACACTTATTGGAGAGACAGGTCTGGCCCATACGGTATTGCGTCCGTCGGGGAAGGTGAAGATCAATGAGAAACTGTATGATGCCAGTTCGGAGTATGGTTTCATTGAGAAGGGCGAGCAGGTGAAGGTCGTCCGGTATGAGACCGGACAGGTCTATGTTGTAAAAGCATAGGTGAACATGGTCATTCGGGACTACCGGAAAGAAGACTTTCCAAAGGTTGAGGAACTCTGGAAACAGACAGGCATTTATACGTTTGAGAGGGGTGATACATCTGAAATAATCCTGCAGTGTACAGACTTGGGTGGTAAGTTCCTGGTCATGGAAGATCCTGTAACAGGCAACTTAGCGGGGACCTCCTGGATGAGTTATGACGGCCGGCGCATTCACCTTCACCATTTCGCCATCCAGCCATCCCTGCAGAAAAAAGGTCTTGGCCGGATCCTTACGGAGGAATCCCTGAAATACGCAAGAGATAAAAACTGCCCCGTTAAACTGGAGGTTCACAGTAAAAACCTCGCGGCCGTCAATCTCTACAAAAGTCTGGGTTTTACCGCATTCGAAGACTACGATGTATACATCATCCTGAATCCTTAATACCCTCCGTTGTTTATAAAAAAAAGAATACGATGGTTCGCTCATTGCTTGTTCCGCTTCTGCTGCTCCTGCCGGCTCACCTTTCATCACAGGAATCTGTCTGGGACCGCTGGGATGCAGAGGTGGTACAGAAACTGAACACCGCAGGTGAAGCAGGATACATGACCGAAGAGGAAAAGAAGGTGATCCTCTTTATAAACATGGCACGTCACGACGGGTCCCTCTTTGCAGAGACCTTCCTGGAAACCTATATGAAGACCAATGACCTGGAGAACAGCCGTTACATCAGGTCCCTGTTCCGCGATCTGAAAAAGTTACCGGATCTTCTTCCCCTGGAGCCCGGGGAGGACCTGACTGCAGTGGCACAGGGACATGCCATTAAATCTGGCAAAACCGGTCACGTGGGACATATAGACTTCAACAAACGCTTTAAGCCTCTGATGGGTAATCCATACCAGCATGTGGGGGAGAACTGCTCCTATGGTTATGAAGAGGCCATAGATATTGTCATCACCCTGCTCATTGATGAAGGCATCAAAGAGATGGGGCACAGGAAAAACATCCTGAATAAGAGTTTCAATTCGGTGGGCGTAGCCATCAGACCCCACAAAAAATACCGGGTCAACTGCGTGATGGATTTTGGGCGACAGACCAGGTCCAGCCTCAACGAAGTTCCTTATTAATGTCTAATTTGCCTTGTCTGTTGTACGCAAAAATGGCCAGACCGCTCAACAGCACCAAAACGACGTAGACCACCCAGGGCATCTTAAATGACGATCCGCTGGCATAAGAGTGGATCCCTCCCAGAAAGTAGTTCACCCCGAAGTAGGTCATCAATACCGAAGCATAGCTGATAAAGGAGGCCAGGTTGAAGGCAAAAACGCCCCGCAAACCAGGGATCCGGTGCATATGGGTTACAAAAGCATATACCAGCACGGTGATCAGCGCCCAGGTCTCCTTCGGATCCCAGCCCCAATAGCGCCCCCAGGATTCATTGGCCCAGACACCTCCCAGGAATACTCCGGCAGTCATGAAGTAAAGTCCCACAATCAGGGTCAGTTGATTGACCCGGGTAACCTGCTGGATCACCTCCTGCATCCCCACGTTGTTCTTCGGAGTGAGAAGTGCATACAAGACCACGTTCAGGAGCCCCATGATGGAAGCCAGTCCCAGGAATCCGTAACCAGCCATGATCACGGTCACATGGATGGTCAGCCACGGTGATTTCAGCACCGGGACCAGGTTGGTGATCTCCGGGTTCATGTTGCTCATCTGCGCCACCATCAATGCAAGTGCAGCAAGAATGGCCGTTAGGGCCATCGCATATCCCGAGCGTTTCACAAAAATGAGTCCGGCCAACAGCGTAACCCATGACACAAAGATCATGGATTCATAACCGTTGCTCATGGGAGCATGACCACTGATATACCACCTGACAGTCAGCGCCAGGGTATGTACAACAAAAGCCGCTACCAGGTGGATCACACCTACTCTGAAAAACCACCTGAATACCCTGTTCGGACGAAACACGATCAGGAACTGAAGTACCATCAATACAAGTCCAAAAATGCCATAGAACCCGACAAGACGCGGAAAAATATTGATCCTGTTGTATACGATCTCCATTCTCTTTTTTAATGCGGATGGTATCGGGTTTTCCACGCTCAACTGGTTATTATGGAGCAGTGCCAGGTTGGCTTGCCCGCTGGCATAATCGCTGTTCCGGATCGCATGCAAGTACTTAAGAAAAACGGTGCCCATGGTGTCGGTTTCCGCTTTCATCTCTCCCATGAGGGCCTCAGAAACAGACGCCCACCTGTGGTTTTCAGCTCCAGGGTCCGGGAATATCCGGATGAGCCCTCCCGACTGTACCAGGAACAGGGCATTGACACGGTCATCCAGTTTTATCACCTCCTTGTCCAGGTCGGTCTGCAAAGCAACCTGTTTCGAATAGGCCTCATTGACCAGTTCGCTGAGCAGGTAAGTATTTCCGCTGGAATCCATCAGGTCGTTGAAACTAACCAACTCCCCTTTAAAACCGATCAGACGATGGAGCTCAGGGTGCTTGACCTTGAACAGAGGCGCCTGTTTCCACACATCGGGATACAACATCATTCCCAGCAGTACCTGGTCCGGGGTATAATCCCTGTACCTGGATTTATTGGTGATCTTTCTGACAACCTCGTTGGAGAGTGTATTCATGGGCTCAAAACGTCCGCCTTTATCCAGTACCCAGAGGTATCCAAATTCCTCCGCCACATCCTTCGGCGGAACCTCCTGGGAAAATACCGGAAGGCTTCCACCCAGGATTAAAAGTGCAACAATGGCCGATTTTACTACCATAGATGTTTTTTTTGCGATCATAGCAAACCGGGTCCCCGGGACAAACATGGCAAGCACCATTCCCGCGATCAGCACCAGGTATCCCAGGTAGGTCACAAAGGTACCTGCCCGGTCCTTGTTCACTGACAGCACCGTACCCAGTTCATCGTTATCATATGAGGCCTGGTAAAACCTGTATCCCCTGTGTTTCAAAACGTTATTCATGAAGATCCTGCGATCTTCCCGGATCCCAAGTTCATTATCAATGAGTACCACCTCACTGGCAAAAGAAGAAGGACTGTTGGAACCAGGGTACCGTTCCACCTCAAAGTCTTTCAGGAAAAGTGAAAACGGGATAGGAATCTCCCTGGAACCATAGGTGATGGTATAGGCTAGATCACTCATTTCTCCCGTCACCGGAGTGCCGGTCAGCCTGGCCAATCCCGGCACGTAAAGCTCCGAGGTCATGCCCCTGTAGTTCAATTCCAGCTTTACAGCGGCCAGGTGGGATCCCTTCTGGCTGGCCGGAGCCTTCACCAGTTGTTTTCTTGCGGAGGGTAGATAATTCTGAAGGGCCATCCGCATGTGGCCAAGTGTATAAAGGGTGCTTTCTCTGATGGGAACAGGTTCTCCCGGCAGGTAATCTTTGTTGGTTTCACCACCCATCTGCATGGTGGAAATGGTAAAAAGGGCAAACGCATGGATCTCATTACCTTCTGAAACGAACCTCAATACTGCTGTGGTATCATCATTGTTGAATGCAATATCCATTCCCATCGCTTTGATGGTGCTCCCCGACGGGATCCCCACCGAGGTCTGCCTGTCAGTCACCAGCATCAACTGCAGATATGGTTCACCATCCGGGGCAGCCACATACTGTTCCACGACATCAGGCATATAACCTGTGGACTTGATTTTCACCTTTTCTCCACCGATCCGGGTACGCATCCTGTAGTTACGCGGTGTCAGTTCGGATAGCATCATTTCCCTGCTGTGTTCCACCGTTTCCCCTCCTGACTTCAGGGTCACCTGCATGTATGCGTTATTGCTCAACATGCTGTTGGAGGTGGCATTCTCCCGGATGTGCATGTTCCCCTCGTAACTGAAAAACCTGGTGATGGCCGCCCCAGCAAAGATCAGGATGAAGGCCAGATGAAATACCAGGACAGTAATCTTTCTGCGCTTATAGAATTTATACCTGATCATCACTCCCGCCACATTGATCCCGATCAGCAACAGCAGTATCTCAAACCAATGCGTTCCATAGGCCACGGCCCATGCAGTCTGGGTGTTATAAGCGCTTTCCACAAAGGTGGCAAGGGCAAGCACAACGATTAATAAAATCAACAGCACACCCATGAATGGCATGGAGACAAAAAATGATAACCTCTTCAACATCAAATTCGATTTTGTTTTTCTTAATTTAAATGGCGCAAGATATAAAAATCATCCATTTAGCAACAATGTTCCAATCTGGAACACTGCGAAGCTGGTAACCCAGGCAATTGCTGTGGTATAGAACAATACAAAACCTGCCCACTTCCAGCTGCCCGATTCCCTGCCCACAGCTGTAACAACAGCAATACAGGGCAGGTAAAGGAGGATAAAGATAAGAAATGAAAACCCCGAAATGGGCGTGAATACAGGCTTGCCAGCAAGCGGACCGGATGTATACATTTCATCCCTGATCCTGGTCTGCAATGAAGTTGAACTCCCGTCTTCTGCTTCAATACCCGCCTGGTACAGCACACCCATGGTACTGACTACAATCTCCTTTGCTGCGAATCCTGTAACAAGACTGATCCCCATCTTCCAGTCGAAACCCAGGGGCCTGATCACCGGTTCGATGGATTTCCCCAGCCTGCCGATATAGGAGTGCTTCTGTCGCTCGGCCTCCTTTTCCCGCTTCAGCATTGAGATACGCTCCGGGGATTGCTCCTGTGCAATGAGCTGATCATATTCGATGGAGTATTCCACATTCCTGGGAAAATAGCCCAGCGCCCAGATCACCAGGGAAGCCAGTAGGATTACGCCACCCATCTTCTTCAGGTAGTACGCACCCTTCCTCCACATATGCAGCAGGATCACTTTCATACCCGGGTTACGGTAAATAGGCAATTCCATCACAAACGGCGCTTCCCTGTTCTTAAACAAAATACTCTTGAACAGGATGGACATGAGCATTGAAAACACCACCCCCACCATGTAGAGCAAGAAGATCACGTTCCCGGCCTTTTCCGGGAAAATGGCCCCGGCGATCAGCACATACACCGGTAGCCTGGCACTGCATGACATGAATGGGATGATCAGCATGGTAAGTATCCTGTCGTTCTTGTTTTCCAGGGTGCGGGTAGCCATAATGGCCGGAACATTGCAACCGAATCCCATGATCAATGGTATAAAGGATTTCCCGTGCAACCCGAACAGGTGCATCACACGATCCATGATAAAGGCGGTGCGGGCCATATACCCCGTATCTTCCATCAGTGAGATGAAAAAGAAGAGGATCAGGATGTTGGGGAGGAAGACAATCACACCCCCCACCCCTCCGATGATACCATCCACCATCATATCCCGAAGGATTCCCTCAGCCATGTGAGACCTAAGGAATGTACTGAGCAGGTCGATCCCCGATTCAATCCAGCCCATAGGATGGTTGCCCAGGGTAAAGGTGGCATGGAACATGAGCCATAAAAAGGCGAGAAATATGGGCAACCCCAGGTATTTATGGGTAAGGATCCGGTCGATCTGCTGGGACCTGGTAAAACCGGGATTCTTACCGCTTTTTTTCATGGTCTCTTTCAGTGCGCCTGAAATAAAACCATACCGGGCATCTGTCACCAGGGTCTCCGTATCCTCCTTGAATAGATGCCTGATCCGGTATATCTCATCCCGGGCCGTTTCCTGGATCCGGATAAAGTTATCCGCATCGGAAATAAGATGGGTGCAGCTATCATCCCGCTCCAGCAGTTTCAGCGAAAGGAACCTGGATGAATAATGATCGGTATGGGAAGGATTTTCACGGATCAACTCCTGGAGCCGTTGAACCGACTGTTCAATCTCCTCACCATAATTAATATGGATGTGCCGGATATCAGGATCATCTCCTTCAAATACACGGATCACATGGTTCAATAACCGGAAGATCCCTTTGCCGCGGTGACTGATGGTGGGAACCACGCGGATGCCCAGTAACTGGCTAAGCAGGCCGATATCCAGCTTGTCTTTCCTGGCCATCAGGTCATCGTACATGTTCAGGGCAAGTACCACCGTGATGTCCATATCGATCAGCTGACTGGTAAGGTAGAGGTTTCGCTCCAGGTTATTGGCATCCACAACGTTCACAACCACATCCGGCTTTTTCTTCAGGATGTGCTCACGTACGAACTTTTCCTCACTGGAATAATCGGAAAGGGAATAGGTACCCGGAAGGTCGGTGATACGAAAGGTATACCCCCTGTGGTTAAACAATGCTTCCTTTGAACTTACTGTCACACCGGGATAGTTACCCACATGTTCCCTGGAGCGTGATACCCGGTTAAAAAGCGTGGTCTTTCCACTGTTTGGATTCCCCACCAGTGCCACATCGATGATTTTACCTGGCCTGGGAACAAACGGTCCCCTCTGGAAGGCACCGGAGATCCTGGACGCAGGAGTCACCACGATTCCCGGGGCATCTGCCCCTGTGACCACCTCGATCAGGCTGGATTCGCTGCTTCGAAGGGTCACGTTACTGTCCAGTATCCTGTATTCAACCGGGTCCTTCAGGGGGGCAGATTTCACCACAGTGACCGGCTTCCCACGGATAAATCCCATTTCGGTTATCCTTTTCCGGAAAGCTCCCCTGCCCTTTACGCGGGTGATGGTTGCAGTATCGCCTGTATGCAGGTCATTCAGGGTCATCAATCGTCAAATCCTTCCTTTGAAACTGTATCCCAGTCCCTCAACGGTATCCTGAATGATGGAATCAGTGATAGTTTCGGCCTGGATAGTAACCCTGTTCTGGTCAGGATCGGCCAGCACCTCGGAAATGGAAGTATTTTTCTTCAATCCGTTCTCAACACTGACCTTGCAGTGGTTGCAGGTCATCCCCTCTACCCTGAATATATGAATATTTGATTTCATTTGTTCTGACTTTGTTTTATCCTCAATGCGGTTCCCTCGCCTTGACAGGGATTTCATGATATATCCATTAATGATCAGCAGCAGCAGTGCAGCCGATGAGATCCATTTGAACCATCCGGTGGTGTGTTCATGAACATCCGAATGAAGCCCGGATGGAATGAAGCCGGTGATCCATTCCCGGGGGATCAATTCATTGACCAGGATCCCAAAAACCAGGGCTCCCCCGATAATGCTGACCAGGTAGATCCACAGCGACCTTTTATCCATGGCATTTCCAATAACTGCCATGGTGGCAATATTTGTGGCCGGTCCGGCCATCAGCAGTACAAGCGCCGCCCCCGGTGATAATCCCTTCATGAGCAACACAGCTGCGATGGGAATGGAGCCGGTGGCACAGATGTACAAGGGTACCGAAGCCAGTAACATAAGCAGCAGGGCCAGGTATTCACTGGAAATACTGCGAATGAAAAAATCATCCGGGATCAGAACCGACAACAAAGCAGCCACCAGCATCCCGATGATCAGCCACTTTGAAATATCCTGCAACAGTTCCACAAAACCATACCTGAACAACTCCCTAACCGACCGGTCATGATTATTTTCTTCCGCTGACACCTCCTGTTTTTCCTTAACACCGTTCCTGTCGGACAGGTTACCCATTACTCCACCAAAAATCCCGGTCAGAAGAGCCACCACCGGCCGGATGATGGCCAGAGGAAGGCCCAGCAATGCATAGGTGGCAAAAATGGAATCCACGCCGGTCTGGGGTGTAGAGATCAGGAAAGAAATGGTGGACCCCCGGCTTGCTCCATTCTTATAAAATCCAATTCCTGCAGGCAGCACCCCGCAGGAACAGAGGGGCATGGGAACCCCCAGAAGGGAAGCATTCAGCACCGATCGAAAATTGCGCTTCCCCATATACCTGGTAATGATACGCCGCGGAAAAAATACCCTGAGTATGCCTGCAAACAGGAATCCCAGCAACAGGTAAGGCGACATTTCATTGACCAACCTGATCAGTTCTTCAAAATATGTTTTCACAATCTCCATCACAATGTCTCAATCAACGGGTAATTATAACAAATGAAACGTTATAAAGATCAATTCCCTGCAAAACTACAACAACCCCGGGGTCCCCCCATCCCTACATGTGGGTATTTTCCGGGAACCAAATACAAAAAAACAGGAAAAATCCATACTTACCAGGCCGGATCTGCAAAGAAAAATTGGTTTTCTATACAAAAGACGCTTTCTTTAGTATATAAGATACTGTAAATGAAAAGACAACTCCTTACCACATTTTTCCTTATCACCTGTGTATTTATCTCTTTCGGACAGAGCAATACTTATATCCTGAAAAGACAGAAGTACAAAACCAGCCTCACCTCCATCAATATATCCCCGGACGGCAGCCTTTTGCTGGCCGGATTCCATGACGGATCGTTCAGGCTGCTGGATCCGGTATCCTTCCAGACCAGATTGGAGGTGGAGGAAGCACATTACAAGGCGGTTAATGCCATGGACATGCCTCCAAAAATGGATTTTGTCCTCACGGCCGGACATAATTCCATTAAGTTGTGGGACCTGACCGGGAAACGCGTTGCCAGCTGGTCCTCCCATGCCACCACCATCTGGAATGTGGATATCAGCAACGATGGAAAACATGCCGTCTCCTCCGCATTCAACAAAACATTCCTGCTGTGGGATGTATACAACAGTGTGGTGCTGGAACAGATGCGTGGCCATGAAGATGTAACCATGTCGGTATGCATCAGTCCCGATAGCCGGTTGATTGCCAGTGGAAGCAATGACCTGACTGTAAAGATTTGGGACATTGATACAAAGCAGGTTGTTAAAACCCTGCATGGTCCCACCCAGGATGTCTATGATGTGGCTTTCAGTCCCGACAGTCGTCTTCTGGCAGTTGCTTCCAAAGACCGTTCCGTGAGGGTTTACAATGTGGAAGAGGAGGAACTGGTCCATCTCCTGAAGGGGCACAGGGACATGGTGATGGAGGTGACATTCAGTCCCTGCGGACACTACCTGGTGAGCGGATCGGCCGACCAGTCCCTGATCCTCTGGGATGTGGCCACAGGCGAACGGATCCACTCCTTCCTGGACAATGAAGAGGCGGTACTGGACCTGGTCTACCATTCCGATGGAAACTCTTTCTACAGCATCTCCTTTGCGCAGGACCTGACCCGCTGGGAAGTGCATCCGGAGATCTTCGTGCTGAAATATTACGACAAACCATACCTGGAAGAGCTCTCCGGCGATCCCCTTTTTGAACCGAGAAGAAAGGGTGAAGCCAAAAAGGATTTCCAGGCGAGACAGGCAGAGGCCGGGAACAAGAAAAAGGAGATCATGGAACGCTACTACCAGCAATACCTTTCTGAAAGGGACCGGTAACCCGGCTGCCCAAGAACATCCATCCTGCAACAAGCAGATTGCACATTTCATGCTAAATTTGCAACAGGAATGTACCATTGTATCTCAATATCATTCAAACGCCTGTTCCTGAACATCAAGAACCGGGACACCTACACTTTCCAGTAAGGTAACCTTCCATTGCCCGATCATTTTTCCTAATTCCTGACTTCCTGACAAATAATTTTCACCTTGCTGTATTGCAGCCTTTTAGCTTCTAAATATGTTACCTTACGCTGAACCGTACAAGATAAAAATGATCGAACCCATGTACCCGAGTACACGGGATGATCGTGAACAATGGATCAAAGATGCCCGGTACAACCTGTTCAATCTCAAAAGCCACCAGGTATTCATCGACTTGCTTACCGATTCCGGAACCGGAGCCATGAGCCAGGAACAGTGGTCTGCCCTGATGTCGGGCGATGAATCCTATGCAGGCAGCAAGTCTTTTGAGCAGCTCAGGGAAACCATCACCTCCCTTACAGGATTTCCATATGTGCTTCCCACCCATCAGGGCAGGGCTGCTGAAAATGTACTGTTTTCAGTCCTGGTCAAAGAAGGGAATGTGATACCCGGCAATGCACACTTCGACACAACCAAGGGACACATCGAGTTCAGGAAAGCCAATGCATTTGACTGCACCATCGACGAGGCCAGCGATACTTCTGTTTACCATCCCTTCAAAGGCAACCTGGATATTGGAAAACTTGAAAACGTGTTCCAGGTGTATGGAAAGGAACGCATCCCTTTTATCATCGTAACCATCACCTGCAATTCTACGGGAGGACAGCCAGTGAGCATGGAAAACATGAAGGCGGTCCGGGAATTTGCAGACAAGTATGGTATTCCGGTAATCTTTGATGCTGCCCGGTTTGCAGAGAATGCCTACTTCATCAAAACCCGGGAAAAAGGTCACAAAGACAGATCCGTCCGGGAGATCGTGAAAGAGATGTTCTCCCTGGCCGACGGGATGACCATGAGCAGTAAAAAGGATGGCATCGTTAACATGGGTGGATTCATTGCACTCAACAGCAAGGCCATTTTCCGGGAGGCCACCACCTACAATATCATGTTCGAGGGATACATCACCTATGGAGGCATGTCCGGCAGGGATATGGCAGCCCTGGCACGGGGACTGAAAGAGGCAACTACATTTGCCTACCTGGAAAGCCGCATCAAACAGGTTCACTACCTGGGAGAGGTGCTCAGAGAAAACGGGATCCCTGTGCAGGAGCCCTTCGGGGGACATGCCATCTTCGTGGATGCCGGCAGGTTTCTTCCCCGTGTACCAAAAGAGGAGTTTATCGCTCAGACACTGGCACTTGAACTCTACCTTGAATCAGGGGTCAGGGCCGTTGAGATCGGGACCCTGCTGGCGGACCGGAATCCCGAAACCCGGGAGAACCGCTATCCCAAACTTGAGATGGTGCGCCTGACCATCCCCCGGAGGGTTTATACCAGGAACCACATGGACTATGTGGCCGCAGCCATGCAGCACATTTACCAAAGGCAGGATACCATTACCTCGGGATATAAGATCAGGTACGAAGCACCCATCATGAGGCATTTCACAGTGGAACTGGAAAAGATCCCCGGTTCAGTTTAAACGATCATGCTCAAAAACATGATGCATGCTTTGATCAGGCAACATCCCAGAGATTTTGTTTCAGTCGATAAGTAATTCATTCTTTTGCGATATCATGGGTGGCAAGGATTACATTGCGGTACAATCCTTGCACAACAAATACAAAACAGCATTTTAACCAGCTTATGTATCGTCCACCGATCTCTTTAAAATTATTCTAAATAGCATAAAAGCAATAAGATAACACCACATATTATTAATTTTAAAAACATCTAAGACGTTCCTTTTTTTTCGTTAATCTCAATAGCTGTATTATGAAAAAGTTACTCTATTTTTCCATTATTCTGCTCTTTTCCAGTGGAGCAGTCTACTCCCAGAAGTTCAAGTACATCGGGGCAGCCAAGTGTAAAATGTGTCATAACAAACCGGCAACCGGCGAGCAATTCAAGGTCTGGAGCGCCGCTCCCCACGCAAATTCCCTCAAATCTTTGTCAAGTCCGGAATCCCTGGAATATGCAAAGAAAAATGGGATTGCCGATCCTACCAAAGAAGCAAGTTGTCTGTCGTGCCACTCCACATATGCGGCGGCTCCTGAAACTCTTCGTGCAAGCATTACTCAAGCAGAAGGTGTCTCCTGTGAATCATGTCATGGCCCCGGAAGTGCATTTAAATCGGCTTCCGTAATGAAAGACCGGGAATTTGCTATGGAAAAAGGAATGATCCTTGCTACAGAGGAGGTATGTAAAAATTGCCACAATGACAAGAACCCATTCTTCAAGCCATTCAATTTCAAAGAAGCCTTGGCTATAATAGCACACCCCAACCCAAAAAATGCGCAATAAATAATTTTGCAAACGAGGCCCTTGCAGGATTCGTCATAAAATGCCGACATTTACCGGCTCAGTTTTATGATGAATGATCTAACCCAGGGAAGCGAGGGCAGAAATATTTTCCGGTTTGCCGTACCAATGCTGGTGGGACACATGTTCCAGCAGCTCTATACATTTGTGGACCAGATCATCGTTGGGCGCTTCCTGGGCAAGGAGGCCCTGGCTTCGGTGGGAGCTTCCTTTCCGGTCATCTTTACCCTGATTGCACTGATCATCGGGATTGCCACCGGGGGGACCATCGTGATATCCCAGTTTTTCGGTGCGAAGAAATTTACCAAAGTTAAAAGGGCCATCGATACCATCTTCATCATCATGGGCATCTCTGCGGTGCTGATGACTGTGGTGGGGATTACATTTTCTGAGCAGATCTTCCGGCTGATGAATCTTCCCGAAGAATTAATGCCAACCGCCAACGCCTATTTTACCATCTATGTATCAGGATTGGTGGTCTTTTTTGGATACAACGGTGTGGCTTCTGTATTGCGTGGACTTGGTGATTCGGTGACACCCCTCTACTTCATGATCCTGGCCACCTTTCTGAATATCGGCCTTGATCTCCTTTTTATCGTGAAACTGGGCTGGGGAATTGAAGGAGCGGCACTGGCCACCATCATTGCCCAGGGTACAGCCTTTATTGTGGCCGTAATTTACCTCAACAGCAACCATGAACTGATCAAGTTCAACATCAGGGAGTTTTCCTTCGATTACGAGATATTCAAGCAGACCCTCAGGATCGGGCTTCCTACCGGGTTGCAGCATACATTTGTGGCACTCGGAATGATGGCACTGATGGGGATTGTGAACGGATTCGGTACCGACGTGGTGGCTGCCTATACTGCTGCAGGGCGGCTCGACAGCCTGGCCATCATTCCATCCATGGTCTTTTCACAAGCACTGTCCACCTTCGTGGGACAAAACATCGGTGCCGGAAAGATCGAGAGGGTGCGGCGGGGACTATCACGTACACTGTTGATGGCTTCGGCAGTGGCCGTGGGCATCACGGTATTGATCGTAATATTCAAATATCCGCTGATGGGCCTTTTCACCCAGGACCAGACGGTCATCAATATCGGGGGAGAATATCTCACCATTGTGACTGCCTTTTACCTGCTTTTTACAGGGATGTTTGTTTTCAGCGGGGTCATGAGGGGTGCAGGGGATACCATCGTTCCCATGTTCCTTACCCTGTTCTCGCTCTGGATCATCCGCATCCCTGTTGCTGTGTTCCTGAGCCAGGAAACAGTTGAGATATTCGGATTCACCATCAAGGGAATAGGTATGGGTGAATCGGGGATCTGGTGGTCCATTCCCGCTGGCTGGGGCATTGGAATGATCCTTACGATCATCTACTACAGGACAGGCAAATGGAAAACCAAAACGGTGGTCAAGGCCAAAGTAGAACCCGCAACGGTGACCAGGTAAATCATTTATGACCAAAAGAACTGGAATCCAGCTTTGTTATTCCCTTAAAAAAAGACTCTTCGTAGAAAAAGCCGGGTCGCAGGTCAGGTTCATACGCAGTTTCCTTAGACCGGCTTCATCCCCCGGTGTGGGAATATGGGTCAGGTGAACCTCACAGTTCCTGAGTTCCTTCAATTTCTGGACTGCCATCTGGGCGGCGGGATTCGAAATAGCTGATATCCCCAGTGCGATCATGGTTTCTTCCAGGTCGAGGCTGACCATCTTGCCCTTCAGGATCTCCTTTTTGAGAAAAGCAATTGAATCGATGATACTTTTTGGCAAAAGGTCTATGCTGTCCGGAAGTTCGGCCAGGTGTTTGGTAGCATTCAGGATGAGGCTGGACGCAGCATGCATGAGAGGTGAATTCTTACCTGTGATGATGGTTCCGTCCTTCAGTTCAATGGCTGCCCCGCTAAAGATGCCTTCATTTCCCTTTCCCTGTTTTTCTGCTTCTTTTGCTGCCTGGATGGCTGGCTCCACAACCTTTCTGTCATCCACCCTTGCATTCACCATTTCCATGATCATCTCAGCCCTATCGAGTGTATCCCTGTCCACCAGTCCTATGGCATACTCCACCGCACACCTGTAATATCTCCTGATGATCTCCTGGTGACTGGCTTCCTGGATCACCTCATCATCCATAATTCCTGCACTGGCCCTGTTGACGCCCATGTCAGTGGGTGATTTGTACATTGAGTCTTCACCAGTAATCTTTTCAATGATTTTTTTAAGCAGTGGAAAGGCTTCATTATCACGATTATAATTAACTGATTTGACATTATAAGCTTCCAGGTGGTGATGATCAATCTGTACCAGGTCTTTCAGATCCACGGTGGCTGCTTCGTAAGCTATATTGACCTTGTGCGAGAGGGCCAGGTTCCAGATCGGGAAAGTTTCGAACTTGGCATAACCGGCCTTTATACCCCTTTTGTAATCATGGTAGAGGTTGCTGAGGCAGGTGGCCAGTTTGCCGCTCCCTGGCCCCGGAGCAGTTACTACTACAATGGGCTTGCTGGTTTCAATGTATTCATTAGACCCGTAGCCAAAGTCGCTGACGATATAATCAACATTCGATGGGTACCCTTTGGTGAACTTGTGTGTATACACCCGCATCCCATTGCGTTCCAGCTTGTTTTTAAAGGATCTGGCAGCTGGCTGGTTCTCGTAGCGGGTAATGACAACAGCAGAAACATCAATTCCCCACTCCTTAAAATCATCAATGGCCTTCAATGCATCGGAATCATAGGTAATCCCGAAATCAGCCCTTATTTTCTTTCTCTCAATATCACCTGCATAAATGCAAAGGATGATATCAATTTTGTCTTTCAATTTCTGCAATAGACGCATTTTTACATTTGGATCAAAACCGGGAAGTACCCTTTCAGCATGGTAATCAAACATGATCTTACCACCAAATTCAAGGTACAGCTTATCCTGAAAACGGTCAACCCGTTCAAGGATAGCTATCGTCTGCTCTTTTAAATACGCTTCGTTATCGAAACCGATTTTTTTGGAAGGATTAGGTTTTTGGGGCATTGGTAATGAAAGTTTGAATTACGATTTCAAGATAAATAAATAATTTAATTCTATATCAGTTTAAGGCTATTCATATTCATTGTTGAGTAACAACCTGTAATGATGACATGGATTGTTCGACTAAAATCGGCAAACATTGAACAATACCGAGACAGGATTGTAGTTAAAATAATCCTCAAACAATCCACATAAATTTACAGGATGCAGAAAACCCTTGAATTAACGGATATGGCACTGGAGGTGGTGGAAGGACTGAAAGCTTCCAAAAAATATATCTCCTCCAAATTCTTTTATGATGCGGGAGGAAGCCGTATCTTCCAGGATATCATGCAGATGCCCGAATACTATCCCACCGGATGCGAGGCTGAGATATTCGAGACACACAAGCGCAGGATCGGATCCCTGTTCTGCAGGGATTGCAACACGGTGGAGCTGGTGGAGCTGGGTGCAGGGAATGGACAGAAAACCCGGATCCTGATCCGGGGCCTGCTGGATGAACAGGTGAACTTCAGGTACATCCCCGTGGATATCTCCGAAGAGGCTGTTATACAATTGGAGGGTTCCATGAAACAGCAATTTCCCGGGTTATCCATGGTAACCCGCATTGGAGACTATTTCCACATGATCGAAGATCTATCCCGGGAGTATCCCGACCGTAAGGTTGTGATGTTCCTGGGTTCCAACCTTGGAAATTTCAACCGTGAGCAGAGCATCTCATTCCTCAGTCAGTTGAACCTTGTCATGTCGGACGATGACCTGTTCTTTATCGGTCTTGACCTGAAGAAAGATCCGGAAGTGATCCGAAGAGCCTATGATGATCCCCACGGTCACACCCGCGATTTCAACCTCAACCTGCTGAAAAGGCTGAACAGGGAACTGGGTGCAGATTTCAACCTGGACCACTTCATGCATGCACCCTATTATGACCCGGAAACAGGGACCGCAAAAAGTTACCTGGTAAGCACCAGGGACCAGAATGTTAGGCTGCAAGATGTAGATGACACCATTCATTTCGGGAAATGGGAAACCATCTACACTGAAATGTCCCAGAAGTATGACATGGAGATGATCCACGACCTGGCAGATGCCAGTGGTTTCAGGGTGGCAGAAAGCTTCTTCGACCGCCGGGAGTATTTTGTGAACTCATTGTGGGAAAAAGTGTAAGGTTATCCATTCTGTAACGACCATATACACACATTGACAAATTATTTCTTATGAAAACAGTGTAGCCTTCTGGAGGGATGTAGAGGTCACAAAATAAATGGGTTATAACATATTTTAACGATTTTCCGTTGATTTAGACCCCCTGATTGGCTAACTTGGTTCAATATTTGTACTTCTGAAGTGAAACTAACGCTACCACGTTTGCCGGAATGATCAAAAGATATATTTATCTTTTTATACTAACGCTATTCCTGAATCCATCCCTTTCCGGTCAGGATGAGTATGTTCGTTTTAAGAGGATCACCATCAATGAAGGGCTTTCCCTCAGTTCTGTGTATAATATTTACCAGGATTCCAAGGGTTTCATGTGGTTCGGCACCGAAGACGGGCTCAATAAATATGACGGACAGAACATTACGGTATACGGTGCCACCACCGACCAGCATCACATCCTTGCCAATAAATGGATTGAACTGGTCTACGAAGATAAATCGGGCATGATCTGGCTCGGGTCCCGGGGCGGACTCACCAAATACAATCCCCGCAGGGGTGTTTTTTCCACCATCCAGCACGATCCCTCGTCGCCCAACTCCCTTTCCAATGATACGGTGACTGTCATTGCGGCTGACATTCGAAATGATGTATGGGTAGGTACATTCCAGGGATTGAATCGCGTAGACAGGTTTACCAACGACGTGGAACGGATCATTCCGGATGAAGAAGAACTTGCAGGTCTCACATCCCGGATTACCGGGTTTATCCAGGATAGGTCGGGCACCTTCTGGATCGGTACATACCAGGGATTGTACAGCTATGACAGCAAATCCAACCTCTTTTTCAATGAAACTGCCGATGGCTCCCTCGATAACGACATAAGGATTTATTGCATGTCTGATGGAGAGGATGCCCTCTGGCTGGGAACAAATAAGGGCCTTGTGCAGCTGGATCTTTCAGGAGACAGGCAACACCACCAGTTCCCAATGGAATTCTCAGATCCGGAATCAGAAATGTCATCGATACTTGTGGACAGGCTTAACCAGGTGTGGATACAGACCGGGGATGGACTCTACTGCTATAAATTACAGGAAAATGACATTCAGAAGGTTATCGGAACAGGGGGAGTCACTCACTCGCTGGCCCTCAATCCCGTGGAACCACTGGTGGAAGACAGGAATGGCTTTATCTGGTACGGATCATTCAACGATGGTGTATTTAAGATTGATCCGCAAACCCTCAACTATAAGCACCTCATCCATAATCCAGCCGATCCACAGAGCCTTGCTGAAAACTCCATCAACTGCATCTTTGAGGACCGCTCAGGGACCATGTGGTTTGGAAGCTTTGGTGCCGGGATCAGCATCATGGATCCCCAGGCTAACATATTTACCCTGTTTAAGAACAATCCGTTCAACTCCAACAGCCTGGCCAGCTCATTCATATGGACCATCTTCGAGGCGTCCGACAGTACCATCTGGATCGGAAGCAATGCCCATGGGATCAGCTGTTACAATCCAAGACACGGAACCTTCACCCATATTAATCACAATCCTGTTGATCCCACATCCCTCTCCAATTCATCGGTAAGAAAGATCTACCAGGATAGCAAAGAGAGGATCTGGATAGGAACTGACGGGGGCGGACTGAACCTGTACAATCATAAAGACCGCTCTTTCACCCACTTCGTGCATGATCCGGCCGACCCAACCTCTATTTCTGACAACTCTGTCAGGGCCATCTACGAAGACCGCCATGGTGAGATCTGGGTGGGGACCAGGAATGGACTTAACCTGCTCGAAACAGATCAGAATTCTTTTCGACGGTTTCTTACAGATGCAGCTGATGACAACTCTCCTCCTCACAACTTTATCTATTCTGCCATCTACCAGGACAGGGAAGACAACCTCTGGATTGGCACCTATGGAGGTGGACTCTGTAAAATGGATCCGGAGGACGGAAGTTGCATCAGCTATAACCATGATCCTGAGGATCCTACTACCATCTCCGACAATATCGTTTTTTCCATCCATGAAGATGAAATGGGGAGGTTCTGGATCGGGACCAATAGCGGGTTGAACATGTTCTACCCGGCTACAGAGTCCTTCCGCCGTTTTGGGGTGAGTGAGGGACTGGCCAACGAGGTAATTTACGGAGTTCTGCCCGATGACGACAACTGGATCTGGCTGAGCACAAACCTGGGGATCATCCGGTTTAACCTTGAAACATTCCAGGTAAAGAACTATGACATGAACGATGGTCTACAGAGCAATGAGTTCAATGGAGGGGCCTACCACAGGGGCGGTGATGGCAGGCTCTATTTTGGAGGGGTTTATGGTTTAAACGTGATCGATCCATCAAGCATAGAACCTTCAAGCAACGTGACCGAAGTAACGCTGACCAAACTAGAGGTGCTGGGAAAGGATGTATTGATTGCAGGAGTCGACCTGGAAGAGGCATTTGAAGAGGATCCCAACCGTATCATAGAGTTTGAAGGTGAATACTATTCCAGCGAAAACATCACCTACATGGAAGAGATTGTGCTGGATTACAACCACCGTTTCTTCTCCATTGAGTTTTCTGCCCTGAATAATCTCCAGCAGGGAAAGCTTCAGTATTCCTACATCATGGAGAACCTGGAGACTGAATGGAACAATGTGGGAAGCAGGAACTATGTTTCCTATGCCAACATGAAAACCGGGTCGTACCTGTTAAAAGTGGTGGCAGAAAATACTGATGGCTTCAGGAGCGATCCACCCCTGCAACTGAGGATCGTTGTCACGCCGCCCTTCTGGAGGTCATGGTGGTTCATCCTTCTGGAAGCGATGGTCGCTTCAGCCATTGCTGTGATGATCTATATTTACCTTGTAAAATCCCGGACCAACAGGCTGCTGAAATATCAGAACCACCAGATCAGCCTGACCAACGAGGCCCTGAGAGAATCTGAAAAGAACCTCATGGAGCTGAATGCCACCAAGGATAAATTCTTCTCCATCATCTCCCATGACCTGAAGAATCCTTTTTCCAGCCTGCTCTCCATCAGTGAACTGATGGTGGATAGTTTTGATGATGCGGACACGGATGACCATAGGGCTGGTTTCAGAAAGATCAACCAGTCTGTAAGGCACCTGTTGAGCCTGCTTGAGAACCTGCTTACCTGGTCCAGCTCCCAGCGCGGAAAGATCAAGTGTGACCCGGTGAGGTTCAACCTCAGCAACCTGATACAGGAAAACATCAACCTGCATAAGCTTCCTGCCGAGAAAAAAGGCATCGAACTGTTTTCACCCACAGAGGATGCGGTCTATGCCCATGGCGACCGTGACATGATCAACAGTGTGATCCGCAACCTGATGACCAATGCGGTCAAATTCACCGACCGGGATAAAAAGGTGGAGGTTAAAGTCCTCAAAAAAGAGAAGAATATTGAAGTGTGTATTGTGGATGAAGGGATCGGGATCACAAAGGAGAACCTGCGAAAACTCTTCCGGATCGACGAAAAATTCAAATCCACCGGTACGGCAGGAGAAAAAGGAACCGGGTTGGGACTGATCATCTGCCGTGAATTCATTGAAAAGAACGGCGGCGAAATCACCGTTCAGAGCAAACCCGGCGAAGGAACCACCTTTCGCTTCACCATTCCCATGTCAAATTAGCCAGTTCAGCCCAATCTGCCTTCTGATCAATTAAAATTCACAAACCTGAACGATATATCGCCATTTTTCAAATTTAACTGAAAATAACCTGCATTGCTCAGTCCATCTTTCAAAGCATCCATCACAATGTGCCAGGTGCTGCCAAACCTTTGGGTATAATGAAAATGATCATGCCCCGTAATAACCATATCGACCTGGTGTTCGGAAAATAATTCTAAAAGTACAACCAGCTCTTCAACAGGCGGGTTCGTGGTTGTTGTACGCCTGAACCGAAACAAATTGTTGTGCGTAAATACAACACATCGGCGATGGTCAGGACGTACACTTTCAAGTATTTCTTTAAACCAGTCCAGTTGCATATTCCCCAGCGTCCCACCACCGGTGTCCAGGCAGATATACAGATCCGTAGCCACCGGTGTCCTGATTGTAAAGAAAAAAGTGGAAGATCCGAACCTGGAATAGAACTCCTCCCAACCATTAAAATAGAGATCATGGTTACCCGCTATAAGAAATGATGGTAAGGAATCCTGATCGGGAAGATGCTGGTCAAAGACGGCGTAATCCTCCACATGTCCTGTGGTCAGATCACCCACCATTACAACTGCCGATGCATTTGAGGTTATGGCCCTGGACAAAAGGGTATCCAGGTTCATTGTACCCCCCACATGACTGTCGCCCATGGAAAGGATAAGGTAGTCATCAGATGGAACAACGATCTCCCGGTAAGGATGCATGGCATTCCATTCCATGGATTGCTCAAACCGTTGATTAACCGATTCATATGATATAAACATGCCTGGAATATCTGCAACCTCACACGCCGTTAAAGTCAGTACAATAATCAGCGTAAACGGGATCTTCATCTGTTTATAATTCATTTTAATGGATGTCCCATATGATTCCTGTCCTAAAGAAAAAACCAAAATAATTCACACTCAGATTAAAGGCCCCGGCACTTTTATACCAGGCTTCCATAAACAGATTCAAAGTCGAACTCACCCTGGACTGGCCACGCAGGGTAAAGACAGGATTGGTTTCCTGGTTAATAATAAAATAGTCAATGTTTGTAACAGACAAGCCGATATTCCATTGGTTATCAGCTGGTTTCAAGTGATAGCCAAAGGAATAGACCAAATTCCAGTTCTCTCTGATCCTTTCATCCTCAATGTACCCATTTGAATCAATCGCCTTTTGCGTAAAAGCAAAGCTTCTGAATTCAGTCCCAAAGCGCAAGGTAAAATGATTGAGCTTCATATCCAGCAACACGCCCCAATTGGTCTCACGCAACACATCTGAAAATGGAGTCCAAAGACAGAATCCCTCTATTTCGAAAGGAAATTTTTTGACCTGCAGTTGTCTTGAAACCTTGAAGCTATATCCAGAAAAAACACGATCATTATTGCTTTTCAAATCAACCTGAAGCCCGGTTTCAATACTGTTCTTGCCAAACTGATATTCCACCAGTCCTGCTGTTTTTATAAAAATCCCGTCCGAAACATTGTTCGAGCCCATATCCATATACCCCGATATCTGCGTTTGGGCCATCAGGTTCATTCCTGTCCCAAAGCAGAGAAATGCAAATGAAATAACTGTACTGATTTTTATATGCTTGATGGTATTCTCCGGTTTTTGAAGTTCGTCCATAGTAAATATAGGGGTATTATCAAGGCAGACAAAAAATCCGCTTCACCATCCCCGGGTCAAATTAGCCAGTTCAGACCATTTTACTAATTTTGCTCTGAACAGAACCCAAGTAATCCATGATCAGATCCATGACCGGTTTCGGAAGGGCCGAGTGTCTCCTTCCCGATAAGAAGCTGACTATTGAAATTAAGTCTCTCAACAGCAAGCAGATGGATACTAACACCCGCCTCCCTTCCCTCTACAAAGAGAAGGAGTTGGAGATCAGGCAGATCATTTCTGCTGCCCTGGACAGGGGTAAGGTGGAGTGTTCCTTTTATTATGAACTGACCAATGATGCAGGCTCGGGAACCATCAATGGGCCAGTGGTAAAGAGCTATTATGAGCAACTCTACAGGATTTCGGAAGAACTGGGACTGGAAGTATCAATCGAGCTCCTGAATACGGTCATGCGGATGCCCGATACCATCCGGTCAGAGAAACCTGAACTGGTAGATGAGGAGTGGAACACGGTCAAAACAGGCCTCCAGCAGGCAGTTCAGCAGGTGAACGGATTCCGTTTCCAGGAAGGAGAAGCCCTGGACAAGGACCTGCGGGATCGTGTCGGCGCCATTTCTGAAAAGTTGTCACAGGTAGAGCAGCACGAGGCGGAACGCATCCAGCGGATACGGGAACGCATCGGGAACAACCTGGCTACTTACCTGAAAAAAGAAGATATGGATGAGAACCGGTTTGAACAAGAACTGATCTTTTATCTTGAAAAGCTGGATGTTTCAGAGGAGAAAGTGAGGCTGGCCAACCATTGCAGCTATTTTCTGGAAACCATGGATGAACCGGGTCCCATTGGAAAAAAGCTGGGATTCATCTCCCAGGAAATGGGCCGTGAAATCAACACCCTTGGATCGAAGGCCAACCATGCAGAAATTCAGCGACTGGTAGTGGAGATGAAAGATGAACTGGAGCGTATCAAGGAACAAATCCTCAATGTACTGTAATGGGTGGCAAACTGCTCATATTCAGTGCCCCATCAGGATCGGGGAAGTCCACCATCGTACAGCACCTGGTGAAGCTGGACCTGGGCCTGGCATTCAGTATATCTGCCACTTCCCGGCAGGCCAGGGAAGGTGAGGTGGATGGCCGGGAATACCATTTCATTTCATCGGACCTGTTCCGGGAAAAGATCGACAACAATGGATTCATCGAGTGGGAAGAGGTATACCCGGGACAGTTCTACGGGACACCGAAAAGTGAGGTGGACCGGATCTGGAACAGTGGTCAGCACGCCCTGTTCGATATTGACGTGGTGGGTGGAGTGAATCTGAAAAAGGAGTATGGTGAAAAAGCACTCTCTGTTTTTGTAAAGCCCCCGTCGCTGCAAGAGTTGGAG
Source organism: Bacteroidales bacterium (assembly GCA_023138875.1). Classification (GTDB taxonomy): domain Bacteria; phylum Bacteroidota; class Bacteroidia; order Bacteroidales. Next base: position 34,013 of record JAGLOO010000050.1, read on the forward strand.
CAGCGTCTCCTTTCAAGGGGAACGGACGATTCCGAGGCATTGAAGAAGCGGCTTGGAAAAGCCGAATATGAGATGCAGTTTTCATCTCAATTCGACCATATCCTGGTGAACGATTCACTTGAGAAAGCACTTACGGTGGCTGAATCCCTGGTACGAAATTTTCTTGCGCTATGACGAAGACTGGACTCTATTTCGGCTCATTCAATCCCATCCACATCGGTCACCTGGCCATTGCCAATTTCATAATCGAATTCAGTAACCTGCAACAGCTCTGGTTCGTGGTGAGTCCCCAGAATCCACTGAAAGAGAAAAAGACCCTGTTGAAGGATTACGACCGGCTTGAGATGGTTCGGCTCGCCGTGGAGGATGACGACAGGTTCAGGGTTTCTGACATCGAATTTCGCCTGCCCACCCCCTCCTATACCATCGATACCCTGGCATACCTTGAAGAAAAATATCCAAACAAAGAATTTCAGCTGGTCATGGGTGCCGACGGATTGCGAACCTTCCATAAATGGAAACATGCAACGCTCATTGAGAAAAAATACCACCGGTTGATCTATCCACGTCCGGGAGTCAATATGGAGGCAGCAGCCCACCTTCCCAATGCAACCGTGGTGGAGGCACCCCTCATGGAGATCTCATCCAGTTTTATCCGAAGTGCCATCCTGGACGGAAAAGATATCCGCCACCTGGTGCCTGAGAAAGCATACCGGTACATGAGGGAAATGCATTTCTATGAGAAATGAAAGATGTGGTTATTTGCACCCTGGAACGGATGTTTTAAAAGCAATCTTGTCAGGATTTGCGGAGCAAATAGTGCAGTTGCGTTGAAACATCTGCGGAAGGGTGCAAATCCGGTTTTGAAAGGATTATAAATAAAACACAACTCATTTATAACGAAACACATGATCTCCCGAAACATTCGTCTATTCATCCGCACGAGAACATTATGCGAAACGTATCCAGGGAGAGTTTCGGAAATATAGTATGTTATAAACAAGCCATATTAAACAAAATCACACATTAATTTTAACGTATAAAAATCACGAACAAAAAGGAGGCAACATGACTAAACAAGAAAAAAAAGAGGTGACGATTGTCGGTGGCGGTAGTAGTGCGCATGTTTTGATACCTTTTCTTTCCGGAGCGGGTTTTACCGTCAACATCCTCACGCGGAAACCGAAGGAATGGTCCCAGAAGGTCGATGTTCAATTGCACACGATTCATGGGGAAACCCAGGAGGTGTTTAGTGGTTCCCTGACGAAAATCAGTGATAATCCGGCTGAGGTCATTCCACAGGCAAGTTTTGTGATTTTATGCATGCCGGTATGCAAATATCGTATCGCTCTTCATGGTCTGGCGCCACATCTTGCGAAAGACAAAGAGGTTTTTGTGGGGACCATTTATGGTCAGGCAGGATTTAACTGGATGGTCGATGAGATCAAGAAAAAATTTGATTTGAGCAATATCACAACCTTTTCCGTCGGTTTGATTCCGTGGATTTGCCGGATTATTGAGTATGGTAAGGTGGGAGTGACCTATGGTTGTCACGAGATCAATATCGTGGCGGTGTCACCGCCGAATCGTTTCTCTGAACTCAATGACATTTTGTTGAAGAATATTTGCGAGCGATGGCTGAAAAAAGGATCTTTCCGACAGGCCGCTAATTTTTTGTCCCTGACTCTATCTGTCGACAACCAAA
>JAGLOO010000051.1 GCA_023138875.1 Bacteroidales bacterium
TGCCCGACTCTGCAACTCAGCTTCTGCAAGGCGTGCTATAAATTGGTTTATGGATGGTTGATTTTGTACAGGCATGGCAAGTACCCCCTGATAAGCCTGCAACATACCATCCAGCTTTAATTGTGTCAGGTGATCCATCGTGATTTGTGTATTCATTTATTACGATTTAAGTGATTAATAAATATTTGATTATTGATAGGATTCTTTTCCTCGTATATTGTCGTGCCTGGGTATGGTAAATAGTTCCCCTTGGGGATCCTCTTGCTTGTCCAGGTTCTTTTCCAATATGTTTCGGATCATTTTATAGTGCACTCTTGTTCCTCTCAAGGCCCTTCGACAGGCTGCCTCAAAACGTTGGGGTCCATATATCTCCGAGAGTCTTTTAAGTCCTTTGCATGCCAGATAGGTTTGTTCGATAAAATCCCTGGAGGCGAGGACTTTTTTGAAAACTTCAACAGAGCAGTCTCCGATCCTTTCGGCCACAGATATAAAAAATTCAGCATCCCAACCAAGGGTTTCTTTATGCCTGCGGTGTTTCTCAGGCATATGCTCTTCAAGAGTTGTGTAACGACCTTTCCGATAATCTCGCTTGTGGATGGCTATACGCTCAAAACCTATGAAGATTTCAACGTTCTCTTCATCGTATATTATTTTAGTGTTTTTTCCAATGTAATGGTAATGGACACTGTATTGATGCTTGTCTTCTCCCAGGATCACATGGTAGTTCATCTGGACTTTGCCTTTGGTGGTGTGTTTGACAATAAAGGGTTCCGCAGGCAGAGGTTTTAAAAACGGTTTTTCCTGTTTTGTAAATACTTCATGCCGGGTACCTGTTCTTTTCTGAAAAGGCATATGGATGTGCTGTTCGATGAGTTCAAGTATCCTTTTATTTAAATCAAAAAGACTGAAGAAGGTTTCATTCCGGAGCTTTGCATATATCCTCAGGTATCCTACATAAACATTGCTTTCTACCGATGGTTTGTCTTTTTTATGTAAATATTTACATAACAAAGATTATGGAAACAGAATTTTTATGGAAACTATTTTGGTTAAGCAATTAAATATCAGCTCAATTCCTTAGAAATAGTTTGCATAATAATTTGCTATTTACCGAGATTTTCCAACCATTTTAATAATCCTTTATTTTGTTGCCAGGATGGTATTTTCTTTGGGACCAGAGATAAGCTAGTTTTTTCTATAGCCTCCCGCTTTTGCTTATTGTCCGCCCGGGCATAGATTTCAGTTGTTGTTACCGATTGGTGACCTAAAAAATCTCTGATACATACCAGGTTCACTCCGTTTTGCTGAAGCATCATAGCCTTGGAGTGTCTCAGTGAATGCGGGCTTATTTTCGGAGGAACTAATGAAGGATTGATTTTCCGTGCCATAGCTGCATATTTTTTAACAATCGCCGTTATCCCCATTCGGGTCAACATATCACCTCTACCATTGTTAAAAAGAGGATATTGGTTGGCATAATCATCCAACAGATGATTCTCTCGCATAAAAGTTTTTAGAAGCTTTGAACCTTGTTCAGATATCGGGATAACCCGTGTTTTATTCCCTTTTCCAGTAATTCTTAATGTAGTTGGCTTTCCGAAGCGCACTCCATCCGGAACAAGCCCGGCTATTTCCTGTACTCTGCCTGCACATTCATACATAAGGGATAGAAGTGTCAGATCGCGCCTGCCCTTTGGCTTGGAGATATCGGGTTGCTCAAACAGGAGTTTCACTCCTTCTGGTGTCAGATAAACAACCGGTGGTCTGGAAGTCTTTTTGATTTTGATAGCTAATATTCGCTGCCACTCACTGAGATGATCTACAGACCTATATAAAAGAAACCGAAAAAATGAATGCAAGGCTGCCAAGCGGGCATTCCTGGTTTGCACGCTACATTTTCTACATGTTTCAAGCCAACTAAGAAAGGTTATGACTCGTTCCTGGGTAATATCCTTAAAATCAATCCTGTCTGCACTAATATTGTAAGTATCGCGCATAAATATAAGAAAAAGAGTTATCGCATCCCGGTAAGCACTAACCGTATGGGGAGAACAACCCCGTTCTCCTTCCAAATACGTACCCAGGAAGTCTGTAAGATATTTTGCAAAGTTAGTAGGTCTCATAGGTTACGGTATTTAAGTTCAGGATATATATAAGTACAAATACTGTCTGTCTGACTAAGTAAATCAGGATACATTTCAGAAGTCATTCTCACATACCTGTCTGTAGCGGCAAGAGATTGATGGCCAACATAAGTAGATAATATAGGTAGTACGTAGTAAAGATCCTGTCCCTCTTTCGAAAGACGGGTCATAGATTTGACGCAAAAGCTGTGGCGAATATCTTGGATTCTTGGCCCCACAATATTTCCACGGTTCTTAATTTCCGCCTTTTTCAATATAATTTTCCACCAGTAAGAAAGAGATTTCCCTAAACAGGAACAGCCATTCAATTTGACAAAAAAGTAATTACTATGACATGGAAGTAATTCCCGGTATTTCCGGTATTGCGCGCAAACATTGGCCAACGATTCGGATATTGGAACAATCCTGTCTTTTCCATTTTTGCATCCTTTCAGGATAAGGTAGTTTTCTTCCAGATTCACGTCGTTGTTTTGAAGTTTAATTGCTTCACCAACCCTGATACCGGTTCCTGCAAGCATCCGTATCAGTGCAGGAAGTATCATCAACATACTTCGTGCATGTTTGTCATACAATACAAGAGAATCACATGCCTGGTAAATAGCCTGAAGCTCCTGTTCAGAGTAGATGTAAGGGATAAAAGTATCCGGTTTCGAAGGAAGCTTTAGAGGAATGTATGTTTCATAACCGAGGTTAAACAGGTATATTGAAAACTGCCTGAGGAAACAATTTCTGTGACTCCAGGTGTCGGTGGCTTCATCATGACGTCTTTGGCACCATTCATCGGCCAACTCTTTTGTTACCGTGATTCTTGTAAGCCCTTTTCTGTTGGAAAAATCATCAAACGCGAATAAGCTATATTCGGTGCTTATCGATTTAAAACCAAGGTTTCTTCTCATATTGAGAAAGCCCCAAATAAAAGGGGCCAGGATGCCGTCTCGCTGTCTTAGATTATACATAGAAAGCCCCTCCTTTCTGAGTATAAAAAGATTTCGGAACTGGCGGAACATCAAGAGCGCACTGGCGCAGAGATTCAATATCTATTCGAAGATAACACATGGATGTCTGAACACTGGTGTGTCCCAACAACTCGGATATGACCGGAAGAGGTGTTTTATTCTCCAAAAGTAAACTAGCCATCGTATGACGTAACGCATGAGAGCCGTGTTTCCTGTCACCCACGTGCACTCCTGATTTGAGGATTGTTCTGCTTGCAACTCTTGAGATTGCTTTGGAATTCATTGGTAAGTTTGGGAATTTATATTCTAAAAACACAAACCTACAATCAGATGCCGGGCGGGCATATTTGACATAATCAATTATAGATTCCCCCACATCTGCTGGAAGTGGAAGTTCCACATTTTCACCGGTTTTGAGCTGTTTAAAAGATATGGCATTACTTGACCATAATAAATATCTGAACTCTATTGTGCTGATGTCTGAGGCTCTCATCCCTAGTCTTATGGCAAGCATCAGTATGGCATAATCTCTTTTACCAACAGCCTGGGTTCTGTCTACAGATGCCAGTATCTTCAATATTTCATCTCGAGTATAGGTTGATGGAAGTTTCGGCTGTTTTTTGTAGTTGTCTTTGGGTACAACCAGCGATAAATCGGTACGAGTCTTTTTCAAATCATACAGATACCTTAGAAAACTACGGATCAAAGAAAGTGTCAAATGTTTCGCCCCGGCCTGGTATGGGTATAAAATCGTGGAGTAATTCATAAGCTCATGAGGAGATAGTTGCGATGGCGTTAAAATATTGTGTCCGTTCAAATACTGAAGAAAATGGTGCAAATACCAAGCATGATTGCGCAAGGTTTTATCTTGTAGCCGCATTGACCTTTTGTATTCAATGTATTGCAATATTAGCATCCCTATTTCTCCAGAAAAGACTAACGGCTCTCTTCGTAAGATTACTTCTATCATTTTGCCCGTCTCTGCAAACTGAGCCAAACACAAAGCGCATCGTAAACAATGTTTTTGATGTTTTGATAGTTGAGAAATCGGTTTATCCCCATAAGTGATTTTCAGATATTCGGTAATAACATTTGAACTACATTTAACAATGCCATTATTATCCATATATAACTTGACCTTACGCCAAATCCAATTATATATCAATACCGTTTGTTGGCTCCGGCCGATACCTTCAAGGTATTCAGACGCCGCTTTTGTTAAATCCTCAAAAGAAGAATAACCTGTACGCATAGCATGATTTTTTAGGAGACTGCGACATTGCTGCCTCTTTCCTAAAATTAGGGAGATATTATGTAAACTTTTATGAGAATAAGAAAATGTATATCAATGACTTGCATAAACTTGTTTCCATAAAAATTCTGTTTCCATAATCTTTGGGTTTTCTTGGCCGGGTGGCAATCAAGTTGATTCCGTAGTGGGCGGACCACTGATCGACCATTTCTGAGAACTTAAACTCATATCGAAAATTCTTCAACACAAACTGCTTCATGTTATCGCTAAGACCATTGTGAGGCACACCGCCAAAATATTCCACGCACCGGCTCAAAGCACCAAACAAATGTTCCTGCCTGGCCGATGCCAATGCTTCGATATATGGATAATTGCTAAAGGGTAGTACGCACACCAGCACAGGGCATGATATCACTTCTCCTGTCTGGCGATCAACAATATATAAAGGTTTTCCAGCAAAATCGATTTGAAGATATTCGCCCGGGCGATGGTCAAAGTGCATCGTTGCCTTGGTACGCAGGAGATACCTTGCAAAATGCTCGCAGAACTGGGTATATCCATACCCTTCGGGATAGGTTTCTTTGTATTCCTCCCAGAGAGTTCTACGCGTAACACCGGTATACTTTAACTGATCCAGGAAATATTCAAACTGATTCTCCAGCTCCTGTAACCGGCCATCGGGCTTAAAAGTATTCGATGCATTGTATACAATATCAACTAATTCCTGATCACTGTGCTCAAGAAGAACCTGATAGCTCTTCCCGGTGGATTCTAATTTTCTGAGGTAACCCTCAAGGGTGGTCCGGTGCACTCCCAGAGTCCTGGAGATACTGTATTTGCTCGCACCCTCTGATTTTAATTGAATAATACGTCTTACTTGTACCATACGGATTGGTTTGTTTGCCATTTTGCCTCAATTTTTGTGAGGCATAAAAATCATAAACCAATCTGTATTTTCCTTGTTTCTTATTGTAAACTATACTCCAAATTGGTATGTACAGTATATGACGGAATGACAGCCCCGTAAAGCGCTGGCGCTCCCACCGACTAATTCAATATTAAGAAAAATACGTCCTATTGATATGTACAGTATACTCCGGAATCAGTATGTACACTATACTCCGGATTCGGTTGTACAGTATACTCCGAAATATTCAGCCGCTCGTACCGGACCATGCTGT
>JAGLOO010000052.1 GCA_023138875.1 Bacteroidales bacterium
TTTTTAAAAAATCCTACCAGAGAAGCATATTTTGGTAGTGTATTAATCAGGGTTGATGGCAAATCATTACAGAATACTAGTTTAAATTCCGTTATAAAATATGTTGAAGATGTATGGAATGAAACAAATAGCAATTCTCCATTTGAATACTATTTTCTTGACGAAACAATTGAAGCACAATATAATGATGAAACAAGAATGGCTAAGATTTTCTTCTATTTTGCCTTTTTTGCAATCTTTATTTCATGCTTGGGAATGCTTGGTTTAAGCTTTTATATTATTGAAAGCAGAACAAAAGAAATCGGCATAAGAAAGGTAAATGGAGCCAGTAGCTGGATAATTAATAAATTGTTTCTATTTGATTTTATTATAAATGTATTATTCTCAACATTTATTTCATGGCCATTAAGCTATTTCTTTATTAAAAACTGGTTAAATAATTTTGCATATCAAACCAATATAAATATTACGCCATTTATACTAGCATCAATTATAGCAGCATCTATTGCAATTTTAACAATAACATTTATCGTAAAAAAAGTAACAAATCAGAATCCTATTAAAAGTCTGCGTTGCGAATAATTTATTTAAGATTAATGAAAGAGAAAACAATAACTGTGGCTTGATAATTTTACAGACAAATAGTTGCACAACTACAAACGTCCAATTGGTAACACATTGTGTATAATTAATGTTATAAGATTATTTCATTAAACTAAATAAAAACTAAAAAGAAACTATATGATTAATGTTTCAAACCTAAGAAAAACATTTGATACAATTGAGGCGTTGAAAGGTATTTCATTTAACATTCAGCAAGGTGAATGTTATGGGTTGTTGGGTCCGAATGGTGCAGGTAAAACAACTACTATCTCCATCATGAGTACTCTTTTAGAGCCAAATGAAGGGAAGGTGAGCATTGCCGGATATGATCTAAAGAAGAATCCCCTGGAATGTAAAAAGAACATTGGTGTTGTTACACAGGAAATAGCACTTTACAATGAGCTCTCGGCATATGATAACTTACAATTTTGGGGAGGTTTATATAATGTTCCGAAACTGGAATTAAAAGCGCGGATTGATGAATTATTGAACCTGTTCGGACTGTTAGAAAGGAAGAATGATAAGGTGAAGACCTATTCCGGAGGAATGAAACGCAGAATTAATATTGCCTCTGCATTGCTTCATATGCCTAATGTCCTATTTATGGATGAACCCACAGTAGGTATTGACCCTCAAAGCAGGAATTTAATTTTTGAAGTGGTGGAAAAGCTGCATAAGGAGGGAATGACAATTATTTATACCACGCATTATATGGAAGAAGCTGAGCGTTTGTGCAATCGTATCGGGATTATTGACGATGGAATTATAGTTGCGCAAGGAACATTGGATGAATTAAAGACATCGGGTTCGATGAAAGAAACCGTTGTGATTTCTTTTACCAATCTTACGGAGAAACGCTTCACTAAAATTTCAAATGACTGGAACGATCACCAACGTTTCGACGACACAATACATTTTTTTTCCAAGAATATTCAAGGTGATTTATCGAAAATAATATTAAAGTGCAATGAGGTCGGACTTGACATCCTCCATATTGATATCCGAAAGATAACCCTTGAAACAATATTTTTAAGTTTAACCGGTAAACACCTTAGAGACAAATGATAAAGCTGGTAAAGAAAGATCTGAAATTATTCTTCGGTAATAAGCAGGACATGTTGCTGACCTTTGCATTGCCAATTATCTTTATTACCCTATTTACTTTTGTTTTTGGAAAAATGGGCAATACCGATGAAGATAATTTGGGGGGTGTTGTTCACGTTGTGGCAGGTACGTCGGTTATGATGCTATTATTTTCAGTTGCAGGGATAGGCGGAAGTCTTTTGGATGAAAAGCAGGAAGGCATGTTAAAGAAATTACTGTGCTCACCTATGCATCCTAAGCATATCCTTTATGGGAAATTGGTATATGCAAATATCATTTCCGTTGTTCAGCTGATAGTCATGTTTGTTTACGCCTGGCTGGTTTTTGGCCTGGATATTATGCATTATCTTCCTTCTATTGTGCTTATGATTTTGGCAATATCCTATGCCTGTTCAGGTTTTGGTATTGTTCTTGCTTCATTTGCCAAATCAAGCAAGCAGGTGCAGGGATATTCAACCATAGTTGTACTCGTTATGAGTGCTATCGGAGGTAGTATGATCCCCATATTTATTATGCCGGAAATTATGCAAAAGATTGCTGTTGTTTCGGTTAACTATTGGGGTATACAGGGATTTTATGACATCTTTTTGAACTTACTTCCAATTACAGATATCACATTCTTATCAAAAGTTTTTGTTTTAATTGGCATTGGAACTTCTTTAAATTTCATAGCTCTTCAGATGTTCAAGAAAAATATTTTAAAGATTGTTTAAATGGGCACATAAGCACTGGCTACTTAGTGCATAGTGCCACAACAAAATAACATCATTATGAACACTCTGGTCATTGATGCATCAACCGACTATGAATCCGAGTCTAGCTTTGAAACGGGCATCAGGTGGTTTAGCGGGGGATGTGATGGAACGATCCAGAGTGAATTTCTGTTCGATCAGAATCACGAGATTTGGGGGTCCAATAAATGTAAGAATGAAGGGATCATCAGTGCGTGGGAAAATTGTTGGTGAGAAAATGGGAGATAGGTAAAATTGCTTTGTACTAGTTTTTGTATTATACACAAAATGACCCTTGTAATAGACTGATTTACAAGGGTCATTATTTTTATCTGTCGGGGTAGCGGGATTTGAACCCACGACCTCGTCGTCCCGAACGACGCGCGCTACCTGGCTGCGCTATACCCCGATTTGGTTGCCAAAAATACCAAAAGTTTATGAACTTTTAAAGTGATGCAGGCTCTCGGCCAGCAACTTTTCCGAATCAACCGATACCACACCAGCTTTTTCGCATACCTGTCCGCCTGCCAGGTTGGATATGGCAGCAACAGCCGGAGCATCCAGTCCTGCAACCATGCATAGGGCAGCCACACTAATGACCGTATCCCCGGCACCGGACACATCTGCAATGTCTCTTACAACGGCCGGAATATGAACGTATGTTCCATCACCAGAGGTGAGGATCCCCTGTTCGCTGAGTGTGACCAGCACCGTATCGATCTCCTGTTTCTTCTGGTAATCTATCACAGCTTCTGATATCTTCTGGATTTCATGCTTCTGAATATCCAGGTTTAGCCCCCTCAACAGTTCCTTGAAATTGGGCTTGAATAGCTTCACCTTACGGTACAAATCGAAGCTCCTGAATTTCGGATCTACCAGTATCGGCACCGATACCCGATCGGCAGCAGTGATCACTTCAGAGATCACCCTGGGTGCCAGCACACCTTTGTCATAGTCCTGGAAGATAATGGCATCAATTCCTCCACTCTCCAAAAGGTTAATGATCAATTCCAGGAAATGGTCCTGTACCCTTTTTGAAAGAAAGAGATCCATCTCCTCATCCACACGTAAAAGGTGTTGGTTGTTACTAATGATCCTGGTCTTCTGAGTGGTAATCCGGTGATTATCTACGATCAATCCTATGTCCGACAAGGTCTGCTCCTCCATCAACTCAAGAAAGAGTTTTCCACGCTCATCGTCCCCTATTACCGAACAGAGTATGGGAACAGCTCCCATGGCTTTCACGTTCAAAGCCACATTGGCAGCACCGCCCAGCCGGTTTTCTTCTATAACGCCAGACACTATGGGGACCGGTGCCTCCGGAGATACCCTGGTCACATTGCCCCAGAGGTAAGTATCGATCATTACATCACCGATGATCAGGACCTTCTGGTTGGTAAACTGACTGAAAAGCGATCGGAAATCTGTTGATTCAAACATCTGTTCAATTTAAAGAAAGGCAAAGATAAAACATTAAACTCAAAAAGGGTCCACATCGATGGAGATACGGATGGACCTGTAGACCTCATTTTTGGAAATCTTATCCAGCACCTCTTTTATCAGCTCCCTTGCCCTTTCATAGGAGGCTTCACGCTCAATCTTCAGGATGATCTGTTTAATAAAAGTATTGTGTACTTTTCTAACCGGGGGATACTGGGGACCATACACACGGCTGGAGAATATCGTTTTCAATTCCTTACCTGCCAGGTCTGTTGCACCGTCAAGGATGGAAGGGATCTTGTGTCGGAAAGAGATACGGATCATTCTTTTGAATGGCGGATATCCAAAGACCTGACGCTCCTCCATCTGTTCCCGGAACAGGCCTTCAAAATCATTATTAACGATATACCGGATCACGGGATGCCCGGGATCCATGGTTTGAATAATTACTTTACCACGCTTCTTTCTCCTTCCTGCCCTGCCGCTCACCTGGGAAATCAACTGGAAGGTCCGTTCAAATGCCCTGAAATCGGGAAAATGCAGCATGCTGTCGGCATCCAGTACTCCCACAAGGCTTACATTATCAAAATCCAGTCCTTTGGAAAGCATCTGGGTTCCGATCAATACATCCAGCTGTCCCTCCTCAAAACTCCGGATTATCTTTTCATATCCCCTGACAGACCGGGCAGTATCGGTGTCGAGTCTTCCCACCCGGATGCCCTCAAAAACCAGGGCGATCTCATCTTCAATCTTCTCTGTCCCAAAACCCTTCATGGTCATGTTGGTACCGGCACATGAAGGACACACGCGGGGCATGACCTCCTTATGACCACAGTAATGGCACTCCAGCTTGCGACTGTATCGGTGAAAAGTCAGGCTCACATCGCAACGTTTACACTTTGGTATATGCCCACAATCATTGCATACAATGTAATTGGAATATCCCCTCCTGTTCTGGAACAGGATCACCTGTTCCCCATTTTCCAGGGCCCCCTTGATCCCTTCCATAAGCCGGGGAGTGAAATGAGATACCATCTGTTTTCGTTTTGTTGCAATCCTGGTATCGGCAAGGATAATCTCAGGCGGGGCCACTTCACCAAAGCGGGATTGGATGGATGCGAATCCAAATTTACCATTGCGGGCATTAAAGAGGGATTCAAAAGAGGGTGTAGCTGTACCGAGCAGGACTTTTGCATCATGATAAAGCGCCAGCACCTGGGCAGAATCCCTGGCATGGTACCTGGGGGCCGGATCGTGCTGCTTGAATGTGGTTTCATGTTCTTCATCGATGATGACCAGTCCGAGCTTATCGAATGGAAGGAAGATGGCTGACCGGACCCCGATAATCACACGGTAAGTTTCATCATCCGTCAGACCAAGCAGGTTCCTGTATACATGCACCCTTTCCGAATCGCTGTAACGGGAATGGTATACCCCCACCTGTTTTCCGAAAACCTGCCGCATGCGTTCAATGATCTGGGTGGTCAGCGCAATTTCCGGAAGCAGGTAAAGAACCTGGCGTCCTTTTTCAAGCACCTCCCTGATCAGGTGGATATAGAGTTCTGTCTTCCCGCTGGAGGTAACCCCGTGCAACAACACAGACTGGTGTTTATTAAACTGTTCCCTGATCACCCCAATGGCAACCGATTGCTCCCCGTTGAGTTCAAATGGATCCCTTGAATGGCCCTGGTCCGGTTGCCCCTGATGCCTCAACTCCTCCCTGTTGACCTGTTCCAGAACTCCTTTTTTTATCAGGGCACCAATTGCACCGGAAGCTCCCGAAGGTTTGAGCATCTCCCGTTTCAAAACCTCTGTACCAGATCCAATGTCATCAGTACCTGTAAGTTGCAGGTATTTCTCTATCATTTCTCTTTGCCGCGGAGCCCTGACCAGTTGATCAAGCAACAGATGAAGGGATTCCTCAGAGGTATACTTGTTTGATAGCCGCACATAAGTAACGATCCTGGGACCCACACCATTATAGCCAGCACTGATCCTCACCCTTGATTCGCTCTCAGGTCTCAGGCCTGACGGCAGGGTTGCCCGCATCACCTCTCCCAATGTGCACATATAATAGGATGACATCCACTCCCACAGCTGAAGTTGTTGTTGAGTGACCAGGGGCTTTTCATCCATCACATCTATAATGGATTTAGGAGTAAAACCATCGGGCGGTGTGGTATTTAGTGAGTGAATGATGGCAATGTAGATCCGCTTTTTGCCAAATGAAACAAGCACACGGCTGCCAGGGGATATTTTATCCGCAAGTTCATCGGGCACACTGTAGGTATATGTACCCTCCACTGCCAGGGGCAGTATCACCTGTGCATACAGATCCGGACCTGACATCAACGGTAATTTACGAAAAAAGCGAGGAGAAAAAAAGTGAGGTTTATATGGAGAGGATCTCCACCATCTGCAACTCTTCCGGATCAACTTTCTTCTTCAGTTTGATCACTTTTCTGAAAGGTATATAATCCAGTTCGGAATTATGAAACCCAACCATGACACTCTTCTGGTCATCCATCAGCGCCTCAATGGCCGCATACCCCAGTTTGCTGGCACTCACCCGGTCGTATGCCGAGGGTGTACCGCCGCGCTGGATATGTCCCAATACGGAAACCCTCACATCATAGTCATGGAAATCATCTTTCACCCTGTCAGCTATGGCAAATGCACCACCCTCCTCATCTCCTTCCGCAACAATGATAATATTGCTGGATTTCTTTCGTTTAAATCCCTTTTCCAGGTAATCCTTCAGGTTATCAACTTGTCCGTGAACCTCGGGGATCAGGATGGCTTCCGCCCCACAGGCAATCCCGCTTTTCAATGCAATAAATCCTGCATCCCTGCCCATGACCTCTATAAAAAAGAGCCTGTTATGACTTCCGGCAGTATCCCTGATCTTATCCACCGCCTCCACGACTGTATTGAGCGCTGTGTCGTATCCAATGGTATACTCAGTTCCATAAATATCATTGTCGATGGTACCCGGAATCCCAATGAAAGGAATATCGTAATACTCATCACAGAATACCCTTGCACCGGTCAGTGAACCGTCACCTCCGATCACAACCACAGCGTCAACTCCGGCTTTTTTGAGGTTTTCATACGCCTGCTTGCGTCCTTCGGGTTCCATGAATTCCTTGCTCCTGGCAGTCTTCAGGATGGTCCCGCCCCTGGCCAGGATATCGCTTACACTGTGCGCCTTAAGGCTCACAAAATGATCGTGAATCATGCCATGGTAACCATGCCGGATACCGATAACCTCTAGTCCGTAATATATGGCAGTACGTGTTACACCTCTGATGGCCGCATTCATTCCCGGTGCGTCCCCTCCGGAAGTAAGTACACCTACCCTTTTGATTTTCCCCATTTCAATCAGTATTTGATGCCCCAAACTTAACGAAAAATGTATTAAGTAGCCGTTAACTTTTTGACATGCTTCGATACAGATTCAAGCTGGCTGATAGAAGTGGATGTAGCCCCGCTTATTCCAATGGTACCAACACATGATAGCCATTCAGGATCAACTTCACTGCCCCTGGAGATCCAGTATGTTTGTGGATTGATGGATTTGCAGAACTCATACAGCATCTTCCCGTTGGACGAGTTCTTCCCGCTCACAAAGAGAATAAGGTCATATTTCACGACAAAAGATGCCAGGCCCGGTTTTCTCTTTTTCATCTGGCTACAGATGGTGCAGTCAGAACGAAAAGAGCTTTCAGCAGATCCTTCCAGATGGTCTTTTAAAGCACGCTCTACTTCCTCGAACCGATCGGGGTCCATGGTGGTCTGAGAGAAGAGGTACACCTTTTTTGAAGGATCCACCTTTGTAATGTCTTTGTATGAGCTTACAACCACTGCATCCCCGCCCACCTGTCCCAGCAAACCGATGGTTTCCGGGTGGTCGGCCTTACCGAAAATAACCAGTTGTTCGATGTCATGGTCCATGGAATCATAAGCCTCCTTTACTTTTTTCTGCAGCCGGGAGACGATGGGACAAGTACCATCAATTACCTCAATCCGGTGAGTTTCGGCCAGTTTGTAAGTGGAAGGAGGTTCCCCATGTGCCCTGAGCAGGATACGTTCCGGCTTTAAGGAGACAAGGTCATGATGATCTATTGTTTTCAATCCCAGGGCATGCAACCTTTGAACCTCTTCGCTGTTATGGACCATCTCTCCCAGTCCGTAAAGTTCCTGGCCGCCTTCAAGACAGGTCTCGGCGGTCTTAATGACCTGCTCCACTCCAAAACAAAAACCGGCTTCCGGATCTATTTCAATGACCACCATCGAACCGTGCTGTTATCCTGTTATACACATCCTGGAACCATTCCATCTGCTGATCAACCGTTATGTGACTGTTATCCAGAACAATGGCATCTTCTGCCTGTTTCAGGGGACTGTCTTCCCTGCTTGAATCAATATGGTCCCGCTTTTCCAGGTTCTGTTTAACCTCCTCCATGTCCGCTGGCATACCCTTTTCAATGAACTCCTTATAGCGCCTCATTGCCCGTACTTCAAGCGATGCGGTAAGAAATATCTTTAGTTCCGCATCGGGGAATACCACCGTACCGATATCACGACCATCCATGACCACTGCTTTCCCTTCTCCAAGCCTCCGCTGGTATTCCACCATCTTTCTGCGCACTGCAGAAATGGCAGCGATATAGCTTACATGACCCGATACCTCCATTCCCCGGATCTGATCTTCAACCATGCGCCCGTTTAAATAAATTTCGGTCCTTTGCCGCTCAGGATTAAATTGAAGGCTGATCTCTATACCATCCAGCAAATCCTCCACCAGCTGCACCGGGGGTGACCCTGTTGTTTCAAACAATCCCGATTCAAGGCATGCCAGGGTCACTGCCCTGTACATGGCCCCTGTATCGATATAAGAATATCCCAGTTCCGTGGCAATCCTTTTCGCATACGTACTCTTTCCGCAGGAGGAGTTCCCATCAAGTGCTACAATGATCTTCTGATGCTTCATGATTACTATTGCTGCTTTCTGTAAAACTCTGAAAGGTTGGTGGTGAGTGAAAAATGATTGGTACCACCCACCAGATGATAGGAAGCACGCCCAAAAGCAAAATGGAATTTGGATATTCTAAATCCGAAACCCCATGAAAACCCAACCATTCCCGGTCTGGCATTTACCTTCATTTCCTGCCTTCTTTTGTAATTATATCCCAGGTCGAAATGAAAATTCTGCCCCATCAGGAATTCAACCCCGAATACCATGTGCCTCATGAGTTTATCACCAAATAGATCAAATCCGCTCGTCTTAACGTCATCATTCAATGAATTAAAGTCACCGGAATCCATTTTTTCATAGGTCAGGTCCCACCGCTCCAGATGCTGGAAAGTAACGCTGAAACGAAAGGGTGCATGTGCCAGGCCCTGGGTGATCCCTGCCTGGATTTCAAAGGGCAATTTTTCCCTTGTCCCGGTATAAGAGATGATCTGGGTTCCCAGGTTTTTTGCGACCAGTCCAATGGTGGTCAATGTTTTCGGATTGTGATAGGTAATCCCTGCATCCAGGGCAATCCCCAGGGAAGAGTATTGTTCAAAAGACGAAAAAATGGGTTTCAGGTTAACACCGGCTGTGAGAAATGTATCGATGATGGACCTGGAATAAACAAGGTTCAGGGCATATTCAGAGGCCCTGAATGTGCCCATAGACTGGCCCAGTTCATCGGTCCTGTCAAAGGTCCCGTAATCCACGTAATGCATCCCTGCCGCAAAGTTTCCTATTCCTTCAAGGGTGTATCCATATGATGCATAGCCAAAATTAACCCCGGCAAAATAGTTCACATAATTCAAATTCAGATGGTTATGCATTCCGCTGCTCAGGAGGGAAGGATTGTGAAATACTAGGTTCATATCATCATCCAGGATGGAAACCACTTCGCCGCCCAGTGCCGCCACCCTTGCAGAATTGGTGAGGCCGAGAAAACTGTATGTGTATTCCCCACCCTTCTGTGCCATCAATATGACCGGCCACAGCAAAATGATCCCGATGATCGCCACACCTCTTCTCATTACCTTATTAAACGCCTGAATAGTCATGGATATTATTCCTCCATGATTTTAATGATCAGTTCTCCGGCCCTTTCCACCCACTTCCTGTATTCTTTGTTGTCAAAGGCCTGCATTTGATGCAGAATCCCTGGTACAAGTTCAGTGGTAGTTATACCAATACCGCTTCGCTCCACGTCATGGCTGTTGCAACGCTGTTCAAAATGATGTTGAACCGGCACCACAACCAGGGGAATGCCCAGGTAGGCAGCTTCTGCCACCGTATCAAATCCAGATGTGGTGATCATGCCTCTGCAGCTGGCCATCTTCTCCTGGAATTTCTCTCCACTTAAAGAATGCAAGCGGATTCCTGAAGGTAAATCAATTTCAGGAAAAAGATCTGTAAACACATCCGCAATAAAATCCGGATCGTTCCGTGAGAGTGTAATCAGGTCATAGAGATAACCCTCATTCAAAAGGTATACCAGGTACCTTTCACCAGGGTGATATTCGATACTCCTGAACTTTTTCCGGATCAGCGGTGGAACCACTTCAATGGTTGAATCTCCTTCTATCTCCCTGAAAGAGAGCGCAAGCACCCTGTCACACGACCTCATAATCATGGAGGTATGAATTTTCAGGAACCATTTATGCCATATTGATCCTTTATTGCATTGATATCCGTCAAGATGCAGAAAAAAATGGTGTCCGATCCCTATCCTTTGAATCTTTGGATCAATGTTCTTCAGGGCCAGAGCCCCAACCACATCATAAAAATTAAAAACCACGTCCGGTTCAATGGCATTGATCTCCTTTTTGATCCGGTTAACCTCGAGCAAATAGATCATGGACCGGGCCAGATTGAACAGGAGGGTCCGCCCCACATAGATTCCCTTCCTATTGGGAGTGCGCAGAAAATAAGGGCTATGGAAGCAATTCAGGTTCCCGTTAAAGGACTCCCTGTAGTATTCGGGAAGGGGCTTTGGGAAATTGCAACCCACAAACACACTTTCAACAGTGTGTCCGGCATCTTCAAGGTATTCCCTCAGGGCCATTGATTGCGACATATGGCCCCTGCCTTCCCCCTGAACAATAAATACGCATTTAGCCATATGCTCAAGAATAAGTTGGATGCCGGAATGCGTCTTTCCTTGCGGATTTCTTCACTCTTATGCCACTTACCTGTGACATTAATAAACCTGCAATTGCTACTAAAATACCCAGTATTTTTAGAACGGGCATGGGTTCCTTCAACAGTAGGAAGGAAAGAATGGCTGCAACCACCGGGACAAGGTTGACAAATATATTTGCCTTCGCCGCTCCCAGTTCCCTGATGCCAATGGTAAACAGGATAAAACAGATCCCCGAACCAACCACACCCAGGTAGCCAACAGCCAGCAGGCTGGAGGTTGATACATGCCGGAACTCCGGGACCGGTAATTCCATGGCCAGGAAAAGTGGAATAAACATGAGAAATCCGTAAAAACTCTGGTAGGCAGTGATGGTAATGGGATTATAGTCTTCGGTCAGTTTTTTAACTACCATGGTATATCCCACAGCTGAAATGACCGCCACGAACAACAACAGTATACCTTTTGGATCGGCCGAGATACCCTGGCTTTTTGTCAGAACCACCATCAATACTCCCCCAAAGGAGATAACCAGCCCGATTCGATTCATCAAAGTCAGTCTTTCCCTGAAAAGAAAATAGGCCGCAAAGGGAACAATTAGCGGAATGGTGGAGATGACCACCGCACCTATGGTGGCCGTCACCATGGTCAGACCATATGCTTCCCCCAGGAAATAAAAGAAAGGTTCGAATAGGGCCATGAGTAAAAACCATTTCTGATCCTGTCTCCTGATCCGTCCAAGTCTCTTAAAAAGGATGGCAAATCCAAACAGGAAAAAAATGGAAACGAAAAGGCGGAAAAAAACGATGGTGATTGGCCGAAAAGATTCATTAGCAACCTTAAAGGCTACGAATGTAGCCCCCCAGAAAATCATCGCCAGGATGACACTGAAATATACCCCTGACCTGGGTGAACTCATCAGGCTGCTTTGAGGCGCTTCAAATTGGTCTTTTCCAGTTTTTCCCGGGCATATTTGATCCCAATGGTGATATCTACGGGATTTTCCTTGGAAGGCGACTCAAACATGGCGTCCATTATGATCGCCTCACAGATAGAACGCAATCCCCTTGCACCCAGCTTGAATTCAATGGCTTTCTGAACAATATAATCAAGAACCTTTTCGTCCCAGGTCAGTTTGATCCCATCCAATTCAAATAGCTTTTCGTACTGTTTGATGATGGCATTTCTTGGTTCGGTAAGGATCCTCCGGAGGGTTTTCTCATCCAGTGGATTCAGGTAGGTCAGCACCGGCAGCCGGCCAATGATCTCCGGAATCATTCCAAATGACTTCAGATCCTGTGGCGCCACGTATTGCAAAAGGTTATCCTTGTCGACCCTGTCTGCATGCTTGGCTGCATTGTAGCCCACCACCTGGGTGTTAAGGCGATTGGCAATTTTATTTTCTATACCGTCAAATGCCCCGCCACATATGAAAAGGATGTTTTTTGTATTCACCGGGATCATCTTCTGGTCAGGATGTTTCCGGCCTCCTTGCGGGGGAACATTGATGATGGATCCTTCGAGAAGCTTCAGGAGGCCCTGTTGAACGCCTTCTCCCGAAACATCCCTGGTAATGGACGGATTGTCGCTTTTGCGTGCAATTTTATCTATTTCATCGATGAAAACGATACCCTTTTCAGCCGCTTCCACATTGTAATCGGCAACCTGCAGCAACCTGGTGAGCACACTCTCTATATCCTCTCCCACATAACCCGCCTCAGTAAGAACGGTGGCATCCACAATGGTGAACGGTACATGCAACAATCGTGCAATGGTACGGGCAAGAAGTGTTTTTCCGGTTCCGGTTTCACCCACCAGGATGATGTTGGATTTTTCGATTTCCACCTCTTCCTTGCTATCCTGCTGCATTAGCCGCTTATAGTGGTTATAAACAGCTACAGCAATGTATTTCTTGGCCTCATCCTGACCGATCACATACAGATCCAGAAAGCTTTTTATCTCGATAGGCTTCATCAGCTTGATCTGATCCATATCAAACTCGCCCTGCACCCCCAGTTCTTCCTGTACAATGCTGTAGGCCTGTTCGATACAACGTTCACAGATGTGCCCCGATATACCTGCTATCAAAAGGTTGGTATCCTTTTTTTCTCTACCACAAAATGAGCAACGGTCCATCGTTATTTTTTTTCTTTAGTCCTGGTAAGTACTTCATCAATCATTCCATACTCCTTGGCTTCTACGGCGGTCATCCAGAAATCCCTGTCTCCATCTTTCTCCACCTGTTTGACGGGTTGTCCGGAATGATCTGCAATAATTGTGTAGAGTTCTTTTTTCATTTTGAGAATCTCACGGGTTGTGATCTCAATATCTGAAGCCTGTCCCTGTGCCCCTCCCATGGGCTGGTGAATCATTACCCTGCTGTGCCTGAGGGCTGAGCGTTTTCCTGGAGTTCCTGCGGCCAGTAAGACCGCACCCATGGACGCAGCCATTCCTGTGCATATGGTTGCCACATCGCAGGAAGTATACTGCATGGTATCATATATACCAAGGCCTGCATGCACACCTCCGCCGGGTGTATTAAAATATACCTGGATATCCTTGTTCGGATCTGCTGAATCCAGATAGAGTAACTGGGCCTGGATAATATTGGCCACATAATCATCGATGGGAGCCCCCAGGAAAATGATGCGGTCCATCATTAATCTTGAGAAAACATCCATGGAGGCAACATTCAGCTGTCGCTCCTCGATGATGGTAGGTGAAATATAATTGTTGTATATTGAGGTGAAACTATCGAGCGTCATACTACTGATACCCATATGCTTGATTGCATATTTCCTGAAATCATCCTGCTGGTTCATTCTACTGTTGTTTGGTTATTTCTCGTACAATTTACGGAACTTCTCTGAACTGACCTCCTTATTATCAATTCGAACGTTGGATTTAATATACGCCATGAGCTTCTCTTCTGCTTTCTGGTCAAAGATCCTCCTGGATTCTTCAGGCTTGGACATCATCTCTTTTGCATAGTTTTCAAGATAATCGTCCGGTACGTTGGAAATGCCATACTGCATATACTGGTTTAACGCGATCCCTTTGGCAGCCTCCATGGCTTCCTGCTCTGAGACCTTGATTTCCTGTTGTTTCTGGAGATGCTCCTTGATCAGTTGCCAGCGAAAATCGTCTTCATACTTATCAAAATCCGCAGTCACCTGCTCTTTTGTAATCTTCTCATTGGCTTCAACCATCCAGCGCTTCAGGAATTCTACAGGCAGATCAATTTTCGCCTTTTTGATCATCGCTTCACGGGAGTCAATCATGAATCTATATTCACTTTCTCTCTCATAATTTTGCGCTATCTCTTCCGTTATGCGTTTCAGGAAATCCTCTTCGGATTTGACCTCACCTTCTCCATATACCATATCAAACAGCTCCTGGCCAACAACAGCTTTTTCAAACTTCATCACCTCATCGATCACACATTTAAAGGTACCTTCAAGCAATGGGATCTCTGACTTGTCAATCCTCAGCAAAGAAGCAAGTTCAGTATCATTGGGAAAGGCCTTTTTCACATCAAACACAACCTCGTCACCCCCTTTTGATCCGCTGAAAAGGATCTTCTGGTCATCATCTTTCATCATGTCCAGCGACATGGAAATATTTTCCACCCGGATCCCGTTTTCAACCTCAAGGCCCTGCTTATCAACCTTAACAAGTAATCCCTTGATCAGTTCATCGTTTCCGGCAGTTTCGACTGCTTTGAATTCCCCGTGGCGCTGAAGCAATGAATCTTTATGCTCATCCAGTTGTTTTTTGTCTATCTTGATCTTATAAAAAGGAACCTTATCCTTACCGGTAACCTCCAGGTTCAACTCAGGCGCCAGGCCCAGGTCAAAAGAGAATTCGAATGCTGTATCTTTCTCAAAATCAAACTTTTTCTCATCATCCTGATGTGGCAGGGGTTCTCCCAGGATCTTCACATCGTTATCCTTCAGGTAGTTAAAGAGTGATTCGGAAACGAGCTTGTTTACCTCATCAACCAGTACCGGTGTATAGTACATTTTACGGATGATCCCCATGGGTACCTTACCCGGTCTGAAACCGTCCACCCTGGCCTTCCTCCGGTAATCCTTCAATACATCATTTACACGTTCCTCATAATCAGCCTGTTCAACCTTTACATTGAGAACTGCGTTCAACTTATCAATTTTCTCCTGTGAAATGTTCATGTTATAATAAATAAAAGTATAAAATTACAAAAAACCGCGACACTATCGTTATTAACATTCGATGGTATAGCGGTTTAGAGGCTACTCGGTGCGGATGAAGGGACTCGAACCCCCACTCCCGAAGGAACTAGATCCTAAGTCTAGCGCGTCTACCAATTCCGCCACATCCGCTCAAAATATCCCGCAAATTTAAACCAATTTTTCGGATTACAAAGATGCGAAACGGTTATCGAAGTTCGAAGTTCTGACCCAGGTATACTTTCCGTACCTGCTCATCCTCTGCAAGCTGGGTCGCAGTACCAGTTTTCAGAATGGCTCCTTCAAACATCAGGTACGCCCTGTCGGTAATGGCCAGTGTCTCATGCACATTGTGGTCGGTGATCAGGATACCAATATTCTTTTCACGCAACCTGGATACAATTTCCTGAATATCCTCAATGGCAATGGGATCGACCCCGGCAAATGGTTCGTCCAGAAGAATGAAATGGGGACTCAGGGCCAGGGCCCTGGCAATTTCTGTTCGCCGGCGCTCACCTCCTGAAAGCTGAATCCCAAGGCTCTTCCTGATCTTCTGAAGGCCAAATTCACTCAGCAATGATTCTACCCTATCGCGCTGTTCATCCCTTGAAAAACTGGACATTTCCAGAACTGCGCGAATGTTATCCTCTACACTCAGTTTCCGGAATACAGAAGCCTCCTGGGCCAGGTACCCGATACCCATCCGGGCCCGCTTGTAAACCGGTTCTTTTGTGATATCCCGGTCATCGAGCATGATGTTCCCTTCATAAGGAGTTATCAGCCCTACGATCATATAAAAGGTGGTGGTCTTCCCTGCTCCATTGGGTCCTAACAATCCGACAATCTCGCCCTGTTCAACATCAACAGAAACCTGATCCACAACCTTCCGGTTCTTATACTTTTTTACAAGATGATGAGTATGCAGTTTCACCAGTTTATAATTTACTTGTCAGCTTCCATTTCTGCTTCCTGCTGACGTATGATTCGCCTGCTGATTCCTATACCTATTTCATACAAAACTATAAGAGGCAGGGCCACCAGTACCTGACTGAATACATCGGGTGGAGTAATAATGGCCGAAAGGGCAACAATCAGGATGATGGAATGCTTCCTGTATTTTTTTAGAAAATCCGGGGTGACAAGTCCAACCTTGCTCAGAAAATAGACCAGGATGGGAAGCTGGAATACAACACCCGCAGCAAGCACCACCGAAGTAATGGTCTGTACATAGGACCTCAGGGTAGGTGCACTGATCACACTCTCGCTTACTTTGTAATTCCCCAGGAAATTAACCGACAGGGGGGCTATGATATAATAACCAAAGGATACACCCAGTAGAAAAAGCAGGGAGGTGTAAAATACAGCACCGGAGGCGGTCCTTTTCTCTTTATCATATAGAGCAGGAATAATGAACCTCCAGAATTCCCAGAAAATATAAGGAAAAGCCAAGACGATCCCGGCCACCATTGACACGATGATGTGCATGGAAAACTGCTCCGCCATTTTAACGGTCTGCAGGTTAAACGGATTTGAATTTATGCATAACCGTTCCAGTCCCAGCATATCTCCCAGCTGACACAACCACCTGTTGGTGGGGAAGTGTGGTTCCTTAGGGGCGAGGATGATCTTATCAAAAACCACCTCCTTGAAAACGAAGGCAACCAGCGCAAGTATAACAATGGCAGCTAATGCGCGCAGCAGGTGCCAGCGCATTATCTCAAGATGCTCAAGGAAAGACATTTCCCCTTCGGTCTTCTTTGTCATAGTCAATCTGGATAAAGGATGTGCAAAGTAACAAAAAAAAACTGATGCCCTTGAAACAGAGTTCAAATTATATTATCTTTAGTTTTCTTAGTCTTTTCAAGAGGGAGATAATGGAGAATTTTGGTGAGATACTACACGATAACCTCAAGAAATATTTCGGCTTTGACAGTTTCAAGGGCAACCAGGAAAAGATCATTACCAATGTTTTGAAGGGGAATGATTCTTTTGTGCTCATGCCTACCGGCGGGGGTAAATCACTTTGCTACCAGCTTCCTGCACTTATAAATGAGGGTACAGCTATTGTAATCTCTCCTCTCATTGCGCTTATGAAAAACCAGGTGGATGCCATGAGGAGTTTCAGTCTGGACGACAGTGTGGCACACTTCCTCAATTCTTCACTTACAAAGAACGCCATTGCAAAGGTTAAAAAAGATGTGCTCGACCAGCGAACACGGCTCCTTTACGTGGCCCCTGAGAGCCTTACAAAGAATGAGAACATCGAATTCCTGAAGCATGTAAATATATCCTTCTATGCCATCGATGAGGCCCACTGCATTTCCGAGTGGGGTCACGATTTCAGACCTGAATACCGCAGAATAAGGCCGATTATTAGCCGGATAGGTCCCGCTCCACTCATCGCCCTCACTGCAACCGCAACACCCAAGGTTCAGCATGACATTCAGAAAAACCTGGAAATGATTGGTGCCAGTGTGTTCAAGTCATCTTTCAGAAGACATAACCTCTATTATGAGATCAGACCAAAGGTGCATGCCACCAAGGAGATCATCAAGTTCATTCTCGCCAGCAAGGGAAAATCAGGTATTATTTATTGCTTGTCAAGAAAAAGAGTAGAGCAACTTGCTGAAATGCTCGTGGTCAACGGTATAAAAGCCCTGCCCTATCACGCCGGCATGGATGCAGTGACCCGCTCCTCCAACCAGGACCAGTTCCTCATGGAGGAGGTGGATGTAATTGTAGCCACCATAGCCTTTGGGATGGGGATAGACAAGCCTGATGTGCGTTTTGTGATCCATTATGATATACCTAAAAGCCTTGAGGGTTATTACCAGGAAACCGGAAGGGCCGGCCGGGACGGTGGGGAAGGAAAATGCATAGCCTTTTACAGTTACAAAGACATCCAGAAACTGGAAAAATTCATGCAGGGCAAACCGGTGGCCGAGCAGGAAATCGGAAAACAGTTGTTGCTTGAAACAGTAGCCTACGCAGAATCGGCGGTATGCCGGCCCAAACTATTGCTGAACTATTTTGGGGAATTCATGGAAGGGGGATGCAACAACTGTGATAATTGTTTACATCCCAAAGAAAAATTTGAAGGCAAATCACATTTGGTTTTAAGTCTGGAAGCTATTTTAGGGGTCCAGGAAAAGTTTAAATCCGAGCATATCGCAAACATCCTTTCAGGTACCGCTACCAGTGCGGTTAAGACATACAAACATCACCATTCTGAGTTTTTTGATGCAGGGAAGGATAAGGATGCCAGGTTCTGGAACGCGGTTCTAAGACAGGCCCTGATAGCCAGACTTATAACAAAGGATATTGAAAATTATGGTTTATTAAAAATGACCCAGGCCGGTCATGATTATATAAAGAAACCTTTTTCGATTATGCTGACACAGGATCACGATTTTGACATTGCCCCTGAAGAGGGTGATGCAACGGGTGGAGGTGGAGCAGGTACCGTGGATGAGGAGTTGCTTCATATCCTGAAGGATCTGAGAAAGAGGATGGCCAAAAAGCTGAACCTGCCCCCATTCGTCATTTTCCAGGATCCTTCTCTTGAAGATATGGTCATCCAGTATCCTGTCAACCTGGATGAGTTACAGAATATTGTGGGTGTGGGTGTCGGGAAAGCCAGAAAATACGGAAAAGAGTTTGTGGAAGTCATCGAGGACTACGTAGAGGAAAAAGAGATCATCCGGCCACAGGACATGGTGGTCAAGTCAGTTGTCAATAAATCGGGTGTGAAGGTCTATATTATCCAGAATATCGATCGCAAGCTGAACCTCAATGATATTGCCGATGCAAAAAAAATAGAGATCATGGATCTTATCGATGAGATTGAGGCCATTGTGAGCTCCGGGACCAAGTTAAATATAGATTATTACCTGAATGAAATAATGGATAGTGAAAAACTGGATGAGATTTATGATTATTTTCGTGAAGCCGAAACTGAGTCAATAGACGAAGCCCTGTCCGAACTTGGAGAGGAGTACTTCAGCGAAGAAGAGATTCGCCTGGTTCGCATCAAATTCTTCTCCGAGCTTGCCAACTGATATGAAGGAAATCCTATCCATCCAGGGTTTATCCAAATCCTATAAAAATATACGGGCCATCCATAACCTGAATCTTGAGATCTCAGAAGGACAGGCATTTGGTATCCTTGGTCCCAATGGAAGCGGAAAAACCACCACCCTTTCAATCGTCACCGGGATCATCAGGCAGGACAATGGATACTTCAGGTGGTTTGGAGAGGAACCTAATGCCAAACAGAGGAAAACCATCGGCTCACTGATCGAATCTCCACATTTCTATCCCTACCTCAGCCTGGAAAAAAATCTCAGGATCATCTGTGATATAAAAGGCACATCCAATGCAGATATTGGCCGGGTGCTGGAAACCGCAAGGCTGTCGGAAAGAAAAAAGTCAAAGTTCTCCAGCATGTCCCTGGGCATGAAACAAAGGCTGGGCATTGCTGCCGCCATGCTGGGTGATCCAAAGGTGCTGGTATTGGATGAACCAACCAACGGACTTGATCCCGAAGGAATTGCAGAGGTCAGGGAGATCGTCATTGAACAGGTTAAAATGGGGAAAACCCTGATCCTTGCTTCCCATATACTTAATGAGGTAGAGAAGATTTGCGACCATGTGGCCATACTGAAAAATGGAGAATTGCTGGCC
The DNA here is from genome assembly GCA_023138875.1 of Bacteroidales bacterium. Classification (GTDB taxonomy): domain Bacteria; phylum Bacteroidota; class Bacteroidia; order Bacteroidales. Next base: position 19,921 of record JAGLOO010000052.1, read on the forward strand.
TGTGGTCCGGTAAAAGAGTTGCTGACCGAAGATGAGATCATTGAGATCTCATGTGGGGATAATAGACTGTTGAAGAAAAAGCTGGACAGCTCCAAACTGGTGAAGGAGGTTGACTCTGAAAACGGAATGCTCATACTTACACTGAATGAAAGCATCTCACCGGCTGATATTAACAATTTTGCATTCTCAAACCAGCTGGTAATTCACCATATGCTTAGCCGTAAACGAAGCCTTGAATCACAGTTCCTTGAACTGGTTAAAGAAGAATAGCAAATTAACATGCAACAATTACTGCGAATAGAACAAATCAAGTTGCTGAATTATAATCCCTTCCGGATTACACTGGCGCTTTATTTTGTCTTTTTTGCCCTGGGTATCCTGATCTACCCTGCCATTGATAAAGAAATCCCGGTAATCTCCCTGAGCGACCTGTTTCGATTTCCCGATATATGGCTCTTTCTTTCCTGGATTACCGAACCATACAATGCCATGCTGGCCCTGATCATTATTATGGTTACCACCAAAGAGTTTAGCAACCACACTTTCAAGACCCAGGTAATATTCGGGCTCAGTCGCACAGAGCTGCTTCTTCAGAAACTGTTATCCGTAGTCGTATTGTCGCTTTTTGCCACGCTCCTGGTAGGACTCACCTCATTGGCCCTGGGACTCATTTACAGCTATAAGCTGACATTTAAGATCGCCATGGAGAATACCTGGATCCTGGGAAGGTATCTGATCGCTGCATTTTCGTATATGTCCATAGGATTGCTCATTGCCCTGCTCATCAAGAATACGGCCCTGTCGCTGCTTACATTCCTTGCTTTGAGGGTATTTGTGGATCCTGTATTGTTCCTTATCCTGAGAAAATTTGAAATAAAATGGTACCTGCCTTTCCGGACCATCACACGCCTGACGCCCATACCTGACCTGATCGAGATTTTCGAGCGAAAGATGAACAGCAGTGAATCCATCAATGAAGCTACCCTGGATATCCTGCCCAAAGGGCTTCCTGCATGGCTTAACATCGTTATGGTCATCCTATATACAAGCCTGATGATATTTTTCAGCTACAGGCTCATGCAGAAAAGAAAGTTCACTTAACGGGACTGTATCAAGGGCATCCCTCAGTACCTCCTGCCCTTCCAGCCGGACTGCCTGAAAAGCATACCGGTCAGAACAACCGGAAGATAAAAATAGTAAATCAACCAAACCGGAAGGAACAGCCTGAGTATCCTTCTCTGACCGGTACAACCTGTTATGGTATACAATATTTTGAAATCTGCCAGGATCTTTATAACCAGTGCAGAAAGGAGCCAGGGCCATAGTTCAGGGTCCAGGAGCAGCCAGATGGGAGAAAAGAGCAGAAGCACATTGGTGAAAGCCACCACCACAGCCAATAGCTGAATGTCAGTGATCCCATAATGCACAGATTTTGAGCCCCAGCGTATTCGCTGAGTGATCAATGAACCCAAAGATTGGGCGGGTATGGTTTCCACCATCGCTTCCCGGGCAGTGGAAAAGGACATTTTCCTCCCAAGCTTCCGTGCTCCGATCATCAGGAACATGTCATCGCCTGAGGGGGTCATGCCAGCGGGATCGAAGTCGCGGGTTTCAAAGAAAAGCTTTTTCGAATACAGAAGGTTGGCCCCGTTGCACATGAGGGGTCTCCCATAATAAAAAGATCCGGCACCAGATCCCGCCAGGCTGAGCAGGTCCATCCTCTCAAAAATTTCCAGAAGACCACCAGATCCGTTCCGGGTGGTCACCAGACCTGCCACCAGGTCGGAAGGATATTCCTCGAGAAAGGCCATATGGGTCGCGATAAAGTGCGGGCCCAGCCGGCAATCGGCATCGGTCTGAATGATCCATTCAGTTCGGACCTGTGAATTGCCGTGCAAAAGGGCCTCCTTTTTACCTGATTGACCAGCAGGCAGGTCCATGCATGAAAAACGGGATCTTCTATGCAACAGTGAATTGAGCAACGCTTTCGACCCGTCCTCCGAATGATCATTAATGAAAATGACCTCGAACTGATCTTCGGGATATGATTGTTGCAAAAGGTCCCGGACCAGGACAGGCAACCGGACTTTCTCATTTCTGAACGGAATAACCAGTGTGACTGGAACAGGTTTCACCGATTCGCCAATGCTAACCTTTTTCAGCTGCTTTAATCCGCGCGACAACAGAAGAACAACGGTGGAATAAACAACGACAAACAGGAGCGTTATTGATACGGGGAGTACCATCACCGCACTAATCTTGCTGGTCAAAAAAGGACTGCATCAGTTCAAAAAGTTTCCTGAATTGGAGCGGTTTGGTGATGTAAGCGGCGCAACCGGCTTCTCTGCAGGCAGCCTCATCCTCATCATAGGTATTGGCGGTGGTGGCAATGACAGGAAGATCGGGACGAATTCGTTTGATCTTTCTGGTTGCCTCAAGGCCATTGACCTCGGGTAATTGAATATCCATCAGGACAAGATTCAAATGGAGATTGCTGCTGCATATCTCAATGGCCTTTCGTCCATCGGAGGCATGAATTATTTCAACATTTACCCGGGAAAGCACAGCCGAGATGAGTTTAAAAGACAACACATTATCTTCTACCACCAGCACCACTTTACCTGTGAAATCGAAATCGTATTTTCCCTGATGACCCATGCCTACCCCAGTAAAACACCTATGATTGTTGCAGATAGCAATGAAGCCAGGGTACCAGCAAGCAAGGCTCGCATTCCCAATTGAGCCAGCAATACACGCCGACCGGGCGCCAGTGCGCCTATTCCTCCTATCTGGATCCCGATGGAGGCAAAGTTGGCGAATCCGCACAACATATATACCGACATCACAATGGATTTAGTTTCTGTAAAACCACCTGCAGCCTTCATATCTGAAAGATCGATATATGCCACAAATTCAGTCAGGATCAGTTTCTTTCCCAGCAGAGAGCCCACCAGGGTAATATCCTCCTTTGCCACCCCGATCAACCACATAAGCGGCGAAAGGGTGTAACCCAGGATAAACTCCAGACTGAGTTCATCATACTTCCCGTTGGTGATCGATACAATCTTGTCATTGATACTGGTCCAGTCTCCGATTTTTATGAAGAGATAATTGAGGAATGCAATAAACGCTATGAATACAAGCAACATGGCTCCCACATTCACTGCCAGTCTCAGGCCCTGACCTGTTCCGTTTGAAATGGCATCAAGGGCATTTTTTCCTACATCACTCCGGGAAACCTCCATCTTTTTATTGATCTCTTTGGTCTCGGGAACAATGATTTTCGATATAACCACCACCCCGGGGGCAGCCATGATTGAGGCGGTAAGCAGGTGTTTCGCAAATATGACTTGCTGCGCCGGATCCCCGCCGCCCAGGAATCCGATATATGCCGCCAGAACACCCCCGGCCAGGGTGGCCATTCCTCCCGACATGACAAGCAGTATCTCCGAACGGCTCATTTTTTCCAGGTAGGGTTTGATCAGGAGGGGTGATTCTGTTTGTCCCAGGAAAATATTTCCAGCCACAGAAAGGCTTTCAGGTCCTGACAGGCCCAATGCCCTTGAAAGCACATACCCGAAGATCCGTACAAAAAACTGTATGATCCCCAGGTAAAAAAGCAGGCTGGTAAAAGCAGAAAAGAAAATAATGGTCGGAAGAATGGAAAAGGCAAAATTCTGGAGTGCCGGTTCTACCTTATCGGTCTGGTAGCTCTTTAACAGGTAAGTAACACCCTCATTGGTAAATGCCAGTATTTTCACAAATCCTTTTCCAATGATCTCAAAAAAATCCTGGATAAAGGGTACGTAAAGTATGCCCACCGCAAATATCAACTGGATGATTAATCCGGTACCCACCATTTTCCAGGAGATGGCCTTTCTGTTGCTGCTGAAGACCCAGGCAATAAAGATCAGGACCAGCATGCCGAGCAGGCCTCGCAGCAGGCGTGTCAGGTTGAAGTCGAAACCGGACGTCCCCGGAAGTATATTGGACATTGGAACAGGATCGGAAGATACCTGTTGAATGACTGAGGCTGCAGCATCAAAAATCAATGAGTCTGGTATCATTTTGACCTTCGGTTTATCTCATCCCTGATCTCAGAAGCCCGCTCATAATCCTCCTTTAAAACTGCCTCGGCAAGCAAGGATTTTAGCTCCTCCATGCTGCTTTCAGATATATCCGGATGAATGGTCCTCTTCTTGGACTTCCCGGGTGTGAGGGTGATCTCCTGCGCCTCCGGAGTTTCAGTTTGTTCCTGGTCGCTATCTTTTTCAAAATCAAGCACAATTCCTGCCTTTTCAATAATCTCATCGGTTGTAAAAATAGGACACTGGAATCTTAATGCAAGAGCAATTGCATCTGAAGTCCGTGCATCAAGGGTTATCTGCTGATCCCCATTGTCGCACAGTATATTGGCGAAGAAAACCCCGTCTTCAAGTTTATGGATATTCACTTCCAGGATCCTGATTCCGTAGGATTCAGAGAAATTCTTAAAAAGGTCATGGGTAAGAGGCCGGGGAGGGGCCAATCCTTCAAGTTCTATGGCTATGGCCTGTGCTTCAAATCCTCCGACGATGATTGGAATCCTCCTTTTGCCTTCCTCCTCCGATAAAACCAGTGCGTATGCACCTGATTGCGTCTGGCTGTATGAAATGCCAAGGACATTTAGTTTTATTTTCCCCATACCTCTATTCGGACTCTTTAATCACAAATATAGAAATAACTCCGACATATTCCGAACAGCAAATTGCTGCCTGTTTTCTTTCTCCCGAGGGTCCCTAATCTATAAAAAATAATTCACCTAAATCTTTGACAATCATGCAAACTTTTCTATCTTTGCGAACCCAAAATTCTGACATTAAAGTAAAAGCATTGTAAAATGTACGCAATTGTTGATATAGCAGGACAGCAGTTCAAAGTTGAGAAAGATCAGAAACTGTATGTTCACAGGCTCGAAGGCGAAGAAGGAAATAAGGTCTCTTTCGACAAGGTGTTGTTAATTGATACCGGCAGCAAGGTATCGGTAGGTGACCCTGTTGTAAAGGGAGCCACTGTTGCCGCTAAAATTGTCGCCCACGTAAAGGGAGACAAAGTGCTGGTGTTTAAGAAAAAGAGGCGGAAAGGATACCAGAAACTGAATGGACACCGCCAGCACATGACGCAGATCCAGATTGAGGGCATCTCTGAAAAGGTAAAAGCCGCAACCAAAGGAACTGAGGCAAAAGCCGAAGAAGAACAAAAACGTACAGTTGCTGCAAAACCGAAAGTTGCAGCTAAACCCAAAGCTTCGGCTACTGCCAAGAAAGAAACTACCGCCAAAACTGCAGCTGTGAAAAAGGAGACAACTGCCAAAGCTACTACAGCAAAAAAGCCTTCTGAAAAGAAACCTGCGGCTAAACCAGCTGTAAAGAAGGAATCCGGAGAGGATAAAGCATAAGAGTCGAACTTCAATAGTTAAAAGTAAAAAGATATGGCACATAAGAAAGGAGCCGGTAGTTCAAGAAACGGTCGTGAATCAGAGAGTAAACGACTGGGGGTTAAGCTTTATGGTGGTCAGGCTGTGAGAGCTGGCAATATCATCGTAAGGCAAAGAGGCACCGTTCACCATCCTGGCAGCAATGTGGGTTTGGGAAAAGACCATACGTTATTCGCCATGATCGACGGAAAGGTGAAGTTTACAAAAAAAAGGGACAACAAATCCTATGTTTCCATCGAACCGGTGGAAAACTGATAGGTTTCTTTTAATATTATTTACCCCATTCACCTGTAATGCACTACCTTTAATGTGTGTTACAGGTTTTTTTTATGTTTTCAAAATGTTAACCATCCAGTTTATTCGTGATAACAGGGACACTGTTATTGAAAGATTGAAGATCAAGAATTTCAAACAGCCGGAATTGATCGACAGGATCATTTCAAGGGATGATGAGCGGAGGTCATTACAGGTTCAGACCAATGGATTGCAGGCTGAACTAAACCAGCTCAGCAAAGAGATTGGCATCCTGTTCAAAAAGGGTGAGAAGGATAAGGCCAATGAAGTTAAGAACCGCACCACAGTTATAAAAAATGAGCTGGAGACATTCGAGCGGGAATTGCAGGAAGCTACCGAAGAATTGAAAGAAATGCTTGTACAGGTGCCCAACCTCCCCCATCCATCCGTTCCGGAGGGTAACTCCGAAGCGGATAACAGGATCATCCGCGAAGGTGGTATTATGCCCAACCTGCATGAGAATGCCATCCCCCACTGGGAACTGGGTACAAAATACAACCTGATAGATTTTGACCTGGGGGTAAAGATCACCGGGGGAGGTTTCCCTGTTTTCAGAGGAAAAGGAGCCAAGCTCCAGCGTGCACTGATCACTTACTTCCTGGACCAGAACACCGGTGCCGGATATGAAGAGCTCCTGCCGCCACTGATGGTCAACGAAGCTTCCGGATTTGGAACAGGGCAGCTTCCCGATAAAGAGGGACAGATGTACCATGTGACCGGAGATAACCTCTACCTGATCCCCACTTCAGAGATCCCTGTCACCAATATCTATCGCGATGTGATATTAAAGGCGGCGGATTTGCCCATCAAAAATACAGCATACACACCCTGTTTCAGGCGCGAAGCCGGTTCATACGGAAAAGATGTTCGGGGGCTGAACCGGGTACATCAGTTTGATAAGGTTGAGATCGTGCAGATCCAGCATCCATCTGCTTCCTATAACGCACTGGAAGAGATGGTGAACCATGTGGAACAGCTGGTGATCAACCTGGGTCTCCCTTACCGGATAGTCCAACTGTGTGGAGGTGACCTGAGTTTTACATCAGCCCTGACCTATGATTTTGAAGTATATGCCGCCGCCCAGAAGAAGTGGCTTGAGGTTAGTTCTGTATCCAACTTTGAGTCGTACCAGGCCAACAGGTTAAAGCTGCGTTACCGGGAACCCGAAGAAAAACGGCCACAGCTGGCCCATACCCTTAATGGAAGCGCCCTGGCCCTTCCCAGAATTGTGGCCGCTATCCTGGAAAACAATCAGACCCCGGAAGGCATCATGGTTCCTGAAGTACTGCACCCATATACCGGGTTCGATTTTATTTAGTTTAATCTGGTCCGTTCATGTCCCGGAAATCTCCCAGGAAAGCCTATATCTTCGCCATCCTGGCTGTCCTGTGCTGGGCCACCTCACCCACTGCTTTTAAGCTTGGTTTGAGATACCAGGACAGTTACCAGTTACTGACAGGTGCATCCATGTCGTCCATGGTGGTCCTGGGTATGATCATGCTGCTTCAGGGTAAATACAGGTTGCTCCTGGAATTGGGATGGAAAGACGTGGGATTCTCCGTGATGATGGCCCTGCTGAATCCGGTTGCATATTACCTGATACTATTTAAAGCTTACTCCATCCTTCCCGCACAGGTGGCCCAACCTCTGAATATGGTATGGCCCATCGTGCTGGTTATCATTTCCATACCCATGCTCCGCCAGAAGATAAGCTGGAAGAGCATTGGAGCCATGCTCATCAGCTTTTCCGGTGTTGTTGTTGTATCAGCACAGGGTGGAGCTGGCGGAAAGGATCCTGAAAACCGGCTGGGTATTGTACTTGCCCTTTCCACTTCCATTGTCTGGGCCTTCTACTGGATATATAATCAAAGGGATCAAAAAGATCCGGTGATCAGGCTGTTTCTCAATTTCTTGTTCGCCTCAGTTTTCTTATTACTGGGCGGGATTCTCAAAGGCAAGGTACTGCCAGGATCACCTGAAGGATGGTACACGGCCATTTACGTGGGAGTTTTCGAAATGGGTGTTACATTTGTATTGTGGTTGCTGGCCATGCAGTATGCTCCAACCACAGACCGGATCAGTAACCTGGTTTACGCAGCACCATTCCTGAACCTGTTCATTGTGAACCTGGTGCTGGATGAAAAGATTTTCCACACAACGGTGTATGGAATTATCCTGCTGGTCTCAGGAATACTGATCCAAAACATAATGGGTAGCCATGCAAAAGTCACATGACAAAATCATCCTTGGAATTGATCCGGGAACCAACCTCATGGGTTTTGGTGTTATTCACAGTACCGGTAAAGATCCCGTTTATATTGATATGGGTGTGATTGACCTCAAAAAGAGCGGTGACCACTACATGAAACTCAAGAAGATCTATGAAGGCACACTTGCTCTCATCGAAAAATACCAGCCTGATGAGGTAGCCTTCGAGGCCCCGTTCTATGGCAAAAACGTACAATCCATGCTTAAGCTGGGCCGGGCACAGGGAGTGGCCATTGCCGCTGTCCTGGCAAGGGACGTACCTGTATTTGAATATGCTCCCAGAAAAATAAAACTTGCTGTTACCGGTGCTGGCAGTGCTTCCAAAGAGCAGGTATCCGGGATGCTGGCACGCATGTTCGATATACGTGAAATCCCGAAAAACCTGGACGCGACCGACGGTCTTGCCGCGGCTGTATGCCATTTCTACCAGAAAGGAATAGCGATGAAAAACCCCGGCACAAAGAGCTGGGAAGAGTACGTTCGCAAGAATCCCGGAAAGGTCAAATAGCACTATGCTATTGCAGTGGATATGAGTTCGGCTGTTGCTTTGAACTCCTCATCGGTAAAAGATAACTTGGGCTTGCTGAATTCTATATCGTGCAGATCATTGATGGGAACCAGGTGAATATGGGCATGAGGAACTTCAAGACCCAGGACGGCTACCCCCACCCTTTTACAGTCCATAGTTTTATCGATGGCCAGGGCAACTTTCCTGGCAAACACCATCATGCCACCGAGTATATCATCATCCAGGTCAAACAAATAATCCGTTTCAACTTTAGGAATGACCAGGGTATGTCCTTTTGCAAGGGGATTAATATCCAGGAAGGCGTAATAGCGCTCATCTTCGTAGATCCTGTACGAGGGAATCTCTCCTTCAATGATTCTTGAAAAGATGGTTGCCATGGATCCCTGTTTAAATTGAAATACCTATAATCTCGAACGACATGACACCCGAAGGAACCTGTATATCCACCACATCACCCACCTTCTTACCCAGCAGGCCTTTTGCAATGGGAGTATCTACGGAGATCTTTCCGTTCTTTATGTCCGTTTCACTTTCGGAAACAATGGTATATTCAACCTGCTGGTTGTTCCTGGTATTCTTGATCTTCACCTTGTTGAAGATCTGAACACTCGAGGTATCAATCTTTGATTCGTCGATAATCCGTGCTTTGGCCACCATGTCCTCCAGCCTGGCGATCTTCATTTCCAGCAAACCCTGGGCTTCCTTAGCGGCATCATATTCTGCATTTTCAGACAGATCACCTTTGTCCCTGGCATCAGAGATCTGAAGTGAAATGGCGTGTCTTTCCACAGAAATCAGCTGGTCCAGCTCTTTTTTCAAATTGGCCAGACCCTCCTCGGTCATATAAGAAGCTTTTGCCATAACAAAATTCTCCCTGTTAACTTTATAAAAACAAAAAGAATTCCGCATAAACCGGAACTCTTCCAGATGTAAAATTACAAAAAATTATTAATAATCAAGGCGATTGATAATTGCCGAGTAGACAACCGCCGTTCCTGCATCAAATTCTTTCACCACTTCAAAATAATCTGTCCCATCCTCTTCATCCAGGTCGATATCATCCATAGCTTCGGCCATGCCCCCCCCCTCTGCAAGAATACTGTCCGCGAGCGAATCATATGAAGGCTTATGCAATCCTTTGTAATCAGCCCACATTCCTTTGGATTCGCTCACAGGTGCAGGCTTCTCTTCAACCTCTTCAACCGGCAGATCTTCTTCATGGTCCTGCAGGCCCACAATCAATTGGTCTTCCTGCCTACTGTTGAATGCCTTTTCCAGGTTTTCCAGAAATCCTCCGGTAGTGCCTTCACCTGTTTCAGACCCTGTCCCGGCTGGTTTCTTCTTTTTCCCCATCAACCCTACGATGACGACTACCAGGGTAATCACCACATACAATAAATTACCTATGTCAAAGTCCATCTTTTAAATGCTAAAATGCAATAATCATGCGTTTACCGAGTTAAAAATACAAAAAATAGGTGATTTTCTTACTTTTGGATCAGAATGAGTATTATTAAAACCCTGATATCTGTAGTTTTGTTTTTACTTCTTCCCGGATTGCTCACCCCTTCCTGCAATTCCAACCGTGGACAATTGATCCCTTATGTCCGGGTCGATATCTACTTGCTTCTCTATGCTGATCTTGCAGACCTGGGAATAGGAAATTCCAAATTGATACAGGGAGGTGTTAACGGGATCGTGCTCTACCGGGAATCTGACTTTGAGTTTTACGCCTACGACAGAACCTGTACACTCTGGCCGAAGCATGATGAAGCTGTAGTTGAAGATCCCACCTTTTTTGGAGTTTTTGAATGTCCCGATTGTGGTTCTACCTATTTATTGATGAACGGAGGTGAACCCAATTCTGGCCCCGCCCGTCATGCACTGGTACAATACAAAACATCCCTCAGCGGGGATGTATTACACATATCCAACTGAGTTATCCGCGGAAGGTTTAGTAGCGGTAGTGTTCCGGTTTATACGGACCCTCCACTTTTACTCCTAAATACTCAGCCTGATCATCGGTGAGTCTAGTCAGCTTCACTCCCAGCTGTTCAAGATGCAGGCGTGCTACCTCTTCATCCAGGTATTTGGGCAGTATATACACATCAATCTTATACTCGTTTTTCCACAGGTCCAGCTGAGCGAGGGTCTGGTTGGAAAATGAATTACTCATCACAAATGACGGATGACCGGTAGCACATCCCAGGTTCACCAACCTCCCTTCGGCGAGTAGGAATATGGCATGTCCATCCTCATAGAGATATTTGTCAACTTGAGGCTTAATATTGATTTTAGTAATCCCGGTCCACTTCTCCATCTGGTCAACCTGGATCTCATTGTCGAAATGACCGATGTTGCATACGATGGACTGGTCCTTCATACTGGCCATGTGTTCAGCAGTAATCACATCCTTGTTGCCAGTGGAGGTTACATAAATATTTCCTTCTTTTACAGCTTCATCCATGGTGGTGACCTCAAAACCTTCCATAGCAGCCTGCAGGGCACAGATGGGATCAATTTCGGTAACCAGGACCCTTGCCCCGTAAGATTTCATTGAATGGGCACAACCTTTTCCCACATCACCATATCCTGCCACAACAACCACCTTGCCGGCCACCATTACATCAGTCGCCCGTTTAATTCCGTCGGCCAGCGATTCGCGGCAGCCGTAGAGGTTATCGAATTTAGATTTCGTAACCGAATCATTCACATTGATGGCCGGGAAGAGCAGTTTACCCTGTTCCATCATCTGGTAAAGTCGGTGTACGCCGGTGGTGGTCTCTTCCGATACGCCCTTGATTTCCGGAACCATTCTGTTCCATTTTCCCGGATCCTCCTGAAGAATTCCTTTAAGGGTGGCGTAGACCACCTCTTCCTCCCTGCTGGATGCCTCCACTTCAAGCACAGATGCGTCGTTCTCGGCTTCGAATCCCTTGTGGACCAACAATGTGGCATCGCCCCCGTCATCAACGATCAGGTTCGGGCCTTTACCACCGGGAAAGCTCAATGCCTGTGCGGTGCACCACCAATACTCCTCCAGTGTCTCCCCTTTCCAGGCAAAGACCGGGATCCCGGCTTCAGCAATGGCTGCGGCTGCATGATCCTGAGTACTAAATATGTTGCAACTTGCCCAGCGTACATCTGCACCCAGTGCTGAAAGCGTTTCAATAAGCACTGCAGTTTGAATGGTCATGTGCAACGATCCCATGATCCGTGCTCCCTGCAAAGGTTTTTCTCCTGTGTATTTATTCCTGATAGACATCAGGCCGGGCATCTCCTTTTCCGCGATCTCAATCTCTTTCCTTCCAAATTCGGCCTGGCTCAAATCTGCCACCTTATAGGGGAGTGTTTTTGTGTATGTCATTGTTTCCATATTCATTATTTTGGAGTGCAAAGGTAAACTTTTCTGGAAATATATGGCCCAAATTCAAACCTGATTGAGCTGAGGATTATGAGCCGAACTCTTTTCATAAGAGTTGTTGAATAGTGGCTTTATCCCGTTCAAGCTGGCGCTTCAGTGCTTCCAGGCCGCTAAACTTCATCTCATCCCTGATCCGTTTCACAAAGTGGATCACTACCTGTTCATCATAAAAGTCGCCCGATACATCAAACAGATGCGCTTCTATGGTTTTAACTGCCGATGCACTGTCCATGGTTGGACGAAAACCAATGTTCAGCATGCCATTATGGATCTTTCCCCTTAATTCGGTCCTGATGGCATATACCCCATTCATGGGGATCAGCTTATAAGGATCCATTGGATGAACATTGGCAGTTGGAAAACCCATCTTCCTTCCTATATGATTTCCTTCCACGATGTTGCCCGCCAGGTAATAGTGGTATCCAAGTATATTTCTCGCCTGCTCCAGATCTCCTTTAACAATGGATTCCCTGATGGAAGTTGAGCTCACTCGTCCATATTCTGAGTTGAACTCAGGCAATCTTTCGATCCTGAACCGATTCAGTTTCGCACATTTTGCCAGTCCTTCCGGATCCCCTTTATGGTCATGTCCAAACCGGTTATCATAACCCACAAGCAATACCTCGATCCCCAGCCTGTCCACCAAATATTTCTGAACAAAATCACAGGCGGTGAGGGACGCAATTTCCTTATCAAATGGGACTATGATCAGCTGATCAATTCCGCTTCGACCCAGCTCCCTGATTTTTTCTTCACGTGTATGCAGCAGCTTAAAATCCTGCAGGCCTTTGTTCAGAGCGATCCTGGGATGGGGCCACAGGGTTACCACCACCGACTCCCCTCCATGCCTTCCTGCCTGCATCTTGAGTTGGTCCAGTATGAACCTGTGTCCGGTGTGCACACCATCAAAAATTCCAATGGTGGTTACGGGCCGGGTCAAAGAAATATTTTCGTGAATTAACCTTACTTGCATAAAGAGATGATGATTAAGTGCTCAAATTTAATAATTTTATAGAGTCGCTATGAAAGATCTCGATTTGATAAAAAATGACCCCTGGCTGGAGCCATACCGGGCAACCATTGAGCAAAGACAGGGAAACGCCATCGCCCGTGAAAAAGCACTTGCCGGAAAGGGTACCCTGCAATCTTTTGCAAGCGGTCATCTCTTCTTTGGCTTTCACAGGGTCCCGGATGGATGGGTGATGCGGGAGTGGGCCCCCAATGCCACCGCTATATTCCTGATCGGAACATTCAATAACTGGCAGGTAAGCGATGATTACAGGTTTGAGAAATTTGAACACGGGAACTGGGAAATCAGGTTTTCTTATGGTGCAATTTCCCATGGCGACCGGTATAAATTGCTGGTCCGCTGGGAAGGCGGACAGGGAGAGCGAATCCCGGCCTGGTGCAACAGGGTGGTACAGGATCCTGAAACAAAAGTATTTGATGCCCAGGTATGGATCCCTGACCAACCCTATAAATGGAAACACCCGTTGCCGGAACTTGTTAATCTCCAGCCCCTTATATACGAAGCCCACATCGGTATGGCTACGGAAGAACACAGGGTGGGAACATATTCAGAATTCAGGGAGAAGATACTGCCGCACATTGTGCGTGGGGGGTACAACACCCTTCAGATCATGGCCATCCAGGAACATCCCTACTACGGTTCATTTGGATACCATGTATCGAACTTCTTTGCCCCTAGTTCCAGATTCGGTACACCTGACGAGCTGAAAGAGCTCATTGACGCGGCACATGGCCATGGATTGGCAGTGATCATGGATATCGTCCATTCCCATGCCGTTAAAAATGAGATTGAAGGGATCGGTAGATTCGACGGCGATCCGGGCCAGTTCTTTCATGGGGGTAACAGGCGCGAACATACCGCCTGGGATTCCCTGTGCTTTGATTACGGTAAAAATGAAGTAACTCATTTCCTGCTTTCAAATGTGAACTACTGGCTCACGGAATTCAGGTTTGACGGATTCAGGTTTGACGGTGTTACCAGTATGCTCTATTATGATCATGGGCTTGAACGTGATTTCACGAGTTATGATTTCTACTTCGACGGGGGACAGGACGAAGATGCCATTACTTATCTGTCACTGGCCAACAAGATGATGCAGGAGATCAGGCCGGGAGCCATTTCCATTGCCGAAGATATGAGCGGATATCCGGGACTTGCTGTACCCGTTGAAAAAGGAGGAGTTGGATTTAATTATCGACTGGCCATGGGAACACCCGATTACTGGATCAGGACCATCAAAGAACGACCAGACGAACAGTGGAATATGCCTGAGATTTTTCATGAACTGACATCCAAAAGGACCGATGAAAAAACAGTAGGATATGCCGAATCCCATGACCAGGCCCTGGTGGGAGACAAAACCATCATTTTCCGGTTGATTGACAAGGAGATGTACTGGCACATGAACAAGAATTCTCAGAGTCTGTTGGTGGACAGGGGAATGGCTCTGCATAAAATGATCCGGCTAATCACCGCCGTTACGGCCGGTAATGGATACCTCACTTTTATGAGCAACGAGTTCGGTCACCCCGAATGGATCGACTTCCCCAGGGAGGGGAACAACTGGTCCTATCAATATGCCCGGCGCCAGTGGAGCCTGATTGAGAACAGAGAGCTGAGGTACCACTTTCTGTCAGACTTCGACCGGAATATGATCCATTTAATCAGAGAGTTTGGGATCTATAGCACCCATTGCAACCACGTTAAATCGGACCAGGGCGATCTGGTTATTGCATTCGAACGGCAGGGGTTGCTGTTTGTATTTAATTTCCACCCCACACAATCCTACACCGATTACGGACTTGCCGTGGATGCAGGTAAGTATAAAACCCTTCTCTGTACCGATCAGCTTGAATTTGGTGGATTCGGAAGGTACGATGTTCAAATCATACACCGTTCCATGGTGGAGCGATCCTTCGGATGGAAACATAATCTGAAACTCTACCTGCCTTCCAGGACAGGCATTGTTTTGCAACGGCAGGAGATACCCAGGGTAAGATAACTCTGGTGCCGCAGTTCAACACTAGATCCACCGCACAAGCGGAAAATCCATCCTGTGGGGGACCATGTCATGTTTGGGATAGATCCTGAAACCAATATCGAACAATCCAGTTTCGTCTACATTCTGAACAAAGGTATATTCGGCCACAGATCCCTCACTCTTTGTGCAATCAAAGTCAAGCGTACCCCTGAAAACTGATTGCTCATTCCCACTGGCACTGTTGGTCAGCACCATCTCGACCCCAATCTCCTCTGAAGACAAACCATCCAGGTCCAGGACAACCCTGCCTGTATATGTTTCTCCAACTATGAACTCTTCCCTGGTCACATCGGGGATATCATATTCCAGCACCCTGATGTTTTTCCAGTGTGTCAGGACCCTGTGCTTCCAGCGGGCAAGATCTTTGGGAATCTGGTAATCCTCTTTCTTCAGCTTCAGGGTTCGATTGTACAACTTCATGTAAAACCGGTCGATATAATCCCGAATCATCCTGTTCATGGTGAATTCCGGGGCTACATGGGCAATATTATTCCTGATCATACCCACCCAGTCCTCCGGGATATCATCTTTAGTGCGCCGGTAGAATTTTTCAGTTATATCGTTTTCAAGCAGGGTATAAATGCGTTCGGCATCCAGCTCATCCTGCAGTTCCTGGTCGTCAAAGGAACGCTCAATGGGTAACGCCCATCCTGAGTCCTCACGGTACCCTTCAGCCCACCATCCATCCAGCACACTAAAATGCATGGTCCCGTTCATAACCGCCTTCTCTCCACTGGTACCGGATGCTTCAAGCGGCCGGGTCGGTGTATTCAGCCATATGTCCACACCTCGCACAAGCTGTTTAGCCAGCTGGATATCATAATTCTGCAGGAACACGATCTTGCCGGTAAACTCGGGGCGTTTGGAAATACCCACGATCATTTTGATCAGGTCCTGACCGGGAATATCCCTGGGATGAGCTTTTCCTGCAAATACAAACTGGACCGGTTTTTCAGGATTGTTGACTATCCTTGCCAGGCGGTCCAGATCCCTGAATAACAGGTGTGCACGCTTATAGGTGGCAAACCTGCGGGCAAATCCGATGGTCAGTGCATCTTTGTTTAAAGCTGTAGAAATCTCCAGCATTTTTCCTGGATTGTCCATTATCCTGGTGGATGCCACAGCCAGCCGTTCCTTGATGTAATTGATGAGCGCTTCCCTCTCCTCCGATTTGAGGTCCCAGATCTCACGGTCGGGCACCAGTTTGATCCGGTCCCACATCATCCGGTCCTCCTGCCTGGAAAAGCAATCCTCTCCAAAGCACTTTTCATACAATTTTTTCCAATCTGGTCCCAGCCAGGTGGGCAGGTGTACCCCGTTGGTCACATACCCCACATGCAACTCCTCGGCCAGATAACCTGGCCACAGACCTGTGAACATTTCCCGTGAGACCTGCCCATGAAGTTTGCTAACACCATTGACCTCCTGGGACAATTTTACAGCCAGTACACTCATGGAGAATTTCTCATGGATCTGGTTTGGATGGTACCTGCCCAGGTTCATAAACTGGTTCCAGCTGATCTGCAGGCGCTCTGGATAATGGGCAATATAGGTACGAAGCAGATCTTCGTCAAATGAATCATGTCCGGCCGGTACAGGTGTATGTGTAGTAAATAAATTGGATGCCCGTATCACTTCCACGGCCTCGGGGAATGTCATTTTTTTATCCTGAATGAATTCTCTCAGCCGCTCCAGGCTGGTAAACGCAGCATGTCCCTCATTGCAATGGTACAGATCGGTTTCCTGACCTATGCTGCGCAGGACCCTGATCCCGCCAATTCCCAGCAGGATCTCCTGTTTCAACCTGATTTCGTTATCTCCGCCATACAGATTGTGGGTAATCCCCCGGTCCCCTTCCTGGTTGGCCTCGTAATCGGTGTCCATCAAATAGAGTGGAACCCTTCCCACCTTAACCTTCCATATCCTGGCATGCAGTGTTCTTCCAGGCAGGACGATCTGCACCTCCTTCCAGTTTCCATGGTCATCCCTGACAGGGGAAACCGGCAACCTTGAAAAATCCTGGGCATCACTGAGGACCACCTGTTCACCACCGGCAGATATGACCTGGCGGAAATACCCATACCTGTAAAGCAATCCCACTCCGATCATATTGATGTTATAGTCACTGGCCTCTTTCAGGTAATCACCGGCCAGGAGCCCCAAACCACCGCTGAAAGTCTTCAGCGTATTGTGCAATCCATATTCCATACTGAAATAGGATATGGAGGGCATCTCCTTTTTTTGTGGCTCAGTCATATAGGCAGTAAAAGCTCCATGCACTTTTAGCAACCTGTCCATGAATTCACTGTCCTTTTCAAGTTTCTTCAACGTATCATTAGGAAGCCGTTCAAGCAATTCAACAGGATTCTCCCCCACTTCGCTCCAGAGTTCCCTGTCAATGGAATCAAACAGGTCAATGGCGTCCTGGGTCCATGACCACCACAGGTTTCGGGAAAGCTCTTCCAGTGGTTTAAGCTGTGCGGGAATATGCTGCTGAACGAGCATACGTCTCCAGTGAGGATGAATATCCACCAGCGCCTGTTCGGTCTCCGGAAGCTTTTCAATACGCTTCTTTTCATAGTAGGTAGACTCCTTGCCTGAAGCACTTTCAAGTGCACGGTCATATGCCTGCCAGTAATTACTGATCAGGTTTTCCCAGAGGGCGATCCTGGATATGGAGAAAGCCCCCTCTCTCTCTTTTTCTCTGGCCCCTTCCAGCAGTTTGCAATAATCAAGGATCGCATTGCTGATACCTGTCACCACATCGCTGTCGTTGAAATCATCCCGGGGTATAACTTTAATTCCTTTTACCTCTTCCTTATACTCATTGTTGACCCATAAACCAAATCCGGTCAGGGTTGTGGTTACAGTGGGAATACTGAAGGCCAGGCTTTCCAAAGGCGTATATCCCCACGGTTCATAGTAAGACGGGAAGATGGTCAGATCCAATCCGATCAACACATCGTAGTAAGCCAGGTTGAATACACCATCATTTCCATTCAGGTATGAGGGTACAAATACAACCTTTACCCGGTCATCTTTACCATTCTCCAGTCCGTTGCTGCGGATGCGGTTGAGAATCAGGTCATGTTCGGCATAATGAAGGTTATGGGTAAGATGTTTCTCTTTTAAATCCTGATCCTTCTCCTGGTCAAGCACTTCCAACAGGTCCTTACGGGGTCCGTAGTGATTGGCAGGAATAAGAATGAAAGCTACGGCTGTACCTTTACAATTTCTAATCTTGTTCATCTCTCCAAGGGCATCAATAAAAAGATCAATCCCCTTGTTCCTGAATTCATACCTGCCGCTGGTCGCCATAAGAAGGGCATCCTCAGGAATGGCCTCGCCTGTAATTGCGGAAGCGACCTTGAGCATCCGCTCCCTGGCAACCTGCCTTTTATGGTCAAAAACCTTTTCCCCAGGAACAAAACCATCCTCGAATCCATTGGGCAGGACCACATCCACCTCCCTCTCATGAAACTGGAGACACTCCTTGGCAGTCAATTCACTTACCGTAGTAAATGCATCCGCGTTATTGCCGGCCAACTTTTCAAGGGAGTGTTTTGCAATGATGTTCAACTCCCTGGCTTTCTGGTTACCATTCAGATGCTCCATGTTACTGTACAGGGCCTGGTTATTCCCGGCTATGGAGCGCCCCACCGAGGTAGCATGGGTAGTGAATACTGTTCCAACGCGTGGCTGATGCTTCTCCAGGTACAACAAACCTGCTCCGGTTTGCCACTCATGGAACTGCGCCACGATGTTCTGATCTTCCAGTTCATAATACCTGGAAAAACTCTCAATGACTTTTCCGGCAGCATAGCCAAACAGGGCAGGTTCTACGTAATCCCACTGACCTGTTATGGAATCCAGGTGATAGCTCTCCCACAGGCTTTTAAAGATTTCGTTTTTCTGGTTGAAAAAGGTTGTGAAATCAAGCACCACGGCAATGGGTCTTCCAGTGATCTTCCAGCGTCCGATCCTGACCCGTATCCCCTGTTTTGCCGCACCCTCCCTCCAATCTGAATAGAGACTGTTATCTTCCTCAAATTCAGGGTGCTCCTGGCTCTCCCTCCACACATCAGGCCCAATGGTAATGTACTTGTCATTCAATTGCTTTACAACGGATAATGCTTTCGTAGAGATTACCGTGTGGATCCCTCCGATTTTATTACATACTTCCCAACTAACCTCGAATAAATAATCAGGCCTGTTCATACTTCTCAAATGTTTCTGAAATTATATGCTACTTTTTTGTCTTCACTGATGTTCCGGTGCTTCTCTTTTTAGCAGCCGTGGCTATTTTTGCTACCGGTTTCTTCTTAGCAGTCTCTTTTTTGGCAGCAGTTCCTGTAGTCCTCTTTTTTGCCGCAAGACGCTTCTCCATCTTCACAAGTTGTTCATCCTTCTCGCTGATGATCTTGCTCAGTCTGGCAATGTCATCATCCACGGACACCTTACTTGCAGCATGAACGCGAATCTCAAAATCGCTTAATACATTCATATAATTAATGAATGCATCATAGGGATTGTTATATGGATTGAAATAGGAGTGGACTTCTCCATCAGAAAAGAACTTGGTGGACATATAATAAAAATGATCACTTACCTGCAGGTACGCAAAGTCCTGCCGGATCGTTTCATCATTGGTGGCATACACTTTCTCACCCAAAGAATAGAGCTTATCGAAGGCTTCCTGTTGCATTTCATTTCCAAGCCATGCCGTGAGGTCACGCTCTTCATCGGCCCATGAAATGGGATTGGGTACATTGGCCGCTGCAATCACCTGCAGGTTTTTGGCCACCTCCGAAGGAGTACTGAAGCTGAAAGGAGATTTCCTGAAAACACTATCAGGCAGGGCTTTCAGAAAATCAAAAATGCCGGTCTCTTCCCATTGATGCTCACCAAAAGTCTCATAATCCATGAACAGGTTGATTACCTCCTCGTTTTCCGGGGTCTGATTCAGCCAGTCCACAAATTTATCCGCAGTCAGCGGATATTCCGGCCAGCTCGTATTAGAGAACCTGAAAGCAATATCGTCGCTGAGTTTAAAATTCTTAAGCAATAGTTTTAGTTTGGGATTGATGGCGTTGCAGTACAGGAAATTGGGGCTTTTCCAACCCAGTACGTGCTTTGCTCCTTCGGTGAGCATGGCTTTATACCCCATGTCGGCTACAATAGAACCGATTTCATCCGAATAAATAAGTTCTGTATTCCTGAACACCCCGGGATCCTGTCCGAAATGTTCCTTGATCAGCTCCCTGTGGGCCTTCACCTGGCGTTCGAATTCCGCCCTGTCCTTCAGCGCACTGAGGGAATGCGCGTATGTTTCTGAGAGAAACTCCACATGACCTGTGTCGGCCAGTTTACGGAAGCTCTCAAGTACTTCAGGTTCATAGAGCCTGAACTGTTCCATGGCAATGCCTGAGATGGAGAAAGCGATCTTGAATCGATCCCCGTGTTTTTCGATCAGATCAAGCATCAATGCGTTGGCAGGCAGGTAACATTTCTCAGCCACTTTATGAAGGATCGATTCATTGGAATAATCATCATAATAGTAGTGATCGTGCCCAATGTCAAAGAAACGGTATCTTCTGAACCGGAACGGCTGGTGGACCTGGAAATACAAACAAATGGTTCTCATATGGAAATGTTATATTTTTACTGAATGAATTCCCTGTATATGGAATGGACTCTTTTTCCCGAATTTTCCCACTTCATATCATTCACTTCCTGAACACCATACTTTCTGAACATTTGCGAAAGTGATGGATAATTCAACAGACCATAGATGGCATCGGCTAAACCATCCACATCCCAGAAGTCTACCTTAAATGTATACTTGAGGATTTCGGCCACCCCAGACTGATGAGAGATAATCGAAGGAACGTTGGACTGCATGGCCTCCAGGGGAGAGATCCCAAAAGGTTCTGAAACCGAAGGCATCACATAGACATCACTGATGGAAAACATCCGGAATACATCATCACCCTTTAAAAAGCCGGTGTAGTGGAACCTGTCGGAAATACCCAGTGACGCTGTCCAGTGGATCATTTTTTCCAGCATTTCCCCGCTCCCGGCCATCACAAACCTCACATTGTCCATTTTCTGTAAGACTTTATGTGCAGCCTGCACAAAGTATTCCGGACCCTTTTGCAGGGTGATCCTGCCCAGGAAAGTGACTACCTTATCATTGATCCCCCGCTTCAGTTTCAACTTCTCATGATCGGGCAAGGGATCCACTGCATTGTAAACCGTAACTACCTTATCGGGGTGGATTCCATATTTTTCAATCACCGTATTGCGGGTCAGGTTACTCACCGCAATGATTTTATCGGCCAGGTGCATCCCCATCTTTTCAATCTCAAATACAGTGGGATTCACCTTTCCCCCGCTCCTGTCAAAATCTGTTGCATGAACATGGATGACCAGGGGTTTACCGGAAGCCCTCTTTGCTGCGATGCCTGCCGGATAGGTAAGCCAATCATGGGCATGGATGATGTCGAATTCATCTTTCAATGCGATCTCTCCTGCTACAACTGCATAATTGGCAATCTCCTCGTAAAGATTCTTACCGTATTTGCCTGTAAATTTGAGTTTACCACCCAGTTTGGTCTCCACAAAACGCTTGCCCTGGTGTTCAGCCTTATTCACCAGTTCCTCATACTCCTCGGGCGTAGTGTAGGGTATAAGGTTAGAATTAATCTCAATATAGGAGAGGTCCTTCAGATATTGCTGATCCTTTACACTCCTGATGTCAATAGAAACATCCCCTGCACCCAGCAAACGAATCCTGTTCTGATCCTCATCTCCATATGCTTTAGGTACCACAAACAAAATATCCAGGCCGGGGATGGATGACATACCACGGGTCAACCCATAACAGGCTGTCCCCAGTCCTCCCGAAATATGTGGTGGAAATTCCCACCCAAACATCAGTACCCTCATACAATCGAGATATTGAAATATTAATTAAAGCCTTCTATCATCTCACCCATTCTGAGCATTGCAGCAACCCCGGTGGCCTGGGAGATGGCTCCCTTTGGATCATGGGGAGGATTCCCGTCATAAACCTCAGATATGCTGCCTAATCCCCTGGTGGTCAGGCCATCTTCAAACCCATCATAAATTCTTTTAATCCGGTTCTGCCCGGATTTCTTATGCACGTCAAGGTATCCTCTGGCAAAATGTTCGAGCAACCACGGCCAGACCGTACCCTGGTGATATGCCCGGTCGCGTTTCTCCTGGTCGCCCTCATAAATACCTTTATAGGCTTCATTTTTCGGGGAAAGACTTCTCAGTCCCCTGGGGGTTAACAATTCACCTTCAACCACATCAAGGATCGACTTTTTCATATCGCTGGAAAGCGGTGAATAATGCACAGCCACGGCCATTACCTGGCTGGGTCTGACTGAAAAATCTTTGAATGGTCCATTCACATAATCTGCCAGGTAACCCATCTCTTCGTTCCAGAAGTAATCAATGAATGAATGTTTGATTAATTCAGGAAGGTGGTTCCAGGAATTGATGAAAGGCCTGTCCCTGTCTCCGGCCCAATCCAGTGCCTGACAAACCGCATTGAACCACAATGCGTTCACCTCCACCGGCGAACCGGAACGAGGGGTTACCGGCTGGCCATCAATAACTGCATCCATCCAGGTAAGTGCTTTTCCTTCTTCGGCGGCATGGATCAATCCATTCTCCATCATATGAATAATCCCTGATCTTCCATCCCGGTATGTTTCCAGTACCGATTTAACTGCCTTACCATACTTTTTCCAGACATCAAATTCCGGATTATATGTTGAATACTGCTGTAGCGCCCAGATAAACCACAGGGGTGCATCCACAGAGTTAAATGCCGGCTCACCCTTAATCAATGTGTTGGGGAAAAGTCCGTGTTTCATTCGGGCCACCATTGAATCGACAACCTCCAGGGCTGTTACAGTGTCACCCGTTGTCAATGTAAGTCCCGGCAGCGCCATAAAAGTATCCCTTCCCCAGGTAGAAAACCAGGGAAATCCCGCTTTGATATAGGTGCCCTTTTTCCTGCGGACAATGAACTGTTGGGCAGCGTTCAACAGGCAGTTCTTAAAACTGTCCTTGGGGATTCGCAGGTTGTACTCAACAGAGTATTTACGTTTCAGACCAGCAGGAACAGCTTCAAAGGTGGAGGCTGAAAATATGATTGACTCACCCCTCTTAATGGGCAGCTCAAAGTAACCGGGTACATAGAGGTCTTCTTTAAAATCATACCCCCGTTTCTGCTCTTCCAGGTATTCGATATTAAAATACCAGTCGGGGACAGGCACAAAATCAACCTTTTTCGAACATTGCATATAAAGACCGGGGTAGCCCTCATAAAGCCGTGACATGATCCCGTTACTTACCTCGGCATACCGGGTACTGGCATACAGGTTTGATTTACTCAGCGCATGGTAATTGCGGAATGCCAGGAAAGGCCTCAACCGTAAGATGGTATCAGAATGGGCTTCAAGCAGGGTGTATTTAACAAGGACCTGTTCTGCTTTTGAAACCAGCAGTATCTCCCTGGACAAAACCACACCTCCCACACGATAGATTAATTTTGATCCTTTTGTGGCATCAAAATCCCGAACATATTTATGTCCTTTCGGAATATAATTATCTCCCTCGTACTTGTGGATGCCAAGGTTGAATTCCTTTTCATGCTGAATGACTGTAACATCAAGGGTTGATAAAAGCACATGGTGTTCACCATCCATCTCCTCCAGCGGGCATACAAGCAAACCGTGATATTTCCGCGTATTGCAACCAACTATGGTGGTCGAAGCATAAGAACCTGCCCGGTTTGATCTGATCAACTCCTTTGAAAGAGCATATTCCAGATTAACCAGCTCGGATTTTTCAAACTTCAGGTAACTCATTTACAGGAGAATTAGGTTGTAAAGTACAAAAAAGGACCGCAAAATTATATACAATAATTCAATTAAACGTTAACTAAATATGAATTTTGCGTAGAAGAAGTTCAGTTCTGTGATGCAAATTTAGTAACTAATCATAACATATTGCATTCTTATTAATTTTACACCGGAAAAAAACATCTGCAAATGTTGTACAGAATCCTCACTTTCGTATCAATTTCCGGACTCCTGTTTACCACAGGTTGTTTCCGGAACAACCCCACTGATCCTGATGGTGGCACAGCCGGGATCTTCATTGAGATCATCGGTTTGCTTGAGGGCGGATCAGGGAAGACGGTCGTTCTGGAGGAGATGGGAGCCAGGGAATTTATCCCGGTGGATACGGTAACCATTGACGAATCGGGGGCCTTTGAAATCTCCTTTGTGTCTGATGAGGCAGCTTTTTATGTACTCCGACACGGCCATACCGGGTACGTAACATTGCTTTTGGAGCCAGGGGAATCCATTGAATTTTCCGGTACTATTGGAAAAACGGATCCCTACCAGGTCAGCGGGTCTGAAGGTTCTGAACTGCTCCGGGCACTCTCTTCAAAACATAAACACGCGCTCAATGCACTGGGAGAAGTCACCAGGCAGAACAGAGAGCTGGTATCTTCACCTGATTATTCAAGATTAAAGCCGGTTCTGGATGGTCAATTTGACTCCATTACGGCTGGCTTCTACGAATACTCTCTGGAGTTTATTCATCAGAATGCGGGCTCACTCGCCATCCTGGTAGCCCTTTATAATCTTTACGGCCAAGGACTTCCTGTATTTCATCCTGAAACAGACCTCCACGTTTACCGTTTTGTTGATTCAGCATTAATGTCAGGGTACAGTGGATTCGACGCAGTTGATCTTCTGCATGCCCAGTTGATGGAGGCGGATCAATCGCTGAAAGAGGAATATCATGTTCCCGGTCTTCAGAAGGGCGAGATCGCCCCCGATTTTGTATCTTCACGGCCTGATGGCCAGCAGATGGCACTTTCGGATCTGAGAGGAAACTATGTATTGTTGAGTTTCTGGGCCGGATGGAGCCGGTTGAGCAGGGAAGAAAACAGCGTTCTAAAACAGGCATACGAGATGTATTCAGAACATCCTTTTAAAATCCTGCAGGTTTCGCTGGATGATGAAAGAGGTGCGTGGATCGGGGCCATCAGGGAAGATGCCCTGGCGTGGGATCACGTTAGTGAACTCAGGCGCTGGGAAACTGTTGTAGCCGATCTTTACCATGTAGAGAAAATACCCTCCAACGTATTGATTGATCCTGATGGCAGGATCGTCGAAACAGATCTGCTTGGAGACAAATTATTAGAAAAACTTGGAGAAATATTTAGTAAGTGATCAAAATGAGAATACAACGCATATTCATCTTCATGATGCTGGTTACCAGTGTTGCCTGCAGCAGGAACAATATAGTAATCAAGGGTCTGGTTGAAGGAGGTGATGGTACACACATCACCTTTGAAAGGCTGGATGTAAACCGGATGACAGTGATTGATTCTGTAAAAATTAAAAAAGGTGGTGCATTTTCTTTTAGCACCAAGCTGGAGGAACCGGAGTTATTCATTCTCAAAAATGAGCAGGGAGATATCCTGAACCTGCTTCTTTCTCCTGGTGACCATGTATCCGTTTCAACTAAATCGGAATCATTTGGAAGTGATTACACAGTGGAAGGTTCATCTGATTCTGAGAATATCAGGCTGCTGGTAGAGCATCTGAACAGGACCAGGATCGAGCTCGATTCTCTTCTGAATCTGGCCGACTCCATTGAGGACACTGGGAACCCGCAGATGGATATCATCCGCAATGCATACGCTCAATCGGTCATCAAACAAAAACGTTTTACCATTAGTTACCTGGTGCAAAACATGTCATCCCTTTCCAGTGTATATGCCCTTTACCAGAAGTTTGGTGATGAGAACCTGATCCTCAGAAATGAAACCGATTTACAGTATTTTATAGTGGTGGCAGATTCTCTTGAGGTTGTTCACCCCAACTCATCCCTTACGAAATCACTTCGTGCGGATATTGAAAGACGGCAGGCCATGTACAGGCAGACGAACCAGTTGAACACGCTGTTGGATATGACCGATGATTCTGATAATACAGGCCTGCTGGATCTTACCATTGCAGACAGGGACAGGAATGAAATCACGCTTTCCACGCTGAAGGGAAAGGTAGTCCTGGTTGTCTTCTGGG
This sequence comes from Bacteroidales bacterium, assembly GCA_023138875.1. GTDB lineage: Bacteria > Bacteroidota > Bacteroidia > Bacteroidales. Next base: position 46,127 of record JAGLOO010000052.1, read on the forward strand.
CTTCCGGCGATGAAGCAAGTATCCAATCATTGCTGCGTTTACGATCCACCTATAACTGCTATCAAGACAGCGGATTTGAGATTTATGCCATCTCGCTGGATAATAACAAGATTCGCTGGATGGAAGCCATCGATTTCAACGAGTTCAGGTGGATTAATGTTTCAGAACTTTCCTACCCCGACTCACGGGCAAATCTATTGTATAATGTAACCGTGTTGCCCTCAAGCTTCCTGATTAACAGGGAGGGTGATATTGTAGCCAAGAACCTGTATGGAAGAACCCTGGAGACGTGGCTGGACAATCTCCTGTAGTTTATTTATGCCTGAAAGAACCCGCATATACTTCGCATCAGACCTCCACCTGGGCATGCATCCCGTGGAGGAAAGCCGTCAGCGCGAACAATTTTTCGTACAGTGGCTTGATGAAATCCGTAAAGATGCCAGGGAATTATGGTTGCTGGGGGATGTATTCGATTACTGGTATGAATATAAAAAAGTAGTCCCCCGGGGCTTCACAAGATTCCTTGGTAAACTGGCTGCGTTGAGTGATGAAGGAGTGGAAATCCATCTGTTTCCCGGTAATCACGATGTCTGGATCTTCAATTACCTGCCACAGGAGATTGGACTTAAGGTTCATCGAAAACCTTTGACCATGACCTGGAACAACCACCTTTTTTTGCTCGGACATGGTGATGGAGTATACCGGGGCGACCATGTGTACAGAATGCTTCAGCAGATTTTTAAGAACCGCCTCATGCAATGGTTGTATGCCCGACTCCATCCAAACGGATCCATCGCTTTCGCACACTGGTGGTCCAGGAAAAGCCGGATGAGAAAAGGAGCCATTGGTTCTTTCAAGGGCGTGGATAATGAGCACCAGGTCCAGTTTGCCAGACAAAAGCTAAAGGAAGATCCGAATATCGAATTCTTTTTATTCGGGCACCGCCATATCCCCTTTGATATCCGCATTGGCGATCATAGCCGGGTGATCTGTCTGGGTGACTGGATCGGCAATTTCACCTATGCTGTATTTGACGGGGAAGAACTTCAGCTCAAGAAATTCTTTGAGGACCGGGGGGAGATCATCAAACTATAGCATCCGAAGGATATTCATCTCGCACTGAAATTCATTCTCCAGGATCTGTATTGAAGGGATTGTCAAACGGCACTACAAAACTCAATTTGTTTTGAGACGACCTCCATTTTTTGTTAATCAATATGCTTTAAGCGAAAAATCCGATCGTGACAGTAAGCCCTGCCATAACAACAGACACCATGGTCATCAGTTTGATCAGGATATTCAGTGAAGGACCTGAAGTGTCTTTGAAGGGATCACCAACGGTATCACCCACAACTGCCGCTTTGTGTGTTTCACTTCCTTTTCCTCCGTAATTGCCTTTTTCAATGAACTTTTTGGCATTGTCCCAGGCGCCACCTGAATTGTTAAGCATCACAGCCAGGGTAAATCCGGTGGTCAGTCCACCTACCAGGAGACCAACAACTCCAGCCACACCAAAGATGATTCCAATAACCACTGGAACGATGATAGCGAGCAAAGACGGAAAGATCATCTCTCGCTGTGCACCCTTGGTTGATATGGCCACACATTTGGCATATTCAGGGGTGGCTGTTCCTTCCATGATCCCGGGGATCTCGCGGAACTGTCTGCGCACTTCCTCAACCATGGCACTAGCGGCACGGCCTACAGCTTTCATGGTCATGGCACAGAATACAAATGACATCATGGCACCCAGGAAGATACCTCCGAGCACCATGGGATTGAACAATGAAAGATCATACGCCGCAACAAAGTCATGGATGGTCGCACTGCCCAACTTTATTGTTGTGAGTCCGTCGGCTGCAGCGGGAGCATGGTCTGTATAGAACAGTGTCTCACCAACCTGCTTGAACCCTTCCACGCTTTTATCAGCTACTCTCCCAAGCCAGAGCCTCACCTCCTCCATATAGGCAGCCAGCAAAGCCATGGCAGTCAGAGCAGCAGAACCAATGGCAAATCCTTTGCCGGTAGCTGCAGTGGTATTCCCAAGCATATCCAACGCATCGGTTCTTTCGCGTACTTCAGGCGGAAGTTTTGCCATCTCTGCGTTTCCACCTGCGTTATCGGCAATGGGTCCGAATGCATCCGTTGCCAGGGTGATCCCCAGTGTGGAAAGCATACCCACAGCTGCAAATCCAATCCCGTATACACCCCTTGCGAAGTCCTGGAACCCTCCTGAAAAACCATAAGCAGCGAGGATACCAATCACGATGGTGATAACAGGTATCCAGGTTGAATACATTCCTACGGCAATACCATCAATGATGGTGGTTGCAGGTCCCTGTTTTGCCTGTTTTGCAATACCCCTGGTGTGCTTATACTCATCAGATGTAAACAGTTCTGTTCCCTGTCCTATCACAACACCTGCAACCAATCCGGCCACAACAGCGCCGAAAATACCCCAGGAAACCCAACCGGCAGAAGCCATAATGGCCATCGCGCCAAGAATAAGGACCGAACTACCACCTGTTCCAAACAACAGCGCGTTGAGCAGGTTTTTCTGGGTAGCCGACTCTTTGGATCGTACCATGAAAATCCCTACAATGGAAAGTACGATTCCAATTCCGGCCACAATCATGGGAGCCACAACAGCCATCCCCTGTTCTGCACCTGAGAGTCCGGGAAGGGCGGCGCCAAGGGCAGCGGTAGCCAGGATGGAACCACAATAAGATTCATAAAGGTCTGCACCCATTCCAGCCACATCACCGACGTTATCGCCAACGTTGTCGGCAATGGTAGCAGGATTGCGGGGATCGTCCTCAGGAATTCCGGCTTCAACTTTACCAACCAGGTCAGCACCCACGTCAGCCGCCTTGGTAAAAATACCACCACCCACACGTGCAAACAACGCCTGGGTAGATGCACCCATCCCGAATGTCAGCATGGTGGCAGTGATCTCAACAAGTTTCTGTTTTTCAGTAGTTCCTGCGTGTACAAAAGTCAATCCAGCCCAGGAAACACCTGTCTCCATATTTTCAGGTGTGAATACCAGCTTATGCAGAATCCAGAACCAACCGGTGATATCCAGCAAACCGAATCCAACAACGATCAGTCCCATTACCGCTCCACTGCGGAATGCAATCTGCAAGCCCTTATTCAGGGACTCAGATGCACCCTGGGCGGTCCTTGCTGAAGCAAATGTGGCAGTCTTCATGCCCAGGAATCCACACAGACCTGAAAAGAACCCACCAGTAAGAAAAGCTAACGGCACAAAGGGATTCTGAACACCCAGGTAGGCCAGGAATATCAAAATAATCAGCAAAACCCCAAATACTAAACTGACAACCCTGTACTGGCGCCTTAGATAAGCCATGGCACCATCACGTACATACTGTGCAATCTCTTTCATCCGGTCTGTTCCCTCCGAATTCTTCATCATGTTCTTGAAGAAGAACCATGCGAAAACAAGCGATACCAGTGCTGCTAGCGGGAGGATCCAAAATAGTCCAAAAAATTCGTTCATAACTCTATATTTTAAGCGTTTAGTTTTAAACAGGATCAAAGGTATAGAATTTGATTTTAGAATGACATTAAATTAATTGTGTTATATGAAAATTGACATTGTATATTAGCCCCAATTAAATGTAAGCAGATGAAATTCTTAAATATTTCTTAAATATGCAGGAAGAAACATGTGCAAAAATGGTAGAACAAGGCAAACGTCGTAGAATAAGCAAGAAGCAAAAGGCCGAAATAGTATTAACATTATTACGAGGGGAGTCGATCGAGGAGCTTAGCAGGAACAATAGTATTGCAGTCCATGAGATTGCCCAATGGAGGGATTCCTTTCTGGAAGGTGGAAGTAAAGGACTAATGAAGCGAAGCAAGAGTAATAGCCGGGAAGCGGAGTTGGAACGCATCATTGGCCGACAACAAATGGAGATAGAACTCCTAAAAAAAAAGACGAAGGGGTTTGGGAGGAACAACGGGAATACGTGAGAGCAATGGCAACTCAGCTATCATTATCTACCGGCAAACCCTATCCAATGCAACAAATCCTATCTGTAGCTGAGCTTTCCTCCTCAGCATGGTACGATAAGCGTCCACGCAAAGGTAGCCAAAGGAGCAAGCCTGGTCCCAGGCCATACCTAAGTGACGATGAAGTATTGTCCGAGATAAAAGCATACCTGAGGTCACCGTATTTCAATTCAGAAGGGTATATCAAGGTTCACGCACGGCTTAAGCGCAAAGGAATAAGAGTCGGGAAAAACAGGGTTTACAAGCTTATGCAAGAAGCAAACTTGCTAAATGAGACAATCAGGAAGACCGGCTCAGGAAGGATACATGACGGGAGCATCATTACTGAGCGACCAAATACGCTATGGGCCACTGATGGAAAGGAATTCTGGACTGAGCAAGAAGGTAAATGTCACTTCATTGGTGTTATAGACCATTTTGATGATCAGATCATGTCATTCCATCTGTGCAAGAAGTTTGATCGTTATGCAGCGATGGAACCTCTCAGGGAAGCAATAAAGAACGAATTCGGATCAGTGGATAAGGGCGTCTGCAATGGCATGGGGATAGCCTTACGGTCAGACCACGGAAGCCAGTTCTATTCAAGAGAATATCAGAAAGAATTGAGATACCTGGGAATAGACTACTCACCAGCATTTGTTAGAAGCCCAGAGTGCAATGGGATCATCGAGAGATTCCACAGAACGTTGAACGAACAAATCTTTCATCAAAAAAGATTCAAAAGCCTTGAACAGGCTGAAATGGAGATAGGGATATTTATCAAAGCTTATAATGAAAAATGGCTCTTACATCGATTAGGGTTGCGGTCTCCAATTGAATACAGGGAGGCTTACATGAAACAAGATGTCAATGAACTCTCAAATATTTTTGTTGACTATGGCTGAAAAAAACTCAACAAGCCGCTTTTGGCGGCTTGAAGATGGAATATATTTCCGTTGGCTAACCCTATTGCTGGCAAGTTGCTCTCCAGCAGAGCTTGCGTCCTCTTTGGGTAGCAACAGCGAAAGTAAATGAAATTTTTAACTCCTGAAAATCAGGACGGTATATGATAAATGAAAAATACCTTAATTTTTGCTTACATAATTGGGGTTAATACAGAAAATTGACATTGGCATCATTTGCTGCTATATTTGTATAAACCTAAATGCAGAGCCATGAAACGATTTGCCCGCCTTTTTGCCATCATAGCAACTTCAGTGTTTTCGGTGACCCTTGTGTCAGCACAGTGCGAACCTGATACCGTCGATTGCAAAGATACTGGTGATCCGGGTCAGATCTGTCCCCGCGAACTCCCCGATGCCACGATAAATGTCGCCTATGATGAGGTGATCACTGTGATCCCACCCGGTTCCTTTGTATATCTGGGAAACGTAATTGAGGTGGTATACATTGTGATTGATTCGGTCCTGAACCTTCCTCCAGGAATTGATTATTTTCCCAATGCAACACGATTCTATCCCGATACCGCCTATTGTATCCAGATCACCGGCACACCTACGGAAACGGGAGATTATCCTTTATCTATCCATGTGACACCCTTTATCGATGTTGGAACTGGTCCCATTTCTGCCGGCCAGATTGTTGATGACACCTCGGTGGTGATGACCGTCCTGGGACCTTCGGGGATTGACCCATACCAGGTTCATGAGTTTCAGGTGCTCCCCAATGTTCCCAATCCATTTTCCGATGTCACCAGGCTGGGGTTTTTCACCCCGTTTGATGATCGTATTCAACTGCAGGTTTACAATATCCTGGGTGAATTGATGCACGAGGAAAGGCAGGGATCCCCTCCGGGAGAACACTATTTCCAGTTTGATGGTAGCAGGTTGCTGCCAGGCACCTACTTTTACAGGGTAATCAACAGTACCAGGTTTTATACCGGGAAATTCATCAAATCGAAATAGGTTCCTCTAAAAGGTAAGTTTTAACTGAAGTGTAATGTTGCGTGGGGGGCCGATATCTCCGGGTCTTCCCAGGTACTCTATATTAAAGGCATTCCTCAGTATGGTGTTTACCCTGAACAGGGGTGAAATGTTCCACCCCAGCCTGAAATCAAACAGGGTATATCCCGTTCTGTGTTCCAACCAGTAATCTGGAAAACCTGGCTGTAACAAGTTCCCAATCAAGGGACTAATAAAAACTTCATCCACATTGATCATCCTGGAATTGTATTGCACGTTGACTCCTGCAAAAAGCTTCCAAACCTCCATCTCGATGTCCATTTTGACCAGGTGACGCCGCCGGTATTTGAGGATGTAAGCCTCGTCCGCACCCTTGCCTTCTTTTGCTAAAATTTCGGGATCGACCGGATTCATAAATGTATACCCTCCCGTGACCTGAAGGTTGACCGGACCTATCCGTCCCGCACCGTTCACTGAAAACTCCGCACCCGTGATCCTGGCCGTTCCAATATTGAGCGCTTTAAATCCAATATCATCAATGGTGGGGAAGTCCGCAGAGTCGGGAGGATATGCACCAAAAGTGTACTCGATCATGTTTTCATACTCAGTCCAGAAAATTGCTACGTCCGCAAATCCCAGCCAATTCCCCATGGTAAATCCCTGCTTCAAACCAATCTCGGCGCTCCATCCCCTCTCCGGTTCCAGGTCAGGGTTGGGAAAGATCTTCAGTCCCCCAACCACCGCATCGGCAAATTTCTCGGCCACCGATGGAAAACGGTAACCCTGTCCGAATGATGCCCTGAAGAAAGTAGCTTTCCCTGCCTGGAAATTCAATCCAGCCCGTAGTACCGGTACCGAATAATAAAGGTCCCCATTCAGGGTGTTCAGCTCCCACCGAACGCCGGTGGAAATCTTGAGCCGGTTGAATACATGGGCATCCAATTGAGAATAGACCGCTGTATTGGAGCCCATGTGATTCTCATATAGGTTGGCCAGGACCGTGTTGCGCGAAAATGAGAGACCACTGGTCCAGTTTGTTCTGTTTCCGAACTTCTTCAGATATCTGTACTCTCCATACCAAAGTTTTGTATAGCTGCTTTTTTCAAAATCCAGGTTAGCGTTCCCCACACTGTAGAGCCTGGTTTTAAAAGAGTGCTTGTTCCCACCGGGGGTGAAATACTCCACATAGGGATCGAGGTTATACCTGTGACCTGTAAGTGGAGCGCGCGTTTCCGGATTCTGCCGATAGGCACCTGAATCGGCATCCTGCCAGAGAAGAAAATCAGATTGGTCAATGTACATGGCACTTGTGGAGATCCCCACAGTGAGTCCGGGAACCTTTTTGAAGCGGTATCTCAATGCCAGGTTGCCCCTGATCCTGTGTTCGTAATCATACTCCCTGTACCCTTCATCCTTGAAATAATTCCCACCCACCGAAAGATCCAGGTTCCCGATCTTTCTGAGGTGTGAAAAGGAGCCCCCTGCAAAAAGAGGCTGCCGGTCCCACCATACCAGTTCCCCCCGCTTCGGATCCATGAAGGCCCCTCCAAAAATGGTAACCTCTGTCCGAGGTTCATTACCCGGGAAGCGGGTGCGCAGGTTGATCGCACCATTCAGTGCTGATGAACCATACAGCACCGAGGCGGCACCTTTGATCACTTCTATCTGATTCAGGTTTTCCACGGGCATGTAATTCCATTTTATATCCCCGGCATCACCGGAGATCATGGGAAGATCATCCACCAGCATCAATACCCTGCTGCCTACTCCATAACTGAATCCACTTCCACCCCTGATGCTGGGTTGGCCATCCAAAATACTGATACCCGGGGTTTTTTCAAGGATCATATCCAGGGAGGTAATGTTCTGGTTAGAGAGCTGGTGGGGTTTGATCACTTCGAAGGATACGGTTACATCGGAAAGCTTCTGTTCATATTTTCCGGCACTGACCACCACCTCATCCAGCATCCTGCTGCTGACCGCCATTTGAATGTCCAGCCGGTAAGTTTCTCCGGAAACGACAGTCAATTCCTTTCTTACCACCTCATATCCCACATAATAAAATTCGATGATCCGCACTCCGGAGGTAAGATTAAGAGAAAAATTACCATCCAGGTCAGAAATGGTCCCGGACCGCCGGTCTGCACTGATATTGACCGCTATCATCGGCTCCCCACTCTCCGCATCACGCACCGTCCCTGTGACTATACCCCGTTCCTGTCCATAAAGCCATGAACCGGTAAGGATAAACAATATGGCTAATATCCGCTGCATTGCTAAATATAAAAAAGAGTCCTAAAACTTTGTACGTACAATTCTATCCTTTGTTAACAATAGGTTCTCTTTGAGTATCTCCAACTTTCGGGGGTAAAGCTCTCCGGTCCACTCATCCATGAAGATCTTTTTGAACTCAATGGCAAGAACCAGTACCTGTTGATTGTGGGATTTTGCATATTTCCTTGTGAGGTAACCACCGGGAAATACATCATTTTCAGCCACACGGAGGGTATGGCCATCCAATGTGATCCCAGATACACCCACCATGAAAAGATCGATAAGCGGTGAAAAGTATGCACGGTTGATGTACCTGGTCCCAAGGTTAATTTCCGGTTTCATATCCTCCCACCAATTCGTTCGCGCTTTCCTCTGGTAGCAGTAGGAGTGAATATCGAATAACATGGCAAAATCTTGATTTTCTATGATATACCCTATAAGTAAATCAAGAAGTGCATAGAATTCTTTGTATTTATCGTAAGTCGTTTCTATTTCACCATGGTTCAGGGGACGATTCCAGATCTGAAAGCCCCATTTCTTTTCCTCAGCGGGATAGATGCATTTCTCAATCTCCCAGTTCAGATCATATTCAAACCTGGAATCACGGGCAATCAGCTGAAGCGGAAAGTCATTCACGAAATAGTCTGTATAGGAGTCCTCTTCCCGAAATCTATCTTCCCGTGGTACATCCAGCGCTTCAAGCAATTCTTGCCTTACCCTCCTTCCGGTATGAAGAGCCACACCCAGGTAGTTGGCCGGTTTGCGAAAGTGAAACTCGGTGGAGCCCAAGTGAGTGATACCAGAAATTGGAAATTGTCCTTCCGTCAGACACTGTCCGATTTCATCCAGGGAGTATTTCTTCAATGCAGACATATCTTACTTAGTCGGGATCAGTAGTCACCCGACTTGCTGTCAGAGTAGGAACCAACCCTCCGCCGGCACTCACATTGATCACCTGGCTGTCAGACACCCTGGTAATGGTACCGCTGTAGTTGCCATTGAGGGCAAATGGATTGATATTTACATATTTCGATTTAAATTTGACCGAATCGGATATCTCCGGATACAGATCTGTGGGTATATCCACAAACTCCTGGACTACCCAGATTCCATCCTCTATGTGTTTGTTCATGATCTCTTCCCAGGTTGACTGAGGAGTTTCATTTCCGATATGCACATCTTTACCTCCATACTTATTACTGGGTTTCAGAACCAGCAAGTCTTTGTGCTCAGGTACAAATGATTTCAATTCTACTTCTTTTCCATAGAAATTCACCGTTGAGTCGGCCAGCACGCGGGTCCATGGGATGGTCTCTTTGATTAATTGCTTCTCCGCCGCGGTAAATATAGAGTTGAAGCGTTGATCGGTGATCACTGATAATACTTTTTTATTTCCTACGATAATGGAGCGAAATGAGTTACAGCAGCAAACCAATCCTTCCCGAATCGCTTCCACAAAAACCCCCACCTGCTCCCAACGGGCCACCAGCTCCCTGGTAATAATCCGTTTGTAAATAAGATGCACTTCCTGTCCGTCTGCCAGGGCTTTACCATTCCGAATGGAAAAATCCTGGGGAGTGGTAATTATGGTTTCAATTCCATGATCCCTGAAATACTGCTGATGAAGCTCAAACTCCGAATAGGTGGATACACCGGCCCAATCCACAATGGCAACTACCGGTATTTCCGGCAACTGCTGATGCGTAGTCCGGAACTCAGCATAACAATCCAGCAGCGAGGATAGCAATATATGTTGTCTGTTGATATATTCAATATTGTATTTTTCCAGGAACGGGTACATCCCTAATAACTCTCGGAATCCCTCATCCTGAATATCTGAATACGCGATCCCGGCAGGTGAATCACAGTTAAATTCAAGAAATTTTAAAGATTCCCCATTCATGAATGCATCCAGTCGGGATACCACCAGCGGATTGCCATAACCAGGATCAATACTAAAAAGGTCGTTTTCCTTTTCTGAAAAATTCATGATTTTTTTCACCCGGTCCTCGGACAAATAGAGAGTTATAAACTTTGTAAGCGCCCTGCTCATTCTTTCCACACTATCCTTCAGGAGGGCTGATTGTCTCTGTGAAATAAAATTAGGTTTCAGCAGGGTGGGCATGACTTCACCCTTGAAAGTACATTTGTTTTCAACAAGGTACTTCTCAAGGAGCTTAAATTGGTCTTTCACCTGCCCTCTGTTTTTCAGGAAATGATCCTGGTACTCCTCATTGAGAAATTGTACGGATGAGGTCATAATTTTTGAATGAATCAAATGCTTATATTTATCAAACTAAATTACCCTTTTTAATCTAAAATATGAACCACCATGCTACTTCATCAACAGTTCGTAAAGATGGCAAAAAAGCATTCCAAGAAGTTTGCCATCAAAGACAAAACAACCAAAAGCAATGTAACATATGGCAGGGCCCTTATTGGTGCACTTATCCTTTCAAAGAAATTCAAGAAATACGATGAAGGATACATCGGTATCATGATCCCCACTTCAGCCGGATGTGCACTGGCTACAGTGGGAGCACTGATGAGTGGCAAGGTCCCGGTAATGATCAACTACTCAACAGGTGCTGAACAAAATGCAAAATACGCCCAGGAGAAATGCAATTTCAAAACGATCATCACTTCCAAGGCTTTACTGGAAAAGATCAACTGTCCGGTAATTGACGGAATGATCCTGATCGAAGACATCATGAAAAGCGTAACTACTGGCGAGAAATTAAAAGCGGCATTAAAAACAAAGCTTCCCGTCTCCATGATCCTCAACAGCATCCATAAAGGAGAGGAAGATGATAATATTGCCATTCTGTTTACCAGCGGAAGTGAAAAGGATCCCAAAGTAGTCCAGCTGACCCACCGGAACATTGCCTCCAACATCAAGAGTTTCTGTGACTACGTGCAAATACACGAATCTGATATCCTGCTGGCTAATCTGGTCTTCTTTCACATATTCGGACTGACGGTCAACTTATGGGTCACCTTTGTCAAGGGAATGACCATGGTCACCTATGCAAATCCCACAGAATTCCAGACCATCAGTGACATTGCCAGAGAAGAGAAACCTACAATTATGGTTGGTACGCCCAGCTTTTTCTGGGGTTATCTTCAAAAATCGGAACCAGGTGATTATAAATCGTTGCGTCTCATGGTGGCCGGTGCAGATAAGTGTCCGGATGCATTGCGGGAAGGCTTCATGAAAAAACATGGGGTAACCCTTCTGGAGGGATATGGTGCTACAGAAACCTCTCCGGTGATATCGGTCAATTCTCCTGAATTCAACCGGCCCGGAAGCACAGGGAAAGTATTACCCGGCGTCAGTGTAAGAATTGAACACCTGGAGACCGGCGCAGAATGCAAAACAGGTGAAGTTGGTAAGATCCTGGTGAAAGGAGACCTGATCATGAAAGGCTACCTGGGTGAACCTGAACTTACAGCGGAAAGTGTTGTGGATGGATGGTACAATACCGGCGATATGGGTTACTTTGACAAGGATGGATACTTATGGCACTCCGGCAGGTTCAAGCGATTTGTAAAGATCGGCGGGGAGATGGTTTCCCTGGTCAGGGTTGAAAATATGATGGAACAATTCCTTCCAGAAGGAGTTTCCTGCTGCATTGTAGAGATCCCTGATGAAATAAAGGGAGCCACCATCGTTGCCGCAGTCACAAAAGACATCAATAAAATCGCCATCCTCCGGAAGATGGGGAAAGAATTGCCCAACATTGCACTGCCCAGGCAATTCTTCGTCATAGAGGACCTGCCCATGATGGGAACGGGAAAGATCGATTTCCGCACAGTAACGGAGATGGTGAATAACATGTCAAAAAATCCGGATGCAAACTGATCCTTTTCATGGTTGATTTCGCATGGATCCCGGAGCACACCCGGTTTATCCTTGCAGTTATTTGGAGTGTGGCAGGATTCGCCTGCTACTATTTCCTGTCCCGGAATGATTCCCTGCCCGGCAGGTTCTGGAAAATTAATCCAGGTCTGGATATCCGCATCAAGCAGGTGCTGCTTCAGCGAACCTGGGGTCTGCTTTTTCTGGGCATCCTTCCTGCCGGATTTATTGTGCTCCAATTCAGAGAACCTCTAACGGATTATGGTCTGGGTTTTTCATTCCAGGCACCTCCACCCTGGTGGAGCTACCTGCTCATTCCGGCAATCCTTGTGGCAGGATATTTTAGCGCTTCAACGTCCGGGAACCTGGCACTCTATCCACAGATGAGGATCAAAACGTGGACACCCGGGATCCTGGCCCTTAGCGGAATCAGCTGGATCGTTTTCCTGATCGCTTATGAATTCCTTTTCAGGGGGCTCCTGCTGTATGCTTCCCTTACGGTGATGCAACCCTGGACGGCCATTGCCGTAAACTGTACCCTCTATGCTTTTGCCCATTTTTATAAAGGGCCCGGCGAGACCTTCGGCGCTATCCCGCTGGGAATAATACTATGCTACCTTACCCTCGTCACAGGCAACATATGGAGTGCGGTGGTCGTTCATTCTGTAATGGCACTATCCAATGAGTGGTTTTCTTTGAATGCACACCCGGAAATGGGTTTGGGCAGAAAGGAAAGTCGTTAAATGACTGTATTTGTTTCAGGAGCAACAGGATTTATTGGGATCCAGCTGGTCAAACGGCTTGCAGGAATGGGGATCACCATACATGCACTCTATCGTTCCGATTTAAAAGCTGATCTGATCAGGGTAGAGGGTGTGAAGCTATTCAAAGGAGATATCCTGGACGAAACCTCCCTGTTAAACGCCATGGAAGGATGTGAGTTTGCTTACCATACCGCAGCATTCGCAGGGGTCTGGTCGAAGGATCCCGGCATGGTATACCAGCTCAATGTGGATGGCTCATTGAACGTTATCAGGGCCGCTGAGAAATGTGGCATCAGGCGGCTGGTGGTTACTTCCACAGCAGGGATTCTGGGCCCGTCAGAAAAAGAGGCAGTAGATGAAAACAGTCTGCCTCCCACTACCTTCTTCACAACTTATGAAGAGTCCAAATTCCAGCTGGAGAAAAAGCTTCTGGGGCGTACCGAAGCCAATCCCGAGGTCGTTGTAGTTAATCCCACCAGGGTATACGGACCAGGCTATTTGAGTGAGTCGAACGGGGTGACCAAAATGATCAAGCAGTATATTGAGGGCAAGTGGAGGTTCATTCCGGGAAACGGTGAAAACTCAGGCAATTATGTCTTTGTAGAAGATGTGGTTACAGGTCACCTGCTGGCCATGGAGAAAGGCAATCCCGGGGAGAGGTATGTGCTGGGAGGTGAAAATATTTCATACAACCAGCTTTTTCAATATACCAGGGAAGCAAGCGGAATTCAAAAACGACTATACAAAATACCCCTGTGGATTATGCTCACGGCTGCCAGCCTGATGAAACTCATATCAAAGCTAACCGGTCGGCCGCCCATGATTGTCCCTAACCTTGTCCGAAAATTCAACCACAACTGGATGGTCTCATCTGAAAAAGCGATTCGGGAGCTGGGATATCAGCCCATGGGGGCGAAAGAGGGTGTCAGACGGACCATTGAGTGGCTGAACCAATTTTGATTTTCAGAGTTATATAATAACACAAACCACTTTATCACATGAAATATTCAGGAATGATCATTTATCTGAATGAAGCCCATACAATGCCCATGGTACACGGCATGGTTGCTGTGAGAGGGGGCTCAAAAAGAGATCAACAGGGTATCATTGAAAGCAGCGGCTTATGCCGTGCCCAATGAATTCAGTAAAATCATGGATGAGATGGGGGGAACAGGAATGAATGCTTCAACCAGCATGTAGTTTATCAACTACTACAATTCATTCCCCTCAAATCAGATTGAGAAGTGGTTGGAGGTGTATAGCCATCGGTTTATGAATCCAGTTTTTCGGCTGTTCCAATCCGAACTGGAAACAGTGTACGAAGAGAAGAACATGGATATGGATAATCCCATATCAAGAATGCTGGAAGCCTATTTTTCAAGTTTTTATAAAAACTCCCCTTATGGACAACAAACCGTACTTGGGAGTGTGGAGCACCTGAAGAATCCCTCCTTGAGTAAAATGGCCGAGTATTTCAACACCTATTATGTAGCCAACAACATGGCACTGGTGCTTTCGGGCGACTTTAATTCGGAATCCATCAAACCGGTAATCAAGGAAAAGTTCGAACGATGGCGGTCAGGCCCGGTTCCCGAGGAACTTTCTTAAAGTGAGGACCCTTTTGACGGTCGGGAGTTTTAGCGATAACCTGCTGCAGGGAGTAAAAACCGAATTGAGAATCGACTACGAAACCAATCTTGAGGACATGCGCTGGCGAACCTATGCCATCATGGATGCATTTCTTTATGGAATAGACTGGGAAAAACATCTTGCGACTCCAAATAAAATTAATCAAATCACCAGGGAGGAAATTGTTGCAGTAACTAATAAATACTTTGGCGAAAATCACATAGTGTTTCACTCAAAAATTGGGTTCCCTAAAAAACCCAAACTGGAGAAACCACCTTACGGAGCCATTGAAAGTAATAGTTCAGAGAAAAGATCTGAGTATGCCACCATGATTGAGAATATGCCTGTCATACAGATGGACCCTCAATTTATTGACTTTGTGGAAGATGTGAAGGTCTCAGAAATTCACACAGGGATTAGATCCTTTGTTACGAAAAATCCAATTAACAATGTTTTTTCCATCAGCTTAAAATATGGGAAAGGCAGTCACCACGATCCCATGGTTGACCAGACCTCATTGATCGTTGCTTATGCCAGTCCGGCTAATATTAAATATCTGGATTTTAAACAGGAGTTACAACTGCTTGGTGGAGATGTATATGCATACAATGATCTAAGTTATACTACCCTGGAAATTACCGGTCTCGAGGAGAACCTTGAAAAAATATTATCATTGATTAACGCATTGAGTGAGTTCGCATTGTATGATAGCCAGTCTGACTATCTGTCAAGGCTTGATGAATCGGATATTAAGGCCCTCACCACCCGCGATCTGGTTGAAAAATTCAATCAGTTATTCAACTAAAATATCTCGCATGTTCAAATACACACTTTCAATGGTCTGAGAAGGGTGAATGCTGTGTTTAGTAAAAATGGTGATCTCTGTTTTACCGATCCCGCATACGGGATGGAGTTTCGGTATAAAGATCCAAAAAGGGAATAGAGAAAACTGTGGAGTGGATTCGAATCCAACTTATTTTATAAAATAAAAATTGCCTTCAAGGGAGGTTGATTCCCAGGGCACCTGCTGGTCAGAAGAGATTTTTCGGACATCAGTCCTGACTTTTTGAAAGATTTCCAGAATTGAAAATCCGGGCGTAGCAAGATGACTTAATAATGAAGATGTATATAATCCATTTTCTCCAAAACCATCCGAAGCAGTAGTTCCAGGCGCTGTAGCATAAGCGATCAATGATCCTGGCGGAGCCCTCATAAAAGCCAGACCCTGTCCATTTGAATTTTTTGTCCAGCTTCGTTCAAACGGATTATCCCGACAGGCATCAAAAATAACAATGTTCGTTTTGTTCCCCGAATCTTCCATCCTGCTCAAAACACGTCCAGCTTCCACACACGTATATTCCACATCCCTTTCACTTTGGATAACTGCATCCACCGGAACAAGGTAATTGTATCCATCTGCCTGGATTCCATGTCCGGCATAGAAGAACAACCCAACATCATAATCCTTCAATTGCTCCCCGAATGCATCAACGGCCTGTTTCATGGTAAGTTGGGTTGTATTTAAAAAGATGTTGACCACAAATCCCAGGTTTCTTAAAGCATCGGCCATTTCTGTAGCATCATTCTCCGTATTCTTCAGATGATCCCCTGATTGATAGTTGCTGTTTCCAATCACAAGCGCCAGTCTCTTATCTTCCGGAGCATAAACCTTGTCACGGTCCACCTGTATCTCAGGTAGATCGATATTAGCCATAAGAATCACACAAGGTTCGTCCCGGTTAAAAATTTCATTTTCAGCAGTAAATTCTTCCAAGGGGAAAAAATATAGTGGGTTTTCAAATCTGGATTTAATGACCTGGTTCCCAAAAGTATCAATACACCCATATAAACCTTTAGTTTTTACTGAAGCCAGCCCATTCTTAAATAAGAATGCATCTTCGAAATGTGTGTCAATAACAAGTTCCCCTGTATCATCTATATAGCCCCAATTATTTCCAATCCTTACCGGAGCAAGACCTTCTGAAAATGATTTAACATAATCAAAAACCGGAGGTATGACCCATACGTCATTTAACCCAGCAAAGCCCCATTTTTCCTTTCCCTTCCGTTTAATAAACTCCTGCTGCTGACCATTCAATTGATACGATCGGGACCTGGAAGGAATGTACTCTTCATAACCAAGGCTGTTGATATAGTACCACTTGTTGTTCCGCTTTACCCTTGCATTTCCATCCCTGAATGGCCATGCCTTATCAAATACCGGGGGGATTTTCCACTGGAAATCTCTTCCGATATACCCATACTTACCACAATACTGTATTAAGGCAAGCTCTTCATTGAATACAATGGCTTCACTCTCAGGGATTCTATTTCCCCTAACATCCATATAATACGTTGTTCCGTCAATTTCAATCCTGGCAAATCCATTTTCCATAAACGGGCCGGCCCTGTCAAAGTCACTGGAAATAATGTAGGTTCCATTGTGATCAATATATCCCCAACTATCTTCCACCCTTACTGCTGCCAGTCCAAAAACAAAACCTGTTACTTCGTCATACTCGGGTTCAATTTGCCAGTTGCCTTTTTCATTGATAAAGCCGGATTTCCCTTTAAAGGTAGCAACTGAAACATATTGCTGAGATATCAGGCCAACTGGGATGGCTACCGATAATATTAGTAGAATTATGATCAGTTTTTCTTTCACTTATTATCGCAAATCTATTGATAACCATGTATTTCCTGGCAATTTACAAATTAAAGTGATAGGACATAGTGGTTTTCCCAGGCATTTCATAACTTTGGGTAAGTTGTTGAGAATCAATTTAAATAAATGAATAGAAGGAGACAAATTCCGCTAATGATACTTATTCTCATTTCGGCTTTGAATACACTTCTTTCACAAACAACCCAACCCGGCATTGAAAACGTACAGTTCTATTTTGATGAGTCTATTCAAGCCATTATAGTTACTTATGATCTTGTGAGTTATTCTGATCTGGAATCTTACGAAATTGAATTGTCATTCATTGACGGGAGCAATATTACGATCTATCCAAAAACTGTTGCGGGCGATTTGGGAAAAGAGATCAGCGGAGGAGTGGGCAAACAGATCGTCTGGGAAATATATAATGATATAGACGGATTGGCAGAGACAGCACAACCTCAATTGAATATCATCGCCATCAATGATGTCCCCGTAGATCCTTCGATAGCCATCATTATGGATCAGATCAACACATCGATCGCTCAAAAGTATCATTTTAGAATAGAGCGGGATGGCTTGATGATTCTTGGTGTTGGAGCAGGTGTAAGTTCAATTGTTTTCAAGTTGAAAGCTGATGATTACATCGGTCAACAGAACCTGGCACCAAACTATGATGAATATGAAATTTTAGGAAAAAAGGCCGATACATATTACACTTTGTCATACGTTTCCGGTGGTATTGCAGTTGTTTCAATCGGATTGGCAGCATACCAGTATATCCGGGGAGATAAAACCAAAAACCAAAAAAACTCTCTAAGCATTGTTCCATCCTTTAATAAGGGTGCAATACTAGCCTGGACAAGAGAATTCTGAAAAGGAGTATCTGTTCATGGATACAATTTGATTTTCAACAGAAATCCAGTTAAATATCTCAACATGAAATTTTCCAACATCTTACAACTTTCATTTATCACGGCTATAGTGATTACCTGTTCCTTCTCCTGTGAGGATGAAGCTGAAGAGTTTCAAAATTCCGAGCCGGTTACATACTATTTATCTAACGAGGAATCACTTTCCTCAAATGCTGTTCCAGACGGTGGATGGATGTATATTACAAATTTTCTGTATTCCAGCACAAACACCTCGTGCCAGTGGACCAAATTCCTTGACCAAAATATCACCAAAGGAGAATTCGGGTACGACCTGATCTTCTGGTCGGCTTCTGATTGCAAGGCTGAAATTGAATTCATATTGAAAGAAGACGGACAGGAGCAGGTACTGGCCAGTAAAATGCTTACAATTCCTTACATTAATGATTCTACCGCTCTTCAAAGCCAAAATGACATAGGTACCAATCCCCTTGAAGGAATCAATCCAAAATCAGGCAAGAATGGAGAACTTATCTTTCGCATCACTCATATGGAAGGGGACGACAGGTTAGAAATGTTATACGATGCAAACTCAGGAAGTCTCGGCTGTTCTTCTATCATTGTATATGAGGATCGATAAAATTACTTTATCCCTATGAAACGAACATGATTTTTAATTAATTTATTTTCAGGTAATTATAAAATCTTAAACGATTGAAATAGACCTCTCTTTGTTTTTTATCCGTAATTGTGATTGGAGTTAGTTTATCCATGGCATGTAACCGCAGCATCCCATCTGATAAAGGCAACAGTAAAAAAGAATCCGGCACAATAAAATACTCCCGGACAGGTGCAGTTGACCGGTTCCATCCTGCTCTTGATAAGATCATCGAACCGGGAGAGCTGCCAGAAATTATTGCTGAAGGATTTGAGTGGTCTGAAGGCCCTCTCTGGCTTCCGGAGCAGGAAATGGTTATCTTTTCCGACATTCCTGAAAATTCTATCTTTCAATGGTCGGAGAAGGATGGATTGAAATTGTACCTGAAACCTTCCGGGTATACTGATACCATTCCAAGGGGAGGAGAAACAGGATCCAACGGTCTCCTGCTTGATCAGCAAGGGGGTCTGGTTCTGTGTCAGCATGGAGATCGCAGGATGGCCCGGATGATTGCACCGGTGAGTAAGCCCGAAGCTGATTTTGCAACCATAGTTGACAGGTGGGAAGACAAACGGTTTAACTCACCAAATGATGCTGTGTTCAGTAAAAATGGAACTCTCTATTTTACCGATCCCGCATACGGGATGGAGCTTCGGTATAAAGATCCAAAAAGGGAAATGGACTTTACAGGTGTATTCATGTATGACACTGACGGGATAATAACATTGCTTACAGACCAGTTGTCAGCCCCCAACGGCATAGGATTGTCACCCGATGAAAGCCAGTTGTATGTTGCAAACTCCGGCGGAGGGGGGCGCCCCATCTGGATGGTATACGGGTTTACTGAAGATGGGAGGGGTTTGGATTTTCAACCCCGAAGGGGACCACCTGGGAACAGTGAGGACCGGTCAGGCCACTTCAAACTGCACCCTGGGTTCCGGGGGCAATTACCTTTATATGACTGCTGATATATACCTGATGCGAATCAAATTGCTCCAGACCAGGTACTAAACTGATGGCAGGGACCAGGGCTTCCGGTATTCCGGAACCAGGTAATTATCGGCCTCCGGATCATTGATAAATTTACTCTTCTCCGCATTCCAGTACAACCTTTTCCCGGTCGTGTAGGCTACATTCCCAAGGTGACAGGTCCTGGCCACCAGTGTGCCATCATTGCCAACAAAACCCACACCGTGTTCCCTGCCGTAATATCCACCATCGATCCCGATGCTATGATCCCAGAGCATGGTGAAATCATCAAACTCGTATATAGCCTGCTGGGTATCGGGAGTCTCACAGGCATCGTCAGGATATGCAAATTTACCTCCAAGCGACATCACACAGGACTCCGCATTCGGTGTTTGGTTGATCCAGAAATGCCTTCAGGTTGGCAAATCCCATTCCTTTTACACCGATCACACCGCAAACCAGTTTTTCATTGGAACCCAGTATACCTGCCTTCATGGTGGGAAATGTTGAAGTGATACCAATAGCAGCTGTTGCTGCAGCAGATCTCTTAATAAAGACTCTCCTGGTCGTATGCATAAAAAAGAATTTTTTAGTTGGTATAAGAAATTAATTCAAATTAAACGTTTTTTTCATGATGAACAGTTCAAGAACTATTTCCCTAATTTAAAATAAACATTCTTACCTTGCGTCAATTTTTCAGGGACTTTAATGAACAGTTCTCACTCAAAAATAACGGGGATCCTGCTTGCTGGAGGAATGAGCAAAAGGATGGGTCGGGAGAAAGGGATATTAAAAATTGGTGATCGTTTTCTGTACCAGTATCCCTTAAGGATCCTCGAAGCTCTTTGCGATGAGATCCTGATCAGCACCTGTAAAAATTTCACACCACCATTGGCTTATCCGACAGTTTGTGATGAGGTGGCGGGTATCGGACCCATGGGAGGTATCTATACCTGTCTGAATAGATCTTCCAATGACCTGAATATCGTCCTTTCTTATGATATGCCCCTGGTAAACGAAGGATTACTGAAACATCTTATCCATGAAAGTGAAGCACATGATATTGTTTTGCCAGCATTGCAGAAGAATAAACCGGAACCCCTTTGCAGTATCTACAGGAAAAGTGTGGCAGGTGTATTCAGGGATTTGATCGAAAAAAATATTTTTGCCGTACACAGGATCCTGCCCCTGGTCAACAGCAGGACCATCCTGATTGATGACCGGATGCCCTTCTATAACCCGGACATTTTTTTAAACATCAACCAGGAAAGTGACCTGAACAGATTGCCTCCAGGCTTATGAAATGAAAACGGAATTAAATACCATTTGGTTAAAAGCCGCTGTTGCGGGTGGACTCTGGGCCAGTTTTGAGATCATAGTAGGAAGCCTGCTCCATAACCTGCATTTGCCCTTTTCAGGAACAATCCTGGCCACATTTTCAGTCATTCTGATGATCTCCTTCCTACAGGTATGGAATATCAATGGACTCATATGGCGGGCAGGCATCATCTGTGGTCTCATGAAATCATTATCGCCCAGTGCGGTTATCCTGGGGCCCATGACAGGGATCATGATGGAAGCTGTGGTCATGGACCTGGTGATATACCTGCTTGGCAAGAATATGATCGGATACCTGCTGGCAGGAACAGGAGCTCTGCTCAGTACTATAGTGCACAAACTAGCCAGTCTGTTTATCCTGTATGGGACCGACCTCGTCACCATCTACGTGAATCTCTTCGAATTTCTGAAAAAGCAACTGCACCTGGAAGACGCCAGTTCAAAAAACCTGATCATTGGAATCATATCCGTCTATATCTTACTTGGAACAATCGCAGCCATTACCGGATATTTCCTGGGAAAGTATACCCTTCGAACGCAAAAGAACAAAGCTGCACCACCTCAACCCATAGATCCATATGCCTCCTCCTGGAAGAAAACGGATCCTGATCAACCCTTCAGGATTATACTATTGTTTGTACACATTCTCATGATCCCTGCCATGCTTCTTCTGATCAACCGGTATGGACTCAAACCTGTATCGCTCATTCCTGCCGGCGGCTATATTCTTTTCCTGTTGATCTACTATAAAAGGATCCTGGGGCGCCTGAAGAAGCCATTTTTCTGGAGTCAGCTCATCATCATGACGGTCATTGCAGGCATTTTCTGGAATCCACCCGACGCTGATCAGTTCAAAATGGGAAACGGATTCCTTGTAGGGCTTGAGATGAGTCTCCGTGCCGTATTGATCGTTTCTGCGTTTTCCGCACTCTCCGTTGAAATCAGGAATCCACGGATTACGGATTCACTGGTGGGACTGGGCTTTGGGAATGCATATGCCGCCATCTCCCTTTCATTTAATTCCCTTCCAGTCATGCTGGACAGATCTGCCGATCTGAAATCATTCATTAAAAAACCACTGCAATCTTTCACGGACATGATCTATGAAGCTAAATTGTGGTTGCAATGCTATCAAACACATCTTCAAAAATAATTTAGCCTTATTTTAAATAGCGTCATTGCCCTCTTTATTAGCTCTTTACGACTTATAGACATATTTACATAAGTCTGGTGATAGAGTTGGCATATTATTGAACAATCAAAAAGCTTAATTTCGGTCCTAATTTGCGTTAACCATCGCATCAACAAATAGTTCCTAATAATGACAAGTCGAAGGGATTTTATCAGGATTTCCGGATTGGGAATGGGTGGATTGGCAGTCGGTGCTTCCGGATTCGGGATTGTGAACAACCTTTCCACATCCCCGCCCAAAGGTTCGGAATTACGCATTGATCCTACCCGCACACCCACATATTGTGAGATCTGTTTCTGGAAGTGTGCCGGGTGGGTCTACAAAAATGAGGAGGGCAAGATCTGGAAAGTTATAGGAAATGATGATGACCAGCACAGCAATGGCCGATTTTGTCCACGTGGTACCGGAGGACCGGGCATGTATTATGATGAAGACCGGCTAAAAACCCCTTTGATAAGAACCGAAGAGCGAGGGAAACAGGTGTTTAGGAAAGCCAGCTGGGATGAAGCGTTTGATCACATTGCCGGAAAATTAAAAGAAATTGCCGAAGTGCATGGCCCCGAGTGTGTGGCGCTCCTTACCCACGGATCAGGAGGTGAATACTTTTCAACCCTGCTAAAAGGTTTCGGATCAGGCAGCATTGCTGCACCCTCCTATGCACAGTGCCGCGGACCCCGTGAAGTGGCATATCATATGACATTTGGCGAAGGAGTGGGCAGCCCCGAGAGGACCGACATCAGGGATACCGATTGCCTGGTGCTTATTGGTTCCCACCTTGGTGAAAACATGCACAATGGGCAGGTCCAGGAGATGTCCGACGCCATTGACAAAGGCGCCTCCATCATCACAGTTGATCCCAGATACAGCATTGCTGCCAGTAAATCAAAATACTGGCTTCCCATCAAACCGGCGACTGACCTGGCGCTCCTGCTTGCCTGGATCCATGTAATTATCTATGAGGAAAGGTATGACAGGGAATATGTGGAAAAATACACCTATGGTTTTGACCAGCTGAAGGAACATGTGCGAAACATGACCCCCGAGTGGGCCTATGGAATCACTACCCTGGCACCAGACCTGATCCGAAAATCTGCAAAGGAGATGGCCGATGCCGCCCCTGCGGTGATCATACACCCTGGTCGACACGTTACCTGGTATGGAGATGATACCCAGAGAAGCCGTGCCATGGCCATATTAAATGCCCTGCTGGGTTCATGGGGACGAAGGGGTGGATTTTATAATCCGGAAACGGTGGAGATCCCCTCCTGGCCGCATCCCCCCTATCCCACTCCACAGAGAACCTGGAAGGATGCATATCCTGACAAATACAACCTCGCTTTTGAAACCCTGGCTTCGGGCATCTGTGATGCCACCATACCCGAGCTAAGTGAAGCATGTAACTTCAAAGGATGGATTGTCAACGGCACCAACCTGCTGAAGACCATCCCCGATTCCAGGAAAGTGATTGAAGCCATCCAGAACCTGGATCTGCTGGTGGTGGTCGATACCATGCCCATGGCGATCACCGGATGGGCCGATGTGGTATTGCCGGAGTGTACCTACCTGGAAAGGTATGATACCATCAGGGACAGTCCGCACCGGAAACCGGCCATTGCCCTAAGAATGCCAGCTGCAGAACCGATGTATGACTCAAAACCAGCCTACTGGATGGCCAAGGAACTTTCTAAACGACTTGGACTGAAAGATTACTTCAGCTGGAATTCCATCGAAGAGATGCTCGACTGGCAATTCAAGCAGGTGGGCACATCACTGGAAGAGATGAAACGGATCGGGGTTAAAACTTTTGAACGCTCCTATGATGACCTCTACTTCCAGCAAGGAGAAGATGTGGAGTTCTATACCAATACAGGGAAAATCGAATTGTACAGCACCTCCCTGGCTGCGGAAGGATTTGATCCGCTCCCGGTCTATACACCCCATGAAGAACCACCTGAAGGCTTTTACCGTTTGAACTACGGCCGGGCCCCGGCACACACATTCGGCCGGACCGCCAACAACGCCCTTCTAAAAGATATCATGGAAGAGAATACAGTCTGGATCAATCCAAAAGTGGCCGGTATCTGGGGAATTGAGAACGGACAGTATGTCTATCTCGAAAACCAGGACGGAGTCAGGTCCTCTTTCCCGATAAGGGCCCGGGTCACTGAGAGGATCCGGTGGGACAGTGTCTATATGGTTCATGGTTTCGGGCATACCAATAAGCTACTATCGAGGGCTTATGGCAAAGGGGCCAGTGATTCAGAACTGATTACAAAAGTCCATGTGGACCCTATCATGGGAGGAACAGGAATGAGGGGTAATTTTGTCACCTTCAAGTTTGAACCAGCAAAAACCGAAGCCGAGTCATGAGATACGCAATGGCCATAGATACTAAAAAATGTGTCGGCTGCAGCGATTGCGTTGTTTCCTGTCAGACCGAAAACGATGTACCCATCGGCTATTGCCGGGACTGGGTGGTTGAAGTCACAGACGGCACCTATCCCCAGCTTGAGATAGAGATCCGGTCGGAGCGGTGCAACCAGTGTGACAATTCTCCCTGCGTTAGATGCTGTCCCACAGGTGCCAGTCACTACGCCGAGGGAGGAATTGTCCTTGTCACCCCCAACAAATGCATTGGCTGTGGAGCATGCATTACTTCATGTCCCTATGATGCCCGCTATGCTCATCCTGATGGATATGTGGACAAATGCACCTTCTGCATCCACAGGATCAAGAAAGGACTGGAGCCAGCCTGTGTGGCTGCCTGTCCGACCAAATGCATGTACTTTGGAGACCTGGATGATCCCAACAGCAAGGTATCGGAGGTACTGAAGAAAAGAAAATGGAAAACCCTGATCCCCGAAGCCGGCACCGAACCCCAATTGTATTTCCTTATTTAGAATAACCATGAGAGAAGAAATCATCGTAAGCGGACGCGCCAATCCCCTGATTGATCCTCACCTGCATATCTGGCACTGGCAGATCCCTCTTTACTTATTTCTGGGAGGACTGGCGGCCGGCATCCTTTTTTTCGCAGGATTGTATACCATCTTGGGAAAGGAAAAGGAATATCCGACTGCTGTGAGACTGGCACCTCATATCGTTCCGTTTGTCCTGATCATCGGCCTGTTCGCACTGTTTCTTGATTTGAAGCACAAATTGTATTTCTGGCGGTTATATACCACCATCCGCCTTGAATCACCAATGTCCTGGGGCGCCTGGGTATTGATGCTGGTAACCCCTCTTTCGTTTATCTGGTCGGCCATCCACATCAAAGAAATATTTCCAAAGTGGAACTGGAAGTTTAAGATACTCATCTTCCTGAATGAGTTCTTCACGAAGTATAAATTGGCCATTGCCTGGGTCATGGCCATTTCCTCGGTCATCCTGGGTGTTTACACCGGTATCCTTTTCTCCGCTTTCAATGCACGGCCACTCTGGAACACCTCCATCCTGGGCCCGCTTTTCCTTGCCTCAGGACTATCGGCGGGGGCTGCGGTGATCATGTTGTTTTCAAAGAACCACCATGAGCGAACCACTTTTTCAAAGATCGACATCACCATCATCGTGGTTGAACTGTTCCTGATCATTCATATGTTCATGGGATTCCTGGCAAGTACGGAGGTCCAGATCAAGGCTGCTGAGCTTTTCCTGGGTGGCCCGTATACCGCCTCTTTCTGGATCTTCGTGGTCATCCTCGGGATGATCATCCCGGTCATCCTGGAAGTCCTGGAACTGAAAAAATATAAAATTCCCGTTTTGATTCCTGCAACCCTTGTCCTGTTCGGCAGTCTGATGCTCAGGTTCCTCATTTCATTTGCAGGACAGGAAAGCAGATGGCTCTATTAAGTAATTAATCAATGATCCAATGATGAATACATCTCAACAAAAAACCAAAACCAAAACCAGGTACATCAATCCCTACCTGGGTGGGGTATTGCTCGGACTGGTTCTTATTGCCGCTAATTTTATCTCCGGAAGGGGACTGGGGGCCAGCGGGGCCGCCAAAAGCACCATTGTCGCAGCAGTTGAAACGGTTAGTCCGAAACATGCTGAGAATGCTACCTTCTACAAGGAGTACAGCGCTTCGCATCCTGAAGGTCCCATGAAGGCATGGCTGGTTTTCCAGATGCTGGGTGTGATCGCCGGGGCATTCTTATCTGGAGCGGTCTTTAACCGGCTGAAACTCAAAGTCGAGCACTCACCTAAGATCACATCCAGGAAAAGGATCATTTTTGCGATCCTGGGAGGCATCCTGTTTGGATTTGGGTCCCAGCTGGGAAGGGGGTGCACCAGCGGCTCTGCGTTAAGCGGAATGGCTGTACTATCCTACGGTGGATTTATCTCCATGGCCTTTATATTCGGAACAGCTTATGCACTGGCCTATTTTGTAAGAAAAAACTGGATCTAACTATTTATTATTTAAACCATGGCACCATTAATCGTTAACGATATAATTTCACAAAACACCAACTTCTTCCTTGCCTTCCTCATCGGCATGGGTTTCGGTTTCATCCTGGAAAGCAGTGGCTTTTCTTCCAGCAGAAAACTGGTGGGAGTATTCTACGGGTATGATACCGTGGTGTTGAAGGTGTTCTTTACAGCTGCGATCACCGCAATGCTGGGGTTGCTATTCTTAAGCCTGTTCAACTGGATCGACCTGGACATGGTCTATATCAATCCGACTTATCTCTATTCCACCATTGCAGGAGGAATTATCATGGGGGCAGGATTTATCCTTGGTGGTTTTTGTCCGGGTACCAGTTTCTGCGCCGCCTCCATTGGTAAAATCGATGCCATGTTTTTCATCGCTGGCATGTTCCTGGGAGTATTTATCTTTGCAGAAGGTTATCCCCTGTGGGAAGGATTCTATAAAGCAAAATTTATGGGGATCCCCACCCTCAGTCAGGTACTCGGGTTGAAGGATGGCATTGTGGTCCTTGGCATTATCATAGTAGCCTTAGGAATGTTCTGGGTTGGTGAATGGGCCGAATCCTGCTTCCCCCGGGAAGAGTATTAACAATAAAATTTTTTAAGGATGAAACCAAGACTTTATTTAGCACTCATTATTATCCCACTGGGAATGATCATGGCAGCCATTCCGCAGAATACTACCCATCCCTACAAACTAACTCCGGATGAACTACTGGAACACGTGAACAGCGGAATGCAATATTTTTCTCCCGATGAAATTGCCGATATGATTATCAACAAAGATCCCTCACTGTTGCTGATCGATGTACGCGGAGAGGATGAATATGAGGTATTCCACCTGCCAGGCGCTATTAATATTCCCATGTCTGCGTTGCTTGAAGATCAGTGGAAAGACTACCTGAACCAGGACATCCGGCTCAATGTTTTCTATTCCAATAGTACGGTCAATGCGAACCAGGCTTGGATGTTGACTATGCAACTGGGATATGAAAATAACTATGTATTGCAGGGAGGGCTCAACTACTGGGTGGAGACCATCATGAACCCCGCACCACCCGAAGCAACCAGTCCCAACGAGGAGATCGCCAAATATAATTTCCGAAAAGGCGCGGGCATGGCCCTGGGTGGAGGAACTGCTGTGGATATGTCCGCCTCCGGTCAACCCGCCCCGGAATTACCTAAGATCGCACCACGACCTAAGAAGAAACGGGTACAGGGAGGTTGTTAATGATCACCTGATCTCCCCTTCTCATCTCAATCCATCCTGCCAGCTTGAGGCAACCTCTAATACCTTATCTTTTATCTCATGTGGAGTTGGATTCAGCTCCTTGCTTGTGAAATTGCCATTATTAATATCAATACGGTCAAATACCTGCTTATATAGATTATAGATCATATGCAGGCTTAAAAGATACCGGCTGCTCAATTTTGTTGATAGATTCTGTAATTCATGAAGCGCCTTTTCACCGTAACTCTGTGCATGATAACAGTATTCCCTTATGACCTCACGGAACGAATCAGTTACAGGACCTCCATTTGCTATTTCCTTTAAATCGGAAGGGATAAGATTATTTCTCTTAAGTATATCAACAGCGAAATAATTCAAATTATTCCGTTGATCCTCCTGAAAATCACGTATAATATGTACAATATAGCTGAAGATAGCACATGGCCTTGCCACTTGAACAACATCAAAATCAGGAGAGTTGTATTCATTATTTTCCTCGGAAAGACAACATAAATGTACAAATACTGATGCGGGAGCAACAGAAGCCCCTTCTGCATAATCCATGAATTCTTCTAAAGTGGAAAATCCATTATGATTAATATCGTAAAGCATTGACTTTGCAAAATTGTGAAAGAGCTGTATTGGAATATTGAACGTTGATATTGTGTCTGTCAATTCTTTAATAATGGGATCATTATCAGGTATTTTGTCAAGGCATTCTATCCAGCTGTTTACTTTCTCAGTCAGCTCTTGCTTTTCCAAACAGGTAATCGCATCATCCTCAGCTTTCCGGTCGTCGATATGATCATCAATCATACGCATAAATCTATAACACACCTTTGCTGCAAAGTATCTCCTTTCGTCCCAAAACCTGGCTGCAATCAGGATGTTGGGATGTTTTTCAATATTTTCAAAAGCGATGCTATTGATGATTTTATTTATTTCAGGGTCCATGTTACCGATTATGAATTTCTGAATGTTCTCTCAATTCGCTCTGAAACCAGTTTTGCAGAAGTTAATGACAGGGGCATTCCGCTTCCGGGCTGTGTACTTCCACCCACAAAATACAAATTCCTGTACTTTTTGTGCTGGTTGCCTGGTCGTAAAAACCCCATTTGTAGTAAATTATGGCCCAAGCTGCCAAAAGTGCCTCCCCTGGTAAGGTTGAATTCCGATTTCCATGTTGCCGGGGTATAGCATATTTCAAATTTAATATGTTTCTCAAAGTCCCTCAACCCTTCTTCTTCAAATCTTTTCATAATGGCATTTCGTGCCTGTTCTTTTAATTCTTCCCAATCATAGGTTTTTTGATCGGTAATATTTCCGGTGTGAACTATAGCGGTTATTGAATCCTGATTCTCCGGTGCGGCAGTATTATCTGATCTGACCGGGGAATGCACATAAATAGATGGCTCATCCGGAAAGGATTTATTCCTGAAAACTGTTTCACAGCTCTCTTTATGCTTACCTGAAACAAAAACAGTGTGTTGCTCAAGCTGTGGATACACCTTGTCAACACCCCAGTGAAAAACGACGGCCGAACATGAGTACTTTAGCCTGTTAAGATATTTGGCCTTTCTGTTCCCGGGTAATAAATTGTTGTAAACATATGGTAAATCAGCATTTGAAACAATGATATCGGCCGGGTGAAACGATCCATCCTTCAGAATAACTCCATTTGCCTGGTTGTTGTTGACTTCTATTTTAGTCACAGGAGAATTTAAAAATACCTTCACATCATGCTCTTTTGCAGCAGAAAGCAACCTTTCTGCAATTTTATGCATTCCGCCTTTTGGAAAAAATACTCCATCGGCGAGTTCCATAAATGGCAGGAAGAGATACATACCGGAGGCAGTAAAAGGATTTTGTCCCAGGTACAAATTCTGAAAAGTGAATAAAGCACGCAGTTCCTCAGTTTTAAAATACCTGCTAATGTATTTATAATGGTTATGAAATGCCTTATACCTGAATAGAAGAAAGGGATATTTCAGGAGTGAAAAATCAAAGAAATTGAAATAATTACGATCGATTAGCTGCATCGATTTTTCATATACATAGAATCCCTTGCCCATTAATTTTAAAAACCTGCCATAACTGCCGTTCTCGAGTTCTTCAAATTGCTTCTGCAGTTTTGCCAGGTCAGATGTAAACAATATTTCTTTACTCCCTGGAAACTTAACTTTATATATAGGATCTATCCGGTACAGCTTCAATTCATCAGTCAGGCTTTTCCCCACTGCCGAAAATGTCTTTTCATAGACACCTGGCATCATCAAAAAAGTGGCCCCAATATCAAATCTGTGGCCATCTTTAACGTATTTTCCACATCTCCCTCCGGGATAGGCGTTTTTTTCGAATATCGTAACATTATAACCTTGACAGGCAAGATATCCGGCAGTAGCTATGCCTCCAATACCTGCTCCGATGATTATTACATTTTTTCTTTTATCCATATGAATTAGAAGCAATCTCCTCCAATTGAGTTATTAGCTAGTCCTGAAATAGCTGTTAAATCTAATAAAGTTAACGGAAATTACTTCACTAATTTAGAAACGATCCTATTCTATCCAAGCAGGATCTCAGCATCTATATCCAGCTTCTGATGCATAAGCCTTGCCACCTTCAGGGTGGGTTCCGATTTGCCGGTCATGTATTCGCTGATCCGGGGAGGGCTTACGCCCAATAGCTTTGCCAGACCTTTCTGGGAGAGTCCCATTTCCGCCATACGCAAACGGATCATTTCAGTGAGGGTAGGTGGCTCTATGGGATAATGCTTCTGTTCATATGCTTCCACTAATAATGACAACAATTCAAGTTCAATCATATGTTTATCATTTAATGGCGTATCATTGTCAACCATGGGCAGTAGCTCTTCAATACGCTCCATGACTTTCTCATACTGTTCTTCACTGCTTATTTCCACCATATTGTTTATATTTCTTTGCAATTTATTTTATCATATTCAGCGTGTGTTCCTATAAAGCGAATATAGGCCAATTGTTTACCGAATAGTATCTTGACAATTACCCTATACCTGTTCCCTTTGATATTGAAGACATACCTGCAATTTCCCACATAACCGGTACCAGGGAAAGCTCTTTTTAGAGCATGATGTCCATCAGGCTTTAATCTCTCCAACTTAGTATACCAGGAACTTAAAGCCACTCTGCAATCGGGATGTACTTTCGTGTAATCTCTTAACCGCTTAAATGATACCACATGCACAAATTAATGTATTACAATATTATGAATTTTATTTTGTATTTCAAAACATCAAGGCTATCCCGACCAACCCTCCCTGTCCAGGTTGCGGTAATTGACGGCCTCGGCCACATGTGAGGCCAGGATGTGATCGCACTGCTCCAGATCAGCAATGGTGCGGGCTACCTTCAGGATGCGGTCATAGGCCCGGGCAGAGAGTCCCAGACGTTCCATGGCCAACTTTATAATGGATTGTCCTGCCCTGTCGATGATGCAATGGTGTTTCATTAAACCGGATTCCATTTGCGCATTACTGAATACATTCCCGATCCCGGCAAATCGCTTTTCCTGAATTTTCCTGGCAGCAACCACCCGTCGCCGGATAACTTCACTTTTCTCTGAATCTCCCTCAACAGATAAATTCCTGAATGGTACAGGAGTCACTTCCATATGAATATCAATCCTGTCAAGCAATGGACCAGAGATCCTGGAAAGATATCTCTTGATAATGCCCGGGCCGCAGGTGCATGCTTTCTCCGGATGGTTGTAGAAACCGCATGGACAGGGATTCATTGAAGCTACCAGCATAAAACTAGCAGGGTACACCACAGCGTAACTTGCCCTGCTTACGTTTATCGTCCGTTCCTCCAGCGGCTGCCTCAACACCTCCAGCACATGACGCTTGAACTCCGGGAGTTCATCCATAAAAAGCACCCCGTTATGCGCCAGCGAAATCTCCCCTGGTTGTGGTGAATTTCCTCCTCCAATCAGGGCTATATCAGATATGGAGTGATGCGGTGACCGGAAGGGACGCACGGTGACCAGCTTCCCATTGGTACCCATTTTTCCTGCCACGGAATGAATCTTTGTGGTCTGGAGTGATTCTTCAATAGACATGGGAGGCATGATGGTTGGTAATCGCCTGGATAACATGCTTTTGCCTGAACCAGGAGGTCCTATCATTATTACATTATGGTTTCCTGCTGCTGCTATAAGGAGTGCCCGTTTCACAGACTCCTGACCCTTCACTTCTGCAAAATCAACTCCATACTGATCCATCTCCCTGAGAAAGATTGCATGCATATCCATCTTTACGGGCGCTACTTCTAGTTTCCTGTCTAAAAATGAAACCACCTCGTTTAGCTCAGAGGCAGGAATCACCTCTATGCCTTCAACCACCGAAGCCTCTCCCGCATTCTTCTCGGGCACAATCACTCCTACAAATCCTTGTTCCTTTGCATTCAGGGTCATTGGAAGGACTCCTTTCACCGGCATAACGCTTCCATCCAGCGATAATTCTCCCAACACCAAATAATCTTTCAAACGATCGGAACTTAACTGTTGGGTGGCCGCAAGGATACCAACAGCCAGGGGCAGGTCAAAATGGGTTCCCTCTTTGCGTATATCGGCTGGAGCTAGGTTAATGACCACCCTGAAACGTGGCCATTCAAACCCATTGTTGGTAAGGGCAGATTCGATCCGTTGCTGGCTCTCCCTTATAGCATGATCGGCCAGGCCCACGATGATGAACCTGATCCCCTGTGTGATATTGACCTCAATGGAGATCATGGTCGCTCTGATCCCGTGTAGGGAACTGCTGTAGGTTTTTACTAACATCGATTAAAGGAATGGTTACCATATATATTGATCGACAGCACGAATTATCGAATTTTTTTTCATCTATAAAACGATCAGACCCAATGTATTAACTTATTTTATAGTTACCCTACTGTATTTATAGTTGACTTACGTAATATTAAGTTGTACATTTGCGTTATACTTTAAAGTCAATGTGATGACAAAAAGACTCACCAAAGCAGAAGAGCAGATCATGCTGATCCTGTGGAAGCTCAGGGAAGCAACGATCAGGGAAGTCATGAATGAACTCAATGAACCCGATACCCCCTACACCACAGTATCCACCGTAGTAAGGGTACTGGAGAAAAAGGGAATCGTCGGTCACAGGGCAGTAGGGACTACCTACCTGTACCATCCCCAGCTTGCCAGGAAGGAATACCTGAAAGGATATATTTCGGGACTTGTCACCAACTATTTCGATGGCTCTTTTTCCAGGCTGGCTGCATTTTTCGCAAAAGAAAATGACCTGAACCTGGCAGAGTTCCAGGAGCTGTTTGGTCAAATTGAAAGTGAACTTAAAGAGAACGAAGACCATGAATGATATCATCATATATCTATTGAAGGTATCGGGTGGTCTGGGAATCATTTTCATCCCATACTATTTCCTGTTCAGGAACGATCCAAACCTGGTCATCAAACGATTCTATCTGCTTTCGGGATTGATCTCTGCATGGATATTCCCGTTTATTACATTCCAAAGGCCTGACCTTTTTGTAAACCTCACTCCCACTGTCTTTATCGATCCCACCGTATCAAACGCACAACCCATCAGTCTGGCCGGGTCAGCGAACGGAGTCGGTATGACCATCAACTGGATCCAGGTTTTGATCGTTATTTACCTGACCGGACTGACATTCCTGCTGGTGAAGAACCTGTTCATCCTGTTTAAATGGAACCTTACCTGGCTAAAAAGGAAGAATGATGACAGAGTTGTATTCACAGAAAATGACCAGATATTTACAATCTTTTCGCGGATTTTTATCCCGAAAAAACTAGAGGGCAAACAGGATCTTGACAACGTACTCCTCCATGAAAAAGCACACATCGGGCAACTCCACTTCATTGATCTGATGCTGATGGAGTCCGCATTATTGCTGACATGGTTTAATCCCTTCTCATGGCTTATTTCCAGGATGATTAAAGAGAACCACGAGCATCTTGCTGACAGGCATGTCCTTTCGGCCGGAGTCAATCCCGCTCGTTACAGGGCCCAACTGCTCAATCACACCCTGGGTGTGAATGTGTTCAGGCTGGGCAACCAGTTTAATCATTCTTTAACCATTAAAAGATTCAACATGATGAAAAAGCCAAGAAAATCCCGGATGGGAATTATTAAAATTGCTTTGCTGATCCCGGCCATTCTGATCACACTGGGCCTGACCACCGGCATGGCCCCTCAACAGAAATCCCTTAACCCAACTTGCGCTATT
>JAGLOO010000053.1 GCA_023138875.1 Bacteroidales bacterium
CCGTCTGCCTCCTGTAGAATTTCCCAGACCTTTGTCCTCAATCACAGCATCCGATATCAGTTCATTGAGATTTGTCTGAACTGACGGGTTGCTGAGTTTTATATGTCGGGTAATATCATTACACGTACTTTCTCCATGCAGAAACAGGTACCTTATGATCCTTTGTTTAAAACGATGTTTCTTCTTTTCAACCCCCTTTAATCTGTTAGAGGATTCTTTTTGAAAATAGCTTAACATATTTTTAAATAAGAACCGCTAAATTAACTATATTTTTATAAAGGGCACCTCTAAAAACCCATTGTTGATATAATCACCTGATTGATAATATGTTAGTTGAGCATTTATTTGGTTTTGTGGAAAACAGCATGAATAGCTCAATTGTATGAACCATAGGGCTTCCAAGAGCAAAAGCGAAAATAGGGATGATGAACTTAACCTACAATATTTGTCGTTGTGTTCAATTGAAATTGGTTGTTGCCATGGGATAGGTATGTCTAATCGCGAAAGCTTAACTTCATAATACGCTAATATATAGGCTGTTGCGTGGTGTAAATTGAAGAAAATATTGTCCGTACACATGAGAAAATCAAACCAGGAGATCAAGGATACGGAAATAATTAAGGAAATACTTTCAGGTTCTGAAATTTGCAGAATTGCCATGGTTGATGATGGTCAGCCCTATATTCTTCCCTTCAATTATGGTTATAAGGATCATTGTATTTATATCCATTGCGCGCCAGCGGGGAGAAAAATTGACCTGTTAAGAAAGAACAATCATATTTGTTTTGAAATGGAACAAACCGCCAGGATCGTTGAACATGAAAAAGCGTGTAAATGGGAGACAATGTACAGGTCTGTGGTTGGATATGGTACCATTGAAATAGTTACAGATTTTGAAAATAAGAAGAGGGGCCTGGAAATCATCATGGCTCATTATGGAGCACCTGATACAAATGATTTTGAACCCAGGCAGGTAGAGGCTATCGTCATCCTGAAGCTCACCATCTCAAAAATTACTGGCAAGCAATCAGGTAACTGGGACAAGGAATCAATAAAGCCAACAATGTAAAATATCGCACTTATGATAAAATACTTTTTTCTTTTAGCCCTGTTCCTGGGTACCTGGGTTTTGACGGATGCCCAGGAGGCTGTTTATACCACCCGGAAGATATCAATGGATTTCCTACAGTGGTTTGGTTTCATGGGGGTGGATTGACAGGCGGGAAAAAGGCGGTTCCGGAATCCCTTAAAGCAAAGGGGATGGCCGTTGTTGCAGTTAATTACCGTTTGTACCCAAAAGTAATGGCCCCTACCTATATTGAAGATGCTGCTGCCGCGGTTGCATGGGTCATTCGTAACATCGAAGGTTTTGGGGGAGATCCCGATCTGGTCTTTGTGTCGGGCCACTCTGCAGGGGGATACCTTACAAGTATGGTGGGACTGGATAAAAGGTGGTTGAAACAGCATGATGTAGATGCCAACCACATTGCGGGACTCATTCCATTCAGCGGTCATACCATCACCCACTTTACCGTGAGAAAGGAGAGGGGTATTAAAGATACCCAACCTATTGTGGATGATTTGGCTCCCCTTTATCATGTGCGAAAGGATGCACCACTACTGCTATTGATCACAGGTGACCGCGAGCTGGAGATGCTGGGGCGGTATGAAGAGAATGCCTACCTGATGCGGATGATGAAAGTGGCAGGTCACCCCGATACCAGGCTGTACGAACTGGATGGGTACGGGCATAACATGACAGAGCCTTCATTTCCTTTACTGGTCAGGGAGGTGCGAAGAATTGTGGAGTTGAAGAATTAGTTGCTTTAATTTCCAGCTGCTTTCCGTTTATTCTAACTTAATAATTTTACTTGTCATAACAAATGAACATTCTTTATTACAGGGGTCAGTGCATTTTCACCTTCTCGATAAGGTCATCTCTTTTGACCAGGACCAGGAGAGGCTCTTCAGGTTAAAGCCTCCTGTCATTATCATCGGATCGGCAGGGAGCGGAAAAACAGCCCTAACGCTTGAGAAGCTTAAAACCCTCCGGATCATTAAGGGCCGTGAACTCGATTTTCAGGCCTTTGAACAGTGGTTGCACCCCCGCAGCCATTCATTTGGTATAAAGGATACACATCAATTATTTGAAGAGTTCCGCGGGGTACTGACCGGGAAAGATATCACCAAAGAGTGCCTGAGTCTGGAAGAGTACCAGGGTCTGGGTGTCAAACAATCGATCTTTCTGTCGGGTGAACGCAAAAAAGTGTATGCTGCATTCCAAAAATACCTGGAGTTTCTCGCTGAAAATGAAATGTATGACCTGAATATGGTCAGTTACCGCTGGCTTAAGTACTGTAAGCCCAGGTATGATTTTATCGTGATCGATGAGGTACAGGATTTTACAAATATCCAGTTGCATATCCTGCTGAAGTCCCTGAACAATGAGGAAAATTTCATTCTTTGTGGCGACTCTAACCAGAATGTCCATCCGAATTTTTTCTCGTGGACCAATGTGAAATCGATGTTCTATACACATGGGCTTGCCGGAAACGAGATACAGATACTCAGGTCAAACTACAGGAATTCACCCGGCATCACCAACATCGCCAACAAACTTCTGAAGATTAAGAATGCACGTTTCGAGTCCATTGACAGGGAAAGCACCTACCTGGTGGAATCGGTTGCTGACACCGGTGGAGAGGTTCAACTGCTGACCGACAGCACGAAGATGCGACAGCAGTTGAATGACAGCACCATGCGATCCACGCAATATGCCGTTCTGGTCATGAAACCGGAGAATAAGACTGAGGCAAAGAGAATATTTAAAACCCCCCTGGTGTTTTCTGTTCAGGAGGCCAAAGGCCTTGAATACCGGAACATTATTCTTCTGAACTTTGTGAGCGGCAACGGCAGGGAGTTTTGTGAGATCACAAATGGAGTCAGTACCGAACAGATCCGCGACGATACGCTTATATACTCAAGGGGAAAAGATAAGTCTGATAAATCCCCGGAAGCGTATAAGATATTCATCAACTCGCTTTATGTGGCGATCACGCGGGCGATCAAAAACCTCTATATTCTGGAGGCCTCCGAAAAGCACGAGATCCTCGGCCTTCTCGGATTGGCGAAAATCAGGGATAAAGTCAGTATGAAGGAAGAAGTATCCTCCATGGATGAATGGAAGGATGAAGCCAGGAAGCTTGAAATGCAGGGAAAGAAAGAGCAGGCTGATGAGATCAGAAAATCGATCCTGGAGGTACATGAACCCGAATGGGAACCCCTTTCACCTGCTAGCATTGATGAACTGAAGAAAGAGGCGCTTGATCCGGATCTTTTCAACAAGAAAGCCAAGGATCTCTTGTTTCACTATTCTATTATTTACAATGACTTCGACTGCATAGAAAGATTGTCTGCACTAAAATACAGGAAAGCTGACCGGTACCGGTCAGAATGGAAATCGGTACGTCGAAAATATTACGGTCATTACGAGAGGGATGATGTCAATGCGGTTGAGAAGGATATCAGGGAATATGGCGTGGATTACCGTGACAGGTTCAACAGGACCCCGCTGCATTCGGCTGTTGATTTGGGCAGCAAAAAAATCCTGGATCTGCTTATTCAATGTGGGGTAAATCCATCGCTTACTGACAACTTGGGGAAGATTCCCCTGCAGATCGCATTGTACCAGTCCTATGACAGTCATGATCACCTTCAAACGCTGAATCCGCTTTTAACCGATCTGGTGACTGACCATGTTAAGATCAAGGTAGACGACCGGATGATAAAAATTGACAATCATAAGATCGAATACTTCCTGTTGAATTTCTTTATTGCACTTCAGGAGGATGTCATAGATGAGTGTGATATCCACTTTCTGGCAAAGAGGGGGGTGCGTGCCGGTAATATTACACGTATTGTACAAGCCTACCCGGATACATTCCTTCAGGCATTCAGAAAAAAGCGCTCTTACCTGTCGTCCAATCTGTCCAAGCATGAGATCAACAGTACAAACGCATATAACAAAAAGCTGTTTAAACGGCTTTACAGAGGCTACTATGAATTGAATCCCGATCTGGCCGTTTGGGTCAATGACCAGTGGATGAATGTGTACGACATGATGCAATCGGAGGAGGTGAAGGTCCCGACCTGGGAGGAAAGAGACGAATTCCTCAAAGAATATAGAAGACAATTCAAGGAAGAAAATTATTGGGATGATGATTATGAGATTGAGGGAGGGAAAACTCCCAGAACGTCAGAGTCGGAATTACAAAAAGGACCGAAAAAGGAAGTTAAAAAAATAAGAGAAGAACACGCTCCGGAAGAACGAAATACAAGTAATAAGCAGTTCAGAATACCATTTGGCGACATCTAAAATCTGAAAACCCGTTGCAGGAACCTCTTTATCTTTTTGCCGAAAGATCTCAGAACACTTGGCTTTCTATTGGCATCTGAATTATTTCGGTTATTGGAATTCATTCCCTGTTCATGGCTAATTTGCTGCTTTGTTTCCTCTTCGTTGCCCTCACCCTGAAGATAGCGGGCATTTGCTTCTGCGGCAAGATTGTCCTCATCCCTGGTAAAAAATTGTGTACCGGCTTTATAACCGGATAACTCAAAATTCACATCAGTCATGGCTTTTACAGATGCCAGGAATCCATCAAGCATCACCTGGTCCTCGCCCTCCTCCTCGATAACTCCTGCGAATACTGATTTTTTATAGTCGAGCAGGTGAAGAATGCGATGTTCGATTGATCCGGCAGCAATAAAGTTAAACACATTAATATGTTTCGTTTGCCCGATCCTGTGGATCCTGCCGATTCTCTGTTCCAGGACAGCAGGATTCCAGGGCAGATCGATATTGATAAGGATATTGGCGCTTTGCAGATTAACCCCAACACCACCCGCATCAGTTGAAAGGAAAATTTTCAGCTCAGGATCGCTTTGAAACCTTTCAATGATCACATTTCGCTGAGCTGCCGGAACGTCTCCATTAAGATAGACGTATGAGACATCCATTTTATCCAGCTCTCTTATCAGGAGTTCAAACATCCTTTTCCATTGGCTGAATATGACCACTTTGTTGCCGGGATTTTCGATGATTTCCTTAACAAGTTCCTTTATTTCACCTATTTTATTCCCATGATTGGTTTTTTGATTGAGTATGTAGGTCGTATCGGAAACCATACGCATACAATTGAGGCATGTCAGGAGATTTTGCCTCTCTTCTTCGTTTAAGAATCCCGTTCTTATCCACTTGTTGACCAACCGGGAGACCACATCATAGTAATCATTGTGATCGGACATCTGTTCTTTTGTCATCTCCACAAAGAAGTTCTTATCCATCCTTCCTGGAAGCTGATCACTAATCTCTTCTTTGGTACGCCTCAATAAAATATCATTCAGCGTTCTATTTATTGTCCGCAGGTTTTCATACCCAATTAGTTTGCCGTGATCATCCAAAACCTGATGGTTGTCGAGAAAACGGAACAAAGGCCCCAGTTTGTACCTGTCAATGTATTCAACGATGGAATGCAACTCATCAATCCTGTTCTCAAGTGGTGTACCGGTAATTACAATTACGAAATCAGATACGATTTTTTTAACAGATTGTGCAGTTTGTGTCTTCCAGTTCTTAATTCGCTGGGCTTCATCAATAATAACCAGATCAGCGCCCCAATCATTGATATGTTTTATGTCATTGCGAGCCGCTCCATAACTGACTATTTTATAGAGGTCTTTCTGAGCATAGAGCTCTTTCCGTTTATGAATCAGGCCTTCAACTACACAGGCATCCCTGGAAGCAAATTTTTCAATTTCCTTTTGCCATTGATATTTTAACGAGGTGGGGCATATGATCAGGACTTTGTTTACACTAAAGAAGTCAGCAAAAACCTTAACAGCAGCAATGGCCTGAATGGTTTTCCCGAGCCCCATGTCATCGGCCAGCAGGATCCTCCCCTTTTTAATGATATCGATAACTCCCTCTTTTTGATATGGATAAAGATTGGTGTTGATAAGGTTATTAAAAATCTTGCTGTTGGGACCTTCAGGAAATATCTCCTTCAGTTTCTCATTTCTCTCTTCACTCTTTTTATGCTGTTGAATGAATTGAAACACATCGGGATATACCCTGAATTTCGGATCGGTCTTAATGGTGTCTTTTATAAAGCAATCCAAATTGGATATCATGCCGGGCAGCAAGTATCCCTGTTTATCAAAATAGGCTTTCTCATTTTCAAACGGAATGCCGGACTCCGCCTTTTTCAGGCGTATCATTCTCTCGTGTCCGTATAGGATACTTAGTGAAGAGTAGTCATGTTGCTGTTCACTGCCAAAGTATTTCTGATACTTTTTATATTTAAGAAGACGGAACAACACAAACTCAATATGCTTGCAGGTACCAAGTGTATTGATTTTGAAATCAGGGCATGAGCAATAGTTATAACTGTTTATATTGTCCCTTATCGATACCTTGTAGGTCTTCTCCGACTCAGGATTGAAAACCTTGAAATCTGAGTATACAGGATGTGTGCCCAGGTTGGTTACCCTGAGCTTCTGTTCCAGTGCAAATTGCTTCCTTAATTCAGACTGCCACTGGTCTACAGTCAACTCTTCCGGTTTCTTGTAATAGGGTACTCGTTTATTGATTTTTGGTTCAGCCATACCAGATGTTTTTTTAAAGTAGCACAAATTAATTTAGAGGGAGAAGTGGATTGACTGATTATACTCAACAATGTTTAAACAGATTATTGTTAATATGTATTAAAACAGTGCTGTTTCAGAATCTTTGAGATTCTCCTAAATTCTCCGTAATTTTCATATGTTGCATGTTGTTTGTTATTTGGGCAAAACGGAGGAAATATGATTTTTAGTGATTGGAAGGAGAAAAGCAAAGATTTACAGATATCTAAGTCGATATTATGGGAATATGAAATGTCTGATTTCTCCTGGTATGAAATGCGAATAATAGTTATGCGGCGTGTCATAGAAAGGGGATGGATGAATGACTTTTATGCTGCAATCAGAATCTATGGTGGAATTAACAATGTGAAGGAAATTATTAAAGATATTCCGTTTCTATCGGATAAGGATATGACATTTGTCTGTTCAGTTTTTGATTTAAAAAAAGAGGATTTAAAATGTTACACAAGGAATCAATCAAGGGAGAGACGTTTGAGTTACTAAAGACTTTAATGCGTGATGAGCGGCTTTCAGATTTTAAACTGGCTGGCGGAACATCTTTAGCGTTATATCTGGGGCATCGGAAAAGTATTGACTTTGATTTGTTTACAGAAAAATCATTTGATGCTGGTTCCATTGAAAAGCACCTTATTGAAACGTATGATTTTAAGAGTGATTTTCTTGAGAGAAATACTATAAAAGGTTCCATAAATGATATAAAAGTTGATTGCATTACGCATAATTATCCGTTTGTTGAGAGTCCCCTTACAACGAAGGACGGAATTAGAATATATGGAATTAAGGACATTGCAGCAATGAAATTATCAGCAATTGCGGATGATGGAACACGGTTGAAAGACTTTATAGATATTGCATGTTTGTCAACGAAACTATCATTGTCTGACATGTTAAATGCGTACCAGCAGAAGTATAAAAATTCAAACCCGATCAGAGCACTTAAAGGACTTACTTTTTTTGAAGACGTTAACTTCAATGAACCTATTCAAATGATACAAGGAAAGTACAATTGGGATAAAATTGAGATGCGATTGCACATTATGATAAAAAAGGAGAGTGATGTTTTCCCTTCTTTTCCGCTCGAATAGGAAAATCATGCTTTAAAATGGTCTCAGTTGTTTTAGGCTCAGCCTAATACATCGCGTCCACGTTCCACACAAAAGCCCGGATACCTACATCTTTGTTGACCTCATCAAGGAGTTTCACCCCTTCCAGGATCGGTTCAACCATTTCATCCTCTACTACGGCGAGCCTGGCTGTGTTCTGCTCCGGCCAGGTGTGGGTGTTCATGTGCGGGGGACCATCCACGCTGCCCCGGCCGGTGAGGTCGGTCCAGCGTGTAAATCCACTGATGTTCAGTTTGTCAAAAAGGTACTCCACCTTTTCAGTCTGCGCCTGGTTATATACTATAAATATTGCCTTCATTGTTCAATGCTGTTTCCATTCATAAAATCATATTCAATTGCCTTCTTACGTTTCTCGCTTCTTCTGAGCATCATCTGGTAGATAACCGGGATCAGGATCAGTGTCACCATTGTAGAGAAGATAAGTCCGCCGATCACTGCGATTCCCATGGGACTCCAGATCTCAGAACCAACACCCCTGCTCATGGCCAGGGGAAGCATACCCAGTATTGTTGTTAGAGAGGTCATCAGTACAGGACGAAGCCTCGATTTGCCAGACATGACAATGGCCTCACTCAACTCGTAACCACGATCCCGCATCAGATTAATATAGTCAACCAGAACAATGGCATTCTTTACCACAATACCCACCAGCATTACACCACCCACCATGGAGATCACGCTCATGGTAATACCGGTTGCCAGGTGGGCAAGAACAACTCCCGAAAATGCAAAGGGGATGGAGAACATGATAATGAGCGGCATTTTCAAAGACTCAAACTGAGAAGCCATTACCAGGAAGGTGAGGACCAGGCTGAGAACCAGCAGAAGCATCAGGTCCATCATTGATTCGTTCAGGTCTTCTACCGCACCTCCCATCTGCATGTTAATCTCCGGGGGTATCTCCATATGATTGATCTTGCCCTGGATCTGTTCAGCCAATTCATTCAAC
The DNA here is from genome assembly GCA_023138875.1 of Bacteroidales bacterium. Taxonomy (GTDB): domain Bacteria; phylum Bacteroidota; class Bacteroidia; order Bacteroidales. The sequence continues at coordinate 8,779 of JAGLOO010000053.1, forward strand.
GGCACCTTGTAAGGCGTTACTGAAACGGTCACAATACGCTCCCTCCCCTTATGTTCGATGTTGGGAGGTGACCAGTGCTCTTCGATGCCTGCAACTTCCGATAAGCGGATCATATCGCCATTCATGTTCCTGAGTGCAATATTGTTGATATCGGAAATCGCATTGCGCTCCTCTTCCACAAACCGGAGTACAATATCATATTCATCACCCTCTTCCCGGTAATGGCTTAGGTACGGGCCCTCCACCCGGTTACGGACTGCATTGGCAAGTGTAAAAGTGTTCAGACCATGCTGCGCCATTTTCTCCCGGTCGGGAACGATCTGCAATTGGGGTTTGGAAGGATCACGACTTACACTAATATTGGTGGCTCCGGGTATAAATTGGATGCTATCGGCCAGTGCATAGGCAATGGCAGAAGTGGACTCAAAGTCATATCCATAGATCTCAACAACCACGTTGTTCTCCGTGGTCCCTCCCATACCTCCGTTGGGTACCACATCAAAGTTGACAATTTCCGGTATGGTTGCCAGGTATTGTCGAAAGACATCGGCAAGATCCATGACGTTTCTGGTGCGCTCATCCTGGGCAGTCAGCATCATGTTATAATTGATCCTGTGGGAGCCCGATTCAAAGAAAAGAGACATCATTCCTCCCTGGTCGTCTGAACCTGCGGATGTATTATTGAAGATGACCTCAGGCAGGTATTCTTCAACATACTTATCTATCTTCCGGGCAATTTTAGTGGTCTCATCCACACGTATTCCGGTTTGAAGCTCAATGGCGGCTGTCATGGAGCCCTGGTCTGCTTCCGGCATAAACACAAAGCCCAGTTTACCGGCAATCATCATTGAACCAATAAAAATGAACAGGGCAACGATGAGTACAACAATCCGGAAGCGCAGTGCCCACCGAATGGTCCTTTCATAGAACCTGTCCAGCCCGTTAAGGGATCTGCCGATGGTGTTGTCATAACTGAGGGCCCTTACCCTTTTCGGTTTCTTCCTGAGTTTCATCAGTTTGGATGCCAGCATGGGAGTCAGCGTGATGGCACTGAGTGTAGAGGTGACAACCGTAATGGTGACCACGAATCCCAGCGGACGGAACAATTCACCTGTCATTCCACCAATGAGCGTTAAGGGCAGGAATACAGCAACTACTGTTAATGTAGTTACAATTACAGCCAGCCATACCTCATTGGTGGCATAGATGGCTGCCTCCCTGGGACTGCTGCCCCGTTCCACATGTTTGGTAATGTTTTCCAGCACCACAATGGCATCGTCCACCACCATCCCAATCGCGATAGAAAGGGAAGAGAGTGAGATGATATTGATGGAACTTCCTGAAATATAGAGGTAGATAAAGGCTACAATAAGGGAAATTGGTATGGTAAGGATCACAATGAATGTGGCCCTCCAGCGTCCCAGGAAGAAGAGTACCACCAGGATCACAAAGATCCCTGCAAACAACAGGGTATTGGACAGGTTATTAATGGAGCCTTCGATAAAGTCCGAGGAATCCCAGAACAGGGTAACCTCAACATCATCCGGCAGTGTTGCGATCAGGCCTGGCATCACGGCATTCACATCACGGGCTACCTGTACCGTATTGGCTCCCGACTGTTTCATGATAATGACCCTCAGCCCGGTCTTTCCATTCATCCGCTCATCAAAGGTCGCATCCCTGATGGTATCCCTGATGGTGGCTACATCATCAAGGTAGATGGTCTGACCATTATAACTGGCCAGTACCAGGCCGTTCAGTACAGCACTTTCGGAAAATTCGCCTTTGATACGCAGGGGGTAATCCATCATACCCATTTCGATATTTCCTGCCGGCAGGTTTATGTTCTCGGCGTTCAATACACCTGCGATCTGTTCGATGGAAATGTTATAGGATTCCATTTTCCGGGGATCAACATCCACCTGTATCTCCCTTCCGGGGGCTCCCATGAGTCCGACCGCTCCAATTCCTTCCACCCGGTTCAGGGGATTGATCAACTTTTCATCCAGGATCTTCGCGATGGCCGGGTAACTCTCCTCTGCTGTAACCGCATAAAATAGGATGGGCATGGCGCTGGCACTGAATTTAAAAAGCGCAGGTTTATTCACCTCCTCAGGCAGGTACTGTTCTGCAAAACTCAGGGCATCCCGCATTTCATTGGAGGCTTCATCCAGGTTGGTCCCCCATTCAAACTCACATATCACGATGGACATGTTATCCCGCGAAGTAGAAGAGATCTCTTTCAGGTTACTCACCGTATTCAGGTTATCCTCAATGGTCCGGGTAACATTGGTTTCAATATCTGCTGCACTGGCACCATTATAGGTTGTGATCACTGATATGGCAGGGAAGTCTATATCCGGGTAGAAATCGATAGGCAACTTGTTCAGGGAGTATGCCCCCATCACAATCAATGCCACAAAGATCATTATTGTTGTGATCGGCCGTTTGACCGCATTTCCATAAATACTCATAGCAAAAGCTTTTTATTATTCAACCACCACATTAACCTTATCACCATCCTCAAGACTGGTCTGTCCGGCAAAGATCAGTTGTTCACCCCCATTTAGTTCGGAGGAAAAGATCTCCAACTGGTCATCATACCTGTTGAGGATCTTCACAGTAACTCTTCTTGCTATTCCGTCTTCATTGAGCATGATATACCTTTCATTGGTTCCGGGTTGCTGTAACACGGCGATGGACGGGACAATAAGGGCTTCTTTTTCCCCCAGTTTCAGACTCACCCTGGCAAACATTCCCGGACGCAGCTTCTGATCCTTGTTGGGGACTTTTACCTCCATGGTGAATGTCCTGGTGGCTGCGCTGATGGTAGGGTGGATCCTGAATACCCTTCCGGAAAACACTTCTCCCTGATAGACATCTGTAGTGATCTTTGCTTCCATGCCTTCTTTCACAAGGGGCAACTGTTTTTCACTCAGGTTCACCATGACCTTCAGCGGATCGATCCGGATCAGGGAGACCAGCGCTGCTTTTCCCACCGGGGTATTTGGAGTAGGGGAGAAAAGCTCTCCGTCGTTGTAATACTTGCCTGTAATGATACCGGAATAGGGAGCCCTGAGCAGGGTGTTTTCTTCCAGGTTTTCCAATACAAGATGTGTTATGTCCACCTGGGATTTCATCTGGTCATAAGACTGCTGGGTAACGGATCCATACTGAAGCAGGGTATCCATTCGGGCCAGGTCAGTTTTCAGTGTCTGGTACTGAAGCCGGGTCTGATCCAGCTGGGTGCGGTCTAATTCCACAAGTAATTCTCCCTTTTTCACATGGTCGTTCACTTCCACTTTTACCGAACGGATCCGGCCCTGAAGGGCTGGCGAGAGGTAAGTCTCCTCAAAGGCATTTATGGTGGAAGTAATGTTTTCCTCGATGGCAGTCTTTTTATATTGCAGATCCATGACCTTCACCGGCTGGACCTTCTCAACCACGGAAGCTTCAGAGGTTGTTTCCTCAGAAGGCTTCATCATGCAGGAAGTGATTACTGAACCGATGATGGCAGCCAGCAATGCGATTTTTATTTTTTTCATGGTGATTAATATTTTCATTGTTATAAGTTGTTCATCAATTTGTCGAGTTGCAATTTGGCATTCATTACCTCCATAATGGCAGTCAGGTAATTGCTTTCCGCATCCAGGTAATTGCCATTGGCCTGTGTAAGATCCAGGCTGGTGGCCATGCCCTGTTCAAATTTCCTCCTGTAGCTGTCATACACACTCTGGGCCACTTCCACGTTTTCCTTCTGGGTAAAATAGTTTTCCAGGGAACTCTGGAGGTTATACCGGAATTGTTTTTCCTGCAACTGCAACTGGTCCTCTATGATGCTTCTGTTGATCTGGGCCATACTATAGTCGATCCTGGCCTGGTCGACCCTCGCCTTTCGCATCCCACTGGAAAAAATGGGTACAGCCAGGGAAAGTCCTGCCAGGTGATTGGGAGTCATATCAAATCCGGTGGTCATGATCTTGGCATTGTAATTATAGAAACCGGCCAGCGTGGGAGCATAGTTCCATTGCTGCATGTCCAGAAGTTTCTTATTGATCTCTTCCTGAGATTTCATGATCTGGTAGGTCACATTGTTTTCAATGGTAAACGGAATGGTTAATGCAGTCTCAGGTTGCAGATTGGTAAAGAGCGATTCAAGGTTATCTGTTAATTGTACATCAACCTCTGCTTCCAGTCCAAGCTGGAAGCGCAGCATGTTATAATTCAGCTCCAGGTTCCGATTCAGCGCATTCTTTGAGTTCTCAAGCTGGTTCACGGTGATGCGGATCTGGTCCACATCGGTTTTCTCAGCCATCCCGGTTTGAAACATGGTCTGTGTCTGCTCAAGCGTTTCTCTCAGGTTTTCAAGGTTCTGCTCCAGTATATCCAGGGACTCCTCGGTGATTAAAACCAGGTAATAGGAATTGATGACAGATTCTTTGATATTCAGCTCATTGAATTCCAGGTTCTGTTCAGAGATCTGCCGGGCCAGCTTGGCGGTCTGGATACCTATTATATATTGACCGCTGAAGACTAGCTGTGAAACCTGGAGCTTGGCGGTGGACTGGTCGGACATAAGGATGGTGGTAGGGGGCAACATGGCTTGAAGGGTACCATCATAGAAATTGCCCGCCGTATGCCGGTAAATATCAGTGGGTGTTATTTCTGAAAATAACGCTTTAGTTTGATCAAAAGCCTGTTGCAGCTGATCCAGGGTGAAATTATAATCTCCCCCTGAGCCGAAAGAAAATCCCAATTCATAATTGAAATATGTCATGTAATCCACTGCACCATCCACCTGTGGGAGACCCTGTGAAATGGCTTCCCAGATGCTGCGCTGGGAGCGTTCCACCTCAAGCCTGGAGTTTTTCAAAGATTTATTATAGGAAAGGGCATAATCAACGGCTTCCCGGATACCCAGTACCAGTTTGCCTGCCGGTTCCTGGCTGCTGCCATGCAGGATGATCCCTGTGAACAGGATTATTGTCAGTATGATTTTTCTCATCGTTGTCATAAATTAACTTTTATTCCAAAATGGTTTTACATTTTTCAAGGAGTGCCAGTCCCTTCCCGGTAGAGATCCCCCGGAAATAGGGAATGATAATGTGGTCGAACAGGTCTTTGTGGTGGTAATCGGTCCGGGTAAGGCTGCTATCGGGACCGAATAAGTTGAACAATTCATGCAGGGTCCGGTTCACGATATCAATATGGATATCAGGTCGGAATACTCCCTGCTTCACTCCGGTCTCCAGCAGGTTCAACGTGACGCTAAAATCACGGATGTCACTGTGCTCCGAAAGGTTTTCAAAAATTGTAGCGTGGTACTTCCTGAAATCATGGAAGAACAGTGGATTCAATTGCTTCATCTGGTGAATGCTTCTTCTCATGATCCTGAACAGGGCCTCAATGGCATTTTCAGATTCCTTGATGATCAGATGAGCTTCCTTTGCCTGCTGTTCTTTATAATTCCTGATCACCTCCATGAGCAGGGTATCCTTGTCCTTAAAATGCTCATAGATGGTTCGCTTGGAGATCCGCATCTCCTCTGCCAGGGCATCCATGGTCATGCTCCTGATCCCGTATTTACCGAACAGCAATCCCGTTTCAGCAATGATCCTTTCCTTTACGTTCACTTATTTTAAAATTTTCAATAATAATATGAAAACTTTTTTAGTTTTATTAGTTTTCCGCTTTAAATAATGTAAAATTTCGGTGAACAGTAATTTCATATCGGTAAAATCAACTGCAGACTAATTTTACTATTTTTGCACGCATGCATATACCTTCCAAATATGATCCTGCCAGTGTGGAGGACAAATGGTACGCTTACTGGATGGAACAGGGTTTCTTCCGCAGTAAGCCTGACGATCGTGAACCTTATTGTATCGTTATACCCCCCCCCAATGTGACCGGTGTTCTCCATATGGGACACATGCTCAATAATACCCTGCAGGATGTACTCATCCGAAGGGCACGCATGAAGGGTAAGAATGCCCTCTGGGTACCGGGTACCGACCATGCTTCCATTGCCACTGAAGCAAGGGTGGTGAATATGCTTGGTGAAAAGGGGATCCGGAAAGAGGATCTGACACGGGACGAGTTTCTGGCCCATGCGTGGAAGTGGAAGGAGAAGCATGGCGGGATCATCCTTGAACAATTGAAAAAACTGGGAGCATCGTGTGATTGGGAACGCACACGGTTTACCATGGATGAAGCCCTTTCCGAAAGTGTTATTAAAGTTTTCGTGGATCTGTTTAATAAGGGGAAGGTTTATCGCGGAGTACGGATGGTGAACTGGGATCCGCAGGCCGGTACCGCTGTTTCAGATGAAGAGGTCAATTATCGCGAGGTACAGTCTAAGCTCTATTATATAAGGTACCAGTTGGAAGGGGAGGATGATTTTATCACCATTGCCACCACCCGACCCGAAACCATCCTGGGCGATACAGCAGTCTGTGTTCACCCGGAGGATGATCGTTTCAGAAAATTCCACGGGAAACGGGTACTTATACCCCTGATTAACCGTTCAGTGCCGGTGATCATTGATGATTACGTGGACCGGGAATTTGGTACCGGAGCGTTGAAGATCACCCCGGCCCATGATATTAACGACTATGAACTGGGGATCAGGCACAACCTGGAATCCATTGACATATTCAATGATGACGGGACACTCAATGAAGCAGCACAGATCTTTGTAGGAGAGGACAGGTTCCGCGCGAGGGACCTGATCGTTTCTGAACTGGAGCAGGCAGGGAACCTGGTAAAGACGGAGGATTATGTAAACAAGGTGGGGTATTCAGAGCGCACCGATGCAGCCATTGAGCCCAAGCTCAGCCTGCAATGGTTTCTGAAAATGAAGGAACTCAGTAAGCCTGCCCTGGAACAGGTCATGAATGACCATATAAAACTCCAGCCCGCAAAATTTAAAAATACCTACAGACACTGGATGGACAATGTGAAGGACTGGTGCATTTCCAGGCAGCTGTGGTGGGGCCACAGGATCCCGGCCTATTTTTATGGGGACGGTCCCAACGATTTTGTGGTGGCCGAATCGGCCGAAGCTGCCCTTGAACTGGCACGGGAAAGAACAGGAAAAGCGACACTGGGGGCTGAAGACCTCCGTCAGGACGAGGATGTGCTGGATACATGGTTCTCCTCCTGGTTATGGCCCATCTCCGTGTTTGACGGAATCCGGTATCCCCATAACAAGGATATTAATTATTACTATCCTACCAATGACCTGGTGACGGCCCCGGATATCCTCTTCTTCTGGGTAGCGCGCATGATCATCGCAGGGTATGAGTACAGGAATGAAAAGCCATTTGATACGGTTTACCTCACCGGAATGGTTCGCGACAGCAAACGGAGGAAGATGTCCAAATCCCTCGGCAACTCCCCCGATCCCATTGAGCTTATAAAGAAGTACAGTGCCGATGGTGTAAGGGTAGGGATGCTGTTCTGTTCTCCGGCAGGGAATGACCTGCTGTTTGACGAAAGCCTTACCGAACAGGGGAGAAACTTCAGCAACAAGATCTGGAACGCATTTCGTCTGATCAAGAGCTGGAAGGTGGATCCCACTCTGGAACAGCCGGCCCATTCAGCAGTGGCTGCAGATTGGTTTGACTCAAAACTCAAACGGGCATTTAAAAAGACAGATGACCAGTTCCAAAAATACAGAATCTCCGATGCCCTGATGATCGTCTACAAGTTGTTCTGGGATGAATTTAGTTCCTGGTACCTGGAGACCATTAAACCTGCTTATGAGGCACCCATCGATGCAGTTACCTATGAGCGCACCATCGGTTTTATCGACCAGCTGCTCCATATGCTTCACCCGTTTATGCCATTTATCACCGAAGAGATCTGGCAACTGGTAAGTCCCAGGAAGGATGGAGAGAGTCTTATGGTATCGCTTATGCCACAGCCGGAAAAACATGACCGGAACCTTATCAAGCAATTCGAAGATCTGAAGGATGTTGTTACCAGCATACGCAGTATACGTAAGGATAAGAACATTCCCCCGAAAGAGGTGATGAAACTACTGGTCCGTTCCTCAGCCAATGGAAACTATCATTCTGCTTTAGAGCCCGTTATTATGAAACTGGCAAATCTGTCGGAGGTAGAGCTGATTTTAGATGATCCGGACGATTCGATCTCTTTCATCGTGAAAAATGTGGAGTATTTTGTCCCCGTTGGAAGTTTGGTGGATAGAGAGGAAGAGATTAAAAAACTGGAGTCTGAATTGGAATACACCAAAGGATTTCTGAGCAGCGTTCAGAAAAAGATGAGCAATGAACGCTTTGTCCGGAATGCACCCGAACAGGTGGTTGAAAAGGAGCGGCAGAAAATGGCCGATGCGGAGGCAAAGATCAGTGTGCTTGAATCTCAGATTGAGAAGTTAAGATCGCTGCGCTAAGTTCACCCGAAATCTGCTTTTAAACTGAGATCCAGACTGTTGATCTGATGGGTCAGGGCTCCCACTGAAATATAGTCCACACCGCATTCTGCATAACTGCGAATGGTTTTCTTGGTGATCCCTCCTGAAGACTCAGTCTCTACCCTTTTGTCGATCAATTTCACTGCCTGCCGGGTCTGCTCCAGCGAGAAATTGTCCAGCAGAATCCTTCGGATACCGCCGATGGCCAGTACTTTTTTAATATCTTTCAGGTTACGGGTTTCTACTACAATCTCCAGGTCTAGTTTCTTCTCAACCAGATAAGCCTGGGTACCCCGTATGGCCTCTACAATTCCACCGACAAAATCCACATGGTTGTCCTTGATAAGGATCATGTCATGCAAACCGAATCGGTGATTCATTCCCCCTCCTAACCGAACAGCCACCTTTTCCAGCAGGCGTATGCCCGGGGTGGTTTTACGGGTATCCAGGATGCGGGTTCCTGTCCCCTCCAGTAGTTTTACATAGGAACGGGTATTGGTGGCTATTCCGCTCATGCGCTGCATTACATTTAGCACCAGGCGTTCGCATTGCAGGATAGAATGTACCTTCCCCGAAACACGAAGTACTACATTGCCTATGTCAATCGGAACTCCATCTTCCATCAATAGATCCAGGTGAAGCTCCTCGTCAAATCGATGGAAAATACGCTCAGCCACCATGACTCCAGCTAAAATGCCTGCTTCTTTGACCAGGAGCTTGGCAGAACCAGTAATATCAAAGGGAATAGTGCTATAAGTAGTATGATCACCGTCCCCTATATCTTCCCGTAACCATCGATCGATGGCTGAATCAAGATCATGGATTGAGTTCATACAGGGACTCCTTTTCTATACTCAGGTAGTAAATGAGACGTTCGTTCTGCTTATTCAGGAAAAGAATATTTACCCGAAAAGTTGCATCGGCAGTTTTTAATGAACCAATGGCATACTTGGACTTCTCTTTTGTGCCTTCAAAAGAGATCTTGAAATCGGTGGGGCTATGTTTTTTAAAGAAATTATCCATGATCCTGACAGCCTGGTTCTTACTGGTCACATAATTCTTCTCCAGGATGGTCATTTCCAGGTTCTGGTGAAAATAGGCAGACACGCGGGTGGCATTTCCATTTTTGAAGGCTTCCACCAGGTCAGCCGGAACCGTCTGTCCCACGGCAGGAAAGAAGGAAACAACATAGAGCAGTAAAATACTTATTAACCTTTGCATCTCTTTATCCAAATAGGATTATGTTTGTATATCACCACAACAATCAGACCAACCCTGTAGTGGTTTGCAAGATACAAAAAACCTGTATATTGATCTCAGATGCGCATTACACTGATTCAAAGCGGGAAGACCAGAGACCACTTCATTGAGGAGGGTGTAAGTGAATTCAGTAAAAGGCTGGTGCGGTATGCCCCGTTCAGGATTGAAACCATCCCGGATTTGAAAAACAGCCGGAATATGACCATGAAGGAGGTGCGGGGAGATGAGGGCAGGCTGTTGCTGAAGCGGATCAAAGACGGCGACTATGTAATCCTTCTGGATGAACGGGGGAATGAATACAATTCCATCTCTTTTGCGGAATACCTGAATGCCCTGGAAGGGAAGGTGAACCGTATCACCATGCATAACCTGAATGAATGGAAGAGGCAATAGATAAAAAGCATGAATCCGGATGGCGTCACATAGCGATACTGTTCGGGGCAGCAGTCATCTTTCTCGTTGTGGGGATCATTTCCGGCAGCCGCAACCTGGGCGATAGTTATATCCATAAGGATGCCGGGAAATTTGAAAAGGTACTGCATAAAAAGGAACGTTTTCTAAAAGATGAATTCCAGCAACTGGAGGAACTTTTTTTCGACCGGTCACCCACCGAGGTACTGGACAGGAAATCTTCCTCTTATCAGAACCTGGCTTTAAGGGATGGAATATCTATTTTTTATTATGAGAAGGGGACCTTGAAATACTGGTCCGACCATTCCATTCCTGTCACAAACCGATGGAGACCACAGTTCGCACGGCCATTTGTCTCACTCAGGAACGCCGATTATGTATCAGTGGTCAGGCAAATGGATGAAGGAAGATTGCTTGGATTGATTGAGGTCAGGACCCATTTCCCATTTCAGAATGAATTCCTTATCAATGGCTATCAGGGTGATTTTGACATGGATCCGGGGGTGGAGATTGAGTTCCTGGAAGCAAATGGTTCTGAGTCGGTGTACAGTGAGGAAGGGAGTTATCTTTTCTCCCTGGATTTCAGCGATACAGTTTCGGTCCACCGTGGATTGAAAGTCATCACCATTTCAAGCCTGTTGCTTTTCCTGATACTGACTTTTATCGGGTTTTGCCAGGTTGTCAGAAATTCCACAGGCATGGTGCGGTGGACCTTGTTGGCAGTAATTACGCTCCAGATTGTAGCTGGAGCTGTAGCCATTATGAAATATTCTTTCCCGGCACTTTTAACAGAATCCTACCTGTTTCAGCCGGATCTCTTTGCCAGCCGCCTATTCCCCTCCATGGGACACCTGCTGGTGCTCTCCATACTGATCCTTTTCCTGGGGATCCTCTACCATCTGTATGGGAACCTGGAGAAACTGGGTTCTTCCTTTTTCAGGAAAGCAATGGCCATTCTATTGTTTGTGGGTACTGCTTTACTGCTGCTGTTTATTGAGCATCTGATCAGCATCCTGGTACTTGATTCCACTATCTCTTTTGCAGCCCATAACGTGACCACCTTTTCAATATATACAGTCATTGGCCTGTTTGTCATTGTAATCTGGTTTATCCTGCTGGGTTTAATGCTGGACCTGGCCATCAGGCTTCTTTCAGAAAGCACTGCAAAAGCACTGTTAACAGGGACCCTTGCGGTATCGTTAACCATGCTGCTTGTTGCACTGCTTCCGGGTGATTATAGCTCATGGATCAGCTGGGCGGCGATCATGCTGTTACTGGGGGGACATTTTTATATGCGGCACCACCAGACCGGAAGGATTCCATTCTCCCGTTTCATCTTCCTGTTGCTCTTCATATCTGCATTCATGGTGATCAGGCTTCAGCAGGTCAATCGCATCAATGTGGAGCGCCAGAAGGAAGTGGAGCTGGTAAAGCTCTCATCCGAACATGATCCTGTGGCGGAGATGCTGTTCAGCGAGTTGTCCATGGCCATCAGGAATGATTCGGTTTTCGCACTTTTCCTGAACCGGCAGTTTATCGACATCGACCAGGTCATCAGCCGGCTCAGTCGCAACTATTTTTCCGGATACTGGACCAAATATGACCTCCAGATCACCGTTTGCCGGCCCGACGACCGGGTTTATCTCGTGCCCCCCGATGATGAATGGGAGCACTGTTATTCTTTCTTTGACGGGATGATCCTGGAAGACGGAATAGAAATAAACGGGAGTGATTTTTATTTCCTGGACAACATGAATGGCCGGATATCGTATCTGGCTTCAATCCCCTATTTCAGGGCGGATGAACAGCACCGTGTGTTCATTGAACTGAATTCCAAAATCCTTTCAGAAGGACTGGGGTACCCCGAACTGTTGCTGAACAATAACTACAATTCTTTCACCAGCTCGGCATTCTCCTACGTGAAATACAATGGGGGAGAGTTAATCACCAAGGATGGTGAGTATCCCTACCGCAGGTCGTCTGACTTATACACTGGAGGCGAAGAGATGTTTGAGCAGATTACCGTTAACAAATACGACCACAGCATTTATAATGTGGACGATCAGAATACCATCATCGTAAGCAGTCCATCTGTTACCATGGTCGACAACCTGATTTCCTTCTCTTATATATTTGCATTTAATTTCCTGTTGCTGGCACTGGTCTACCTCTTCACCACTGTGGGTTTCTTCAAACCTGCATTGAACTGGAATTTTAAGAACAGGATACAGTATTCCATGGTTGGGATCCTTTTCCTTACATTCGTTCTGATCTGTTCCGGGACCATTTTCTTTATCATTCAGCAATACAGGGATAAGCACAATGACAACCTGCGCAACACCATGCGTTCGGTATACATCGAACTGATCCACAAGGTGGAATACGAAGAGGATCTGATGAACTGGTCTTCAGATAGTTATTACAACCTGGATGAATTGCTGCGGAAGTTCTCCAATGTTTTTTACTCAGATATCAACCTGTACGATGAGGCTGGTAATCTGCTGGCCAGTTCACGGACAGAGATATTTGACAGACAACTATTAAGCCGCAGGATGAACAGGCTGGTTTATGAGAGCCTCGCGGTGGACAATGCTTCAGAGGTCATTCATAATGAGCATATAGGCGAGATGAATTACATTTCGGCTTATGTGCCTCTGCTGAACAGCGAAAACAAGTTCCTGGCCTACCTGAACCTGCCTTATTTTACGCAATCAGATGTACTTACCCAGGATGTTACGAACATGGTGATTGCAGTGATCAACATCTATCTGATACTGTTGCTGGTAATACTGCTGGTGAGTGTCATTCTTGCCGACAGGATTACACAGCCCCTGCGCATGATACAGAGCCGGATTGCCCAGGTGAGCCTTAGTGAAAAAAACGAGATGATCCGTTATGACAGGAGTGATGAGATCAGGGGACTGGTGGAAGAGTATAATTACATGGTGGAGGAACTGGAGCGAAGTGCAGGATTACTGGCACAATCGGAACGTGAATCGGCCTGGCGGGAAATGGCCAAACAGATTGCCCACGAGATTAAAAACCCGCTTACACCCATGAAGTTGAATGTGCAGCATCTGCAAAGGACTTTGGAGGTGGGAAAAAATGATCCTGAAATGGTGAACAGGATTTCTGCCACCATCATTGAGCAGATTGATTCCCTCTCAGCCATTGCCAATGAATTTTCAGATTTTGCTAAGATGCCAAAGGCTAAAAATGAAAAGATCAACCTGGTTTCGAAGCTTAAGAACCTCCTGCAGCTCTTTGAAAATTCGGAGAAGGCCCAGATAAGCCTGGACCTCGGCAACTTTAAAAAGGTTTATGTTTATGCCGACAAGGAACAATTGATGCGTGTGTTTATCAACCTGTTAAAGAACGGGCTCCAATCCATACCTGACGGAAGTAAGGGCATTATTGAGATCAGACTGGAAGTGGATGCGAGTGAAACAGCCAGGGTCACTGTAAAGGACAATGGCAAGGGCATCCCGGCGGAGATCAAGGACAAACTGTTCCATCCCAATTTTACCACTAAATCTGCCGGAATGGGCATGGGCCTGGCCATCAGCTACAACATTGTCAGGTCACTGGGCGGAAGGATCTGGTACGATACAGTTATTGATAAGGGGACCACATTCTGCGTGGAACTCCCCCTGCTGGTTGAAAAATCATAGGAACATATTGAAAATCTTCCGTTCAAATAAGAAATACGGCAGCTTGCGATAGATTTTTACTTAAAAATCTAAATTGAATTTATGGGACCGGGGTTCTCCCGGTAAGAGAACAAAGGCTATTCAATTTCGGCCAAATTGGCTTGACTCCACGGCTCAAATATTATGTATGCCTCTGTTCATGGGGGATATTCCCCACTTACCCCTGTTTTTTGAGCTAACGGAAGGTACCTCTCCCATTCACTCTTGTGTTGGTACTCATTTTTCCTCCTTTCTCTGTCTTTATGCCGCTTCGATGAGCCTGTCCAGCTCTTCCCAGGCGTCTTTATAAAAATGATGCTCATACATTTTCAATTCTATTTGATGCCCGCTCCTGGTTATTTTTGCGGGCACTGAAATAAACCAATCGATAAAGCTACGGTGTTCCTACCTTTTGTACTTGTCTTTCTTCTGGCGCATCATCACCGATATGTTGTATGCAAATACGCTTAATTGCCATAATATATCATTTGCCCAGAAGTCATCGGTCAGCGTATTTCCTGCCATCGTGTGCCCTTTTACCTGTTCAATCCATGTTTCGCTTTGCAGATTTTGCTTCTTCGTTCGCCAATCATAACTACTGATATAGCATACGTACTGATAAACCGGAACTGTTTTTCTTTCCCCCAGATAGGATACTTCAACATATTCCTTTACTGTACGCATTGCTTTCAGTAAATCGTCAAGGTTCTTGAGTTTCACTTTCACCAGATAGTCCCAGGAATAGGATTACTCCGTGAGCCCTAAAGGGGTTCCAATAAGTCAAACAGATTCCCTGAAAAGAACCCGCTGTCTGCTCTGAAGAACACTTTCCTGACATTCCGCGGTAGACTGGATTGTACTTCCTTTAAGAACTCAACAACACCATTGGCTGTATACGCTGATCCCGTCCTGAACCATGTGTGGTAAAGCAGTTTCATCTCGCTCACAAAAACCAGTAGCGGGTGATAGCTATTGGCTCCTCTTTTTGTCGTGTTAAATCCCTTCTCAGCACCTTCCTGGTTGCCGCAAACAGATTTTACGGTGGAGTCGGCATCCAGTGTAATGCTTGCCAGTCCGCTTTCACGCAACCACCGGGCGTTTTTTGACAGCAACAACATCTGTAGCTTGCGTGCACCGCTTTCCCCCAAGTTCTTCAACGTAGAGGATATGGCGTTCTCATTTATTGCCTTATCCAGCTTCAGCAACGCTTTGACCAACCCGTCCCCGCTAAAGACAGCGATCCTGTAGATCCGGTTTATCCCGCTGATCGAAGCCAGGGTGATGGCCATCAATACCTGGTTGACACCAAACTTTGTTGCATTATGCCACATGGTGGGAAAGGAGGTGCTGATGGATTTCACTATGTGCTGGCGGTTCATATATTTCGCTACGGTATTGAGACCAGAATACTTTGTTATGTTACTGCCTGAAAATGTTGCGATGAACGAATGCAGAACCAAGCTTGCTTGAGTTTTGCTGAGAGAAGATGCAACATCAACTTGTTGAAATGAGGACTTAACAACTTTCGATTGGTTTTTCAGTGTTTTCTTCGTATTTTTCATCTAGAAAGCGATGTTTTTTTGCAAGTATATTTAAGCTTAACACTTTGAATATATGCATAATACATCACTTTTTCTAATTTTTATTTTAGATTTTTAAGTAATACATTTTAAGGGCGAAATACCCTACTTTATTGAGGATAAGTAATAGGAAAATATCCGGAGCAGCACTTGGTAAAACTAATTGGATACAATAATTTGCTCTGCCTGATGTTAGAATTAGTAGTTTTGGTATAACGATAAAACCACTTCAACTGATTTGAAAACAGAACTTGAAAAAGTATTTCACCAATACTACTCTCCTCTCTGTAATTATGCCTCGAAGATAGTTGCGGATGATTTTATGGCTGAGGATATTGTCCAGAATCTTTTCATACAGCTTTGGGAAAATAATAAATTGAGAGATGCTAAAAACATTGAGCATTTTTTATTGCGCGCTGTTAAATACAGATGTATTGACTATTTAAGAACGAAAAAGGCCAAGAACGAAGTCTCTTTTGAGAGTATTCATGACAAAAGGATAACATCTGAAAATGAGATTACAGAAGAAGACATAGAACCATTGTTTTACTATTTCACTGCAAAACTTCCCACAAAAACAAGAGAAGTATTTCTTCTGAGTCGTAAATCAGGGCTTTTATATAAAGAAATTGCAATAGAAATGGGGATCTCTGTCAAAACAGTTGAAAACCAAATGGGCAGAGCTTTACGCATAATGAAAGAACAACTGACTGGACAAAATATACCAGGTATTGCTACCGTAGTTGAAAGTTTTTTAAAAAATCAAGGCGAACAGTAGGGGTACATCCGTTTTTATCCGACATGTACGTGAAATAATAAAATTTCATCTATGCTGGATATTTTCAACATATTAGCAAAGCACTTTCAAAAAAGGGCTTCCGGGCCGGAAGAGAAGCAGGCAAATGAATTCAGAAGAAAGAATTCGATTGCGTATGGTATCCTTGAAGCACTCTGGAACAGAAAAGATTTAGAAGTCAAAGAATATGATTCTGTAAAAGCATGGTATGCTGTGCAGGAAAAAGTAGCGGATCAATATCGAAAACCTGGTAAAGTACTTCCGCTATATAAAAAGCTGAGTCGAATAGCAGCTGTAGCTGCACTATTTATTATTGGATCAATCTCGGCTTATTATCTTCTTCATACTTATCAAACATCAAAAACGATTGTAGCTCAAATATCCCCTGCAGAGAGAGGTAAGGAAATCTGGTTAAGTGATGGTTCAAAAATCTGGCTGAATGGGGATGCCATCCTGACCTATCCTGAGAAATTTGGAAGTTCTGAAAGAGATGTTGAATTAGTGGGAGAAGCTTTCTTCGAAGTTTCCAGAAATCCCGGTAAACCATTTATTGTGCATACTTCCAATTCATCAATTGCTGTATTGGGTACGTCGTTCAATATTGCTTCCGGCACTCAAAAAACAGTAGTTACTGTCACTACCGGGAAAGTGAAAGTTATGAATGCTGACAGGAGCAATAAGGTGATTATTACCAAAGGGTATTCAGCGAGTGTTTCAGAAAACCAGGTAGAAAAGTACCAGACAGCCAACCCGAATTACCTGTCATGGAAAACCGGTGAATTTATTTTCAAGAATGTGGAAATAAGAGAAGTAATAGAAGATTTGAACACCTATTATCAGAAAAGAATAGTCATTGCAGACAGCTCGGAAACCATCTGTTTTTTAACGGCTGGTTTCAAAAAAGCAAAACTTCAGGAGATTATTGAAGTTCTAGAGCTTGCATGTAATATCGATGTAGTTGACGCTACTGATAACTACCTGATCTATTAAAACATTAGGATGATGATGAAGAGAGTCGAAGTGCTGAAAATCAGTCTTGTTAGTTTTCTTTTATTGATTACGTTTTCGGGTTTTGCACAAAACAGTGTTTTAGAAAAGGAAATAAGCATAACATTTAAGAACATTTCTCTTAAGGAAGCGCTTAATAAACTTGAGCAGATCATCGGAGTTTCTGTTGCATATAATAACAGTTTAAGTGCCCTCAATAAGAAGATTAATAAGCAATATGAGAACAAAACTCTCAAATATGTTCTTGATGATTTATTATCCGGCAAAGAATTAGCTTACAAGCTGGTCGGAGGGAATATCACCATTTACAATTTAAAAAATCGTAAAAACAACGTAAGCATCTCCGGGTATATATACGATGCAGAAACGGGGGATGCCCTTATTGGCTGCAACGTGTATGAAAAAGTGAGCCTGGCAGGAACAAGCTCCAACCAGTTTGGTTTCTACACACTCTTATTGCCCGATGACGGCGGTTCCAAAGAGATTGTTTTTTCGTTTATTGGTTTTGAAAGACAAGAGCGTGTAATTACTTTAAGAGAGACACGAATAAACATTCGTTTGCAGCCGGCTGCAAACGAACTGGAAACCGTTGAGGTTATTGCCAGGCGGAATGAAAACCTTGATGTGCTCCGGTCTGTGGAAATGGGTACGGTAAGGTTGAATGCCAAAGAAATCAAAGAGATTCCGGCTATTGCCGGAGAGACCGACCTGCTAAAGTCGATTACTGTTCTCCCAGGTATAAAGCCAGGTGTTGATGGTTCTTCGGGATTTTATGTACGTGGCGGCAGCATAGACCAAAACCTGATCTTATTGGATGGCGTTCCTATTTACAACCCATACCACATGTGGGGTTATCTATCCTCTTTTAATGCAGATGCCATCAATAATGTTGTAGTTAAAAAGGGCGTTTTTCCTGCACGCTATGGAGGGCGGCTTTCGTCGGTGGTTGATATTACCATGAAAGAGGGTAATAATCAAAAATGGACAGGTGATTTCACTGTTGGTCTTTTATCGGCAAAAGCATCGGTAAGCGGACCGCTGGTAAAAGATAGAAGCTCTGTCATGTTTACTGCCCGCAGAACATACGCCGATTTAATTGTTATCCCTATTCTAAATAAAAGAAACTCATTTGAAGGATACTCTTTAAAGCAAGGCTATAATTTTACCGATTTCAACCTTAAGTATAATTATAGATTTTCGAATAGCGATCGTCTCTATTTTAGTGGTTTTTTAAGCAGAGACAAGTATTATTATGATAAGAAAGAGGAACAGAAATATGAAGGTGTTGACGTACATGGTCAGTCTGAATCTACCCAGGGCTGGGGTAATGCAATTGCTGCCCTTCGGTGGAACCACTTGTTTTCGAAAAATATTTTCGTAAATACCACGGCCTATTTTTCTTCATACAAATACTATGTAACCGATCTTAGCAAGCGCACCAGTAGTGACCCCGGTTCCGTGGAAGAAAAAGAAAACTCGGTAGAGTACATTTCTGATATTTCTGATTTTGCCATTAAACAAGATTATCAGTTCTCTCCGTCAAACAAGCATAGTATACGTTTCGGGATGGGTGGTATCTACCACATATTTACACCCGGAGTAAACACATTTTTTTCGAAAACAGGCAGCGAAACCATTAACAATACAGACGGAAGCGTTAGCATTCATGCAACTGAAATTTCAGCATATGCAGAAGATGACTGGCGCATCACTGACATCCTCCGTGTGAACGGAGGTGTTCATATTTCCTCCTTTTTTGTTCAGGGGGAAAGTTACTTTTCAGCACAGCCACGCTTTAGTATGAGACTCTTATTGAATAACAGGATTTCTGTTAAGGCGGGGTATGCTCACATAACACAATATATGCACCTGCTCACCTCATCAGGCATCACTCAGTCATCTGACCTTTGGGTGCCGGCAACAAAGGTTGTAAAACCACAGCAATCCAAACAGTTGTCTTTGGGGATGGTTATGACTTTCTCAAAAACCTATTTGTTAGAAGCCGAGGGATATTACAAAACTATGGATAATGTTATAGCGTATAAAGATGGGGCTAGTTTTTTACTTGATACTCCGGGTTGGGAAGATAAAATTGCTGTCGGAAAAGGCGATGCTTACGGAGGTGAATTACTATTCAAAAAAACAAGGGGGAGTTTTACAGGGTTTGCAGGTTATACCCTCTCCTGGTCATACCGCAAATTCGATGATATAAATTTTGGGAAGCAATTCCCGTTTCGTTACGATCGCCGGCACGATATTGCTTTGGTGGGCAAGTACAGGTTTAACCAAAAATGGTCTGTAAACGCTGCCTGGTATTTTTACACCGGCAATGCTGTCACCGTACCAACGAGCAGTTATATTACTCCTGATTACGATGCCACTATTCATGGCAACAGATCGTTCCCAAGTCCGGGTATAGTTTATGGTGACATTAAAAGCAATGGACTGGTTGTTAGTGCACCCTATCGGAATAATTACAGGCTACCCAATTATCATCGATTGGACGTGACAGCATCTTACAGGAAAACTAAGAATTGGGGAGAGTGGGAACTGGTTTTTGGGATCACTAACTTATATAATAAAATGAATCCTTCTTATTATTATTCGGTTGATGAACAAGATATGAACACCCATAAAACCGAAACAAAATATTATCAGCGCACCTTATTCCCGATCATGCCGACCATCAGTTATCGGGTGAAAATATAGATGATTATAATAAAACGTACAAAAACACTCTTATGAAACAGAATTTCGCAATAGCATTACTTGCAAGCTTGCTTTTCTCATCCTGCGATAAGCTATTTGTCATTGACATTCCCGATGCAGATCAGTTAGTTGTGGTTAATTCCTTTTTTAATGGAGATGAAGAATTAAGTCTGACTGTTACAAAAAGCATGCAACCACAACAGAATGAGGAAGTTGTTGAACTGAAAGATGCCATTGTTGCTTTATTCCGGGATAATACTTTTGTAGAAAACCTGAGCTATTATAAATCACCCGTGGATTCCCTGGGCCGGTTTTACTCCAGCACCATTCCGGTTTCAGGATCTACCTATAAGGTTGAGGTTGAAGCTGAACATCAAAGCAAAGTTATTACACAATCAGAATTACCCTCAATGGTGGATATAGTCATGGACAAGGCTATTTGGGTAAAATGGATTACAGCAGAAGACTCGGCATTTACCATCCGTTACTTTTTTGAAATTGCCTTCAACGACCCGCCTGAAGATAATTTTTATTACATCACTGCATCGGTTCCTGTTTATAAGCTTGATACGATAAACAATACCAGCCGGTTTGAGGCATGGCAATATGCTGAAATAGTTACAGGAGAATTACCAAATCACGAGCTTTACATAAACAACGCTCTCCTGTTTAAAGATGCCAACTTCAATGCCTCATTAAAAAAAATCACAGGCACAGCAACTATGTACAGTATCCCGGACCATTTCATTTATAATGAAGACAAATCTTTTGTGCTTGATAAAAGTATGCTGCATATGGAGCTGCATTCGCTTTCCAAAGATGCTTTTAACTTTTGCTCCAGTTATGCTAAAAAACTAGCCACACAAGATGATGTCTATTCTGAACCAACTGTTATTTATACGAATGTTGAAAATGGATTGGGGGTTTTTGCAGGAGAAAGCATTGCTAAGAAGGATATACTGATACACTATTAAATCCCGCCAGAATTACCAAAACCATGATAGTAACAGAAGCATAGTCGCAGAATGAAAATATCAACCCACCCAAAATACAGGAAGTTTTCATCTCTGCAACATGAGCAATTGCATAGCGTGACTGAAAAGGAAGAAGAGGTTATTCTGGTAAAGGGGTTGAAAAATGGCGATGAAGCTGCCTTTAATGAACTTTTTAAAAACTATAGAGTCAGGTTACACCGGTTTGTCGTGTCCATTGTAAAACTTGAAAGTGAGGCTGAGGACATTGTCCAGCAGGTGTTTTTAAATGTTTGGTTGAAAAGGGAGACAATTGATACTGAAAAGAGCTTCTCTGCATTTCTTTATACCATAGCAAAAAACAGATCCTTGAATACATTGAGAAGTTCTCATACCAATAATCAGTTTTTAAAGGATCAGATTTGGCATAGTATTGAATTAAGCAGGTGCTTCACTGATGAGAAAATTGAGTATGACGAATTGCTTAAACAGGTAAGTGAATCATTGGCTAAGCTAACACCTCAACAGCGCAAAATTTTTGAAATGAGCCGTAAAGAGGGACTTTCGCATGAGGAAATTGGGAAAGAACTTCGCATTTCAAAGAACACGGTAAGAAATCATATTTCAGAGGCTATAAAGCAGATAAAGAAAGAGATAGAGTTAAATTCAGACGCTTCATCTGTAATTTCAATACTGCTTTTGTGGTTTTTTTCCTAAAACGTCTGGTACATGTCTAAAGGTTCTGTGTATATCTAATAGAAGGCGATGGTATGGAAACGGACAGCAACATAGTTTATATCAGAAAATATATCGATAACCAGTGCAATCGGGAGGAATTTGACATTGCATATGATCTTATTGTTGATCCTGCATCAAATGAAAAATACGATGATGTATGGTTCGAACAATGGATGAGGTGCATGAATAGTAATCCTGATACTAATTCAGAAATATCAGAAACAGCAGAGCGTAAATTCAATCCATTTAAAATATTAAAGTATGCAGCGATTCTCATAATACTTATGGCTTCAGTTTGGCTCACAAACTATATCCTATCGGATAGTGAACCGGCATATACCGAAAATTTTACCACAAGATTTATAAAAGAGCAGATAGACCTGAGCGATGGGTCAAAAGTAATATTGGGGGCTGGCAGTCAATTAAGAATTTCTGATTCATTTGATAGGGAGAGGGATCTTCAACTCATCGGAGAGGCAACATTTAGCGTTGAAAACGTTCAGAATAGTTCGTTTCAGGTTCATACCTCTTCTCTAATTGTAAGTGTAATCGGAACATCCTTTAATATCAGGAATTTCGAATTGGAGCCAACCGTACTGGTTACTGTTGAATCAGGAGAAGTAGAGGTACGGCTTAAAGACGACAACTCCGATAAAAGCTACTTCCTCACTCCGGATATGCAATTGATTTATGATAAAAAGAATCAAACGGTCCAGACACGTCAAGTGAACAGCAAGAGAATGCTAACTCAAAACAGCAATACACTTCACTTCGATCAAACTCCGATATATCAAATTATTACAGATATAGAACGACAGTATGATGTTAGGATTAGTTATGCTGATTCCTCAATCATCTTTTATCAGGTATCCGGAGAACATTCCAATGAAAGTCTGGATGAACTATTGTCTTCACTCTGTTTTGTGAATGACTTTACATATGAAAGGGTTAGTGATCATGAGATCTTTTTATTGCACAAATAGTCCTGGTAAACTACAAAGCCTTTAACAATCTCAAACATTGAATTTTTTGTAAAACATGAATATACATCATCCAAATATAGTAATGCTTCTTATAGTCTTTTTCTTACACCTTTCAGATTCGAAGGCTGCAATAATCACAGGTTCTGTGAAGGAAAATGAAAGTTTTGAGGCTATTCCATTTGTAAATATCTCGATTGAGGGAACGACTCAAGGAACGGTCTCTGGTATAGATGGGAATTTCTCACTCGGAATTGATAGTGCTTGCACAATTATTTTCTCTTCAATAGGGTATATAACTCTTTCAAAACGAGCAAATATTGAATCTATTGATGAAGTTTGGGATATAAGAATGCAAAGCGACATTGTTAATCTGCCAGAATTAAGCGTCAAACCTGATTATTCATATGACAGAATGCTTTATAAAAAAGTTATTGCGAAAAAGGGAGACAATAATAGCGATTTGACGGCTATTAGGAGCTATGGCAACTACGATAGAACAACGATTTTATTAGCTACAGACTCTACGAAAAGAATGCACCGCATTTTGCAAGAATCAAAAGAGGCTTTCATTCATGATGCAGAAACCGATATTGATTATATCCCGGTATATATCTCTGAAGAACTCAGCGATGTAAATTACACCAATAATAAAAAGAACATCAATGTCTTATCAAATAAGAAAGATGGATTATTCCCAAACCTAAATAGCCAGATTGAAAACATGATTCTTGAGAAGATTACCATTGAATTCAATTTCTACAAGGATCAAATTAATTTGGCGGATCGTGGCTTTAAATCACCATTGTGTAATAATGCCCTTTTATACTATAACATATATTTGAGTGACAGTATTCTAAGCAAAGACACAAAGCATTATAAGTTTAGTTTCTATCCCAAAAACGAACATGGCACTCTCTTTAAAGGACACCTTTGGGTTGAAGATGAATCATTCGCTCTCATAAGTATTAGTGCAACATTGGCTGAAAAAGCAAGTGTAAATTTTATCAATGCGTTGAATATAAAAGTCTCATACGAGAAGCAACCCAATGGTAAGTGGTTCTATCACAATCAAAAAATGAGAGTCAACTTCTCTATGGGTAATAATAGGTCAATTAGCATTGAAGATAATCAGAAAAGTGCGGATATCAATGCGGGTAATTTCTGTATCAATCGCACATTAGAATATGTTGTTCCTGAAAATGAATCTGAAACAGCCGTTACTTCATTATTGAAAGCCCCGGTATTAATGAACTACGATCAGATAGAGTTGGAGGCGATAAACGGTATTGAAATACTAAAGGAAAACAGAGTTATTAAAAGTGTTGACAGAATTGGGAACATGTTTTTATCAGGATATTATTCCAAAAGAAACATTGATATCGGACCTGTTTTTGACCTATATTCTTCCAACTATATTGAAGGACATAGGTTTACACTTCCCATACGAAGCGGGAAGTCCTTGTCTGAAAAATTCACTTTTGGGGGCTACCTGGGTTACGGAACAAAAAGCAAGAAACTTAAGTATGGCGTATCGTCAAGTTTATACCTTCCATTTAAGAAGCGAACCATTGTCTCATTCACCTATAATGATGACTATTTCCTGACAAACGACACCAAATATACCCAATTCATTCAGGAAAATCCATACAGTAAAGGAGACGGCAACCTAATATCGGCAATCACTTCAAAAAATTATAATCCATTTGTTTTTCAACAAAAGAAATTTGAACTGGGTTTTCAAACAGATATCTCGAAGAATACGGGTGTATTGATAAGTCCGTATTATCATAAAAACTTCGACTCTGAATATGTCCCTTTTACTAAAGCAGGGGTGAACTATTCGAAGTTTGACAATTATGGCGTTTTACTTAATGTCAGATTCTCATTCGGTCAGTCATACGATGATATGTACTTCTCCCGGATATACTATGGGAATACCTATCCCATTGTTAACCTGAGTTTAGATGTAGGTGAATATCAACTCCCCAGGGTTGCAGATGTTATGGGTGAATCTCAGCACCTTGATGCAAAGGATAATATGGGTGGATTTTATACTTTGGCAAATGTCTCTGTCAAGCACCGGTTTAATATTGGTCAAGCCTATGTTCGCTATATGATCAATGCAGGATATATGCATGGAGGTGTACCATATACCTTACTCGAAAAACCATACGGCAAGAACTCTTTAGGATATTCACGCTACTCTTATAATTTACTCGGTTATGCATCGTTTGCACATAACTTGTATACGAATATCCATATTAATTTGAATGGAGGAGGAATCATCTTTAATCATATCCCAATTATTTCAAATCTTAAACTAAGAGAGATTATCTCATTGAAGTGCTATTACGGTCGAAGGACTGCATCTTTCAAAGAACCCTTCGAAATACCCGATCAATTCAACAACAAAATGACAAAGCCCTATGCAGAGATAGGCTTTGGTATTACGAATATTTTTAAAGTCTTCCGAATTGAGTATGTGCGTCTTTTAGACAGTGGATCTGCTGTTGATAATTACACATCGAAGCATGGAATCAGAATGAGATTTGAAGCATGCTTCTAAACAATAAGAGAATGAAAAAACTGCTATTTATAGTTTTTCTGGTGATATTGACCAAATCTGTTTGCGCGCAAGAATTGCGAAATTGTCACCAGTTCCCTATACCCGAAAAAACGAGTGATCGTCTGTTTTACCTGCAACGAAATCTAAATGCAAATACGGTTGTCTACGATGCAAACTTCGATGAACATGGTTGGCTCGATAGTCTGATGCCAATAAATATTTATTGGATACGGTACGAAGAAAGAGGTGTTACCATGCCATTAAGAGTTCTTGAAAAACGGTTGGCTTTTGGTGTGAAATACAAAAAGCTTCATAACCATTCTTCTGACTTCAGAGTCACATTAAATGCGACCGACAAAAAACATATTTATCTTAAACAGGAAGCTCCTTTCAGAGTAACTGCTTTTGTGATCATTAATGGAAAAGAATCAGTTCTTGATCATATCTACGTGCAATCTGAAGGAGATAAATACTATTCAAAAGTCGACTACATCGAAATTTTCGGCAAAGAACAAACCATCTCAAATCACACTTACGAACGGATATTTTTTTGATATGCAAACGGGTTTACTATTTCTTCTTCAGGGCATTTTGCTTGGCGGGTTAATTTCTGTGCCAATAGGACCAGTAAATGTTATTTGCCTTCAGAAAACACTGAAGTTGGGGCGAATTCAAGGATTTCGAGCCACCTTTGGAGCCACCCTTGCTGATTCAATCTATGCAATGATTGCATTCCTGGGGCTTGGGACAGTCATTCACCTCATTGAGGATTTCAGAACACTATTTGAGTTGACGGGAGGTATTGTGATACTTGTATTTGGAGTTGTTCTTTTCCTGAAAGATTCGAAAAGACTATATTCGAAGTATAGTACCCGCCCCAATAATAACACAAACAGCATACTCCATTCTTTCATGTTTGCAATTTCAAATCCATTAACGGTTCTATTCTTCCTTACTTATCTGTCAAGTATTAGCAGCGATGCAATGCTTCAATCAAAATACCAGATGATCATTTTTGTTGGAGGTGTATTTATTGGATCGCTTACATGGTTCTTCTCACTATCAGGACTAGTCGATCGTTTTAAGAAACATGTCGATTTACGTCGTATGCATCAAATCAACATGATATGTAGTGGAGTCTTATGTATTACGGGGGTTCTCCTCATTACTAAATATCTATTAAACTAAAAACCATGAAGATAAAAAGCAGTCAACATGAAACCAACATCCTTCTTGGAAGCAAGGAATTAAGAGATATGGCCAATCTGAATTTTGTAGGAGGTGGGCTAATTTGTAAACTTGCCCTGCGTTTTTTAAGCATAGATAAGCTCAATGATATTTATAAAAAATACGATGGCCCCAGTGGGTTGGATTTTCTCACCTTTGCCTCCAGGTCACTGAACCTGCATTATGACATTAACCATGAAGAACTGAAAAATATTCCTGAGAATGGTGCTTTTGTTACAATTTCGAATCACCCGTATGGGGGAATCGATGGTATCGCATTATTGAAGACTATGCTCCCGGTTCGGCCACAGTTTAAAACACTTAGTAATTACATGATGAGCAGGATTAAACATATAACCGGGAATTTTATTGCAGTAGATCCCTTTGGTGAAGGAGGAAAATCCAGTATAAACTATTCCGGCATAAAAACCGCGATGCAGCACCTCAAAGATGGGCATCCGTTAGGTATTTTTCCATCAGGTGAAGTATCAAGCATTAATAGTGACTATTCAGGAATATGTGATAAACGATGGAATAAAACAGTTATGCGAATGGTGCAAAAGTCAAAAGTTCCTGTAGTCCCCATATATTTCCATGGAACCAATTCAAGGATGTTTCATTTCATAGGACGAATTCACCCTTTGCTGAGAACTGCAAAAATTCCTTCTGAAATTCTAAATAAAAAAAACTCAACGATTAAAATAAGCATCGGAGAAGTAATTGACGTATCTGCTCAGAACAAATTTGACAATATTGATGATTACATTGAGTTTATCCGTGAAAAAACGTATGCTTTAAAAAGGGGCCATCAGCATCCGGTTCATCTCAATTCTCAGCTTTTCCAGGATAGAGTACCGATGGAAATTGAAGAGATTGCTGCACCTGCAAACCCGGACGAAATGATCAAAGAGATCGAGCAGTTACAAAACAGCAATAAAAGGATTATACAGAAGGACTCCTATGAGGTTTTCTGTACCAAATCTAAAACCATCCCTGCGCTAATGTATGAGATTGGCAGGCAGCGGGAAATCGCATTCAGGAGAATTGGTGAAGGGAGCAATAAAAGCACAGACCTGGACTCTTTTGATCTAACATACAACCACCTGATTATTTGGGATAATAGTATGAAAACACTCGTTGGAGCATATCGAATCGGAGATGGAGAAGAGCTTCTTTTTGCAAAGGGGTTTGAGGGTTTTTATACGAATACCCTTTTTACCTTCTCTCCAAAAATCAAAAGAATACTTTCACAGTCAATTGAATTGGGACGATCTTTCATTGTTGAGAATTACCAAAGAAAAGCTTTACCCCTGTACTTATTATGGTCCGGGATTTTCGAATACACAAAGAGAAATCCACATTGTAAATATCTGTTCGGATCTGTAAGTATCAGCAATGATCTGGATAAGCATGAGAAAGATCGAATTGTCTCCTACGTAAAACAATTCCATTCGCGTCCTGATCTTCAAGAGCTGGTCGAACCCAGAACACCTTATCAAATTGACAGGGAATACTCTTTTTCGAAAGATTCCGTCTTGAATCATATTAGAATTCCTGTTTTAATGAGAAAATATTTGGAGATAAATGGAAAAGTGATTGCATTTAATGTTGATCCGCAATTCAATAATACGCTTGATGGACTGTTGGTCCTAAATTTTTCTGATATACCGAAATCATTTATTAATCGATTCTCTTATCCGAAAGCATACAGCAAAAGCGTAGTTGACAAAAGTTTAGAAACTGTGATATAAACACGAAATGAAGATATTTAAGAATTAGGTTTCTATTACAAATATCATGTACATTGTTGGTACTTATGCTATTAAGTTCCAATTCTGTTCTGGCCCAGAAATCAACTTTTTCGGTTTCGATCTCTGACGGGAAGGTTATTGATTTTTTCAAAGAGATTGAATCACAATCGGACTACCGATTCACCTACAATGCCAGGGATCTTTCAAAAGAGCTTCCAAAGATCAGTGTGTTGGTTAAAGAGGTGTCAATTGATGAACTTCTCTTAAAAATGGAAAAGGAATATGATTTAAAATTTCTGATATTAGGTTCTAATATTTCAGTTGCTATCGAAAAAAGAGACGACCCTCAAAATGTAACAGTCAGCGGTTATATCATCGATCAATCTTCAGGTGATATACTTATCGGGGCTACTATTTTTTGCACAACACTGTTAATAGGCACAACATCTGACCTGGCAGGCTTCTACTCATTGACACTACCGGCAGATAAGCACTCCGTAACAATACAATACATTGGTTATGAGACACAAGTAATTGAAATTGATTTATATAGTAATCAGCACAAAACCATACGACTTCATCCAAAAAGCAATAACCTGAATGAAGTGGTAGTCAGAAAAAATGAGAGGATATCAGCATTTGACAACTTCAATCTAAGTAGCAACAAGTTGAATATTCAAGATATTCGTAAATATCCATCAATATTTGCGGAGAAAGATGTACTCCTGAGTATCGACTTTATGCCAGGAATAAGCATAAATCCCGAAAACATCAATGGTATCAGTATCAGGGGAAGTTCAGAGGGTGAGAATCTAACCACCATTGATAAAATACCTGTGTACAACATATCCCATTCAATATCAAATATCTCCATTTTCAATCCGGACATTATTAATTATCTCACAATTAACAAGGGGGGGGTACCACTGCAATTTGGTGAGCGGGCTGCCTCATCAATTCAGGTTGTTACACGGAAAGGAAATAAAAATAAGATTGAACTAAATGGAGGAATTAGTAATATTTCAACACGCTTTTGTATTGAAGGTCCTATGTTTAAGTCGAAAATGTCTTTTCTTCTTTCGGCCCGGAGAGGAGGTAAAGGCATTTTTCAATCAGCCTTCAACTATTTAAGTGATGCTAAAATCTACTATTACGATCTTAATTCCAAACTTAATTATCAGGTTAATACAAAAAATGAATTAACGTTCTCCACCTATTGGGGAAAGGATTTCTCATCTTTTGATATCGATGGAAACCAATATGCCTTAAGCCAATGGAATACGAATACATATTCGTTAGATTGGAATAGAATAGTAAATGGTAAATTCACATATAACCTCACTGGTTTTCTAAGCAGTTATCGCTATCTATTCTCTCAGGACAGTCTCAATTTAGGTGTGTACGTAGATGATATTGGTGTAAGAAATGATTTCAACCTCTATTTGAATCCATCATCCATCTATCGATTTGGTATGGTCATTATAAATCATATGTTTGATAACCCACTTGTATATGAAAAACCTAACCAAGCTATTGATACGAAGTACAAATTCTATCTCTCTCTTGAAAGCAGTGTATACTTTATAAACGAACGTAAATTGTCAGACAGGATCAAGATAAAAGCCGGTGCAAGATTTTCCGCCTTTAATCAGTTTGATCATGGTGATTTCTATGATACCTATTCCCCGTATGAGGATTCCGGTATATCCGTGCTGGATACTACTCAATTCGATCTGTCCAATCATTATTCAGTCTCACCTTCGGTTCAATTCAACTATCAACTATCGACAACCTCTTCCATTAAGGTGTCATACATCCGGTCAAGTCAATATCTTCATCAGCTATCAAGTATCAATACTGAGGGATTGATTTATAAAATACTGGTTCCAAGTAATAATGGTATTCAACCGCTCTATGTTGATCAGATATCAGCCGGTTACATGAAAACAAGTTCAAATTCAGTATATGAACTGGCAATTGAGTCCTATTATAAAATCATGAAGAACACAATTGAATACAAGGATTCAGTTATAACCATTAACAGCAAGTATCCAATTAGAAATTATGTGCAACAGGGGAGAGGTATAGCATATGGTTTAGAATTCCTATTGCGAAAAAAGAACGGAAATCTTCAAGGAATTGTTTCATATTCTCTATCTCGTTCCACAAAACAGATAGACGGAATAAACAATGGTGAACGTTTTTTTTCGACACAACATCAACCCCACGACTTTGCAATAAATATCAACTACCAATTTAATGAATCCTTTAATCTCACAGCCAATTTCATTTATCAGTCCGGCAGAAGATATACTTCATTGGAAGAGGGGCCCGATCCGGTCTATGAACGTAATAATTGTATACTAGCTGATTACCACAGAGCCGATCTGGGAATCCGTTACGAAAGGAAAAAGAAAAGGAAGTTTAAATCAACATGGGAGTTTACGATCTTTAATCTTTACAATCGCCAGAATGCTTATTTCATGTACAAAAAGGATAAATCCCAGAACAACGAAACAGATTACAATTTCTACTCGCTGTATGGAATTACACCAACCATATCTTGGAGTTTTAAGCTGTAGTGATTATTCCGTGCTTTATAATTTGCCTTTCCAGGCCATGTCCGGGAAAGGAAATCAAACGTATATTTGAATTTCGTTGTCTAATGGAGGGGAGAAGTTCTCTTAATCAACAGAAATCAACAGAAGTTGGTTTGGTATGCGGAGGTTTTTTATTTAGCAATAAAAACAATAACAAAATATGGCAACAATAATGTGACTACTCAGGTCTAAAAATAAGGCGTTTATTAACAATATGAGCTGGATTTTGCATAGTATTTCAATAATTTCCGATTGTATTTTCAAAAAGCGAAGCCTTATTAACAGTTGTTAGTAAGCGGGGTTTTGTTGGTTTGTCTGATGCTTTAAATTTGCTATTATCTATTTTTATCACAGACCTTTGTGGTGTCACACATGGATAAAGCAGACACATCATATCATGCGCTGGTTGCGTTAATTAAAGATCTCCAACAGACTGTTAAAGATTTCGAGCAAACTGTTGCTGAATTGGTCCAGGAAAACACAGTTTTACAAGCACGTATTCATGAATTGGAGCATCCCAAGAACAGCAATAATAGTAGCGTACCACCCAGTAAGGATGAGAATCGAGCCAAAAAGAATC
>JAGLOO010000054.1 GCA_023138875.1 Bacteroidales bacterium
TTACATTTAATTGGGGCTAATATAGTAGCTAAATGATTTTCA
The DNA here is from genome assembly GCA_023138875.1 of Bacteroidales bacterium. Taxonomy (GTDB): domain Bacteria; phylum Bacteroidota; class Bacteroidia; order Bacteroidales. The sequence goes on from JAGLOO010000054.1 coordinate 43, forward strand.
AGTGATTTGTATGTTTTTTCTACAGGAGGAGCCCTTGTACGGTGACCAAAGCGGTTGGGGATTGTTTCAACAATGACCATTTTCCCGCCACAACAATTACAAACGCCCGGTATAATTCCCATTCTTTCAAAGGCTATTTCCTGCCATGGCTTTTTCGTTGCCACACACGGGGGCGTTGCATTTAAAGATGTTCTGATAATGGCCAGCGACTTTTTTTTCGATGCACTTGAAAGGATGCCATAATGCCTGATGCGTGTAAACCCCGGTGGCAGGATATGCATGCAGAACAGCCTGAGGAATTCTTCACCTGGCAAGATGGTTGTTTGTTTTGCATAGTTGTTCTTGTAATCCTTCCATGTGAAGGTTACATTGTTATCATCAATATTTACTATACGGTCATTGGAGATGGCTTGAACCTACCCCGATAAACTGGACGGTAAGTTCAGCTGTAAAAAGCAGTAATCTTCCAGTTATCCGAAATGAGACGGTTTTTATTCATTTTTCAAAGTCCTGACAGGATTTGTGTGAGCCGCTTTGAGTGTCTGGGAGCTAATTGTCAAAAGTCCAACAAAGACAACGATAAAAACTCCGGTCAGAATGGTGCCAATCCCGAAATCCACACTCTTCGATAAATACTGAAGCCACAGATTATTGACCAGGTAGGCGATGATGCCACCAATAACTGCAGCTATTAACATCAACAACAGGTAGGATCTTGATACCAGAAAGATGATATGATTTACTTCTGCACCGAAAACCTTTCTTATGCCAATCTCCTTCAGTCGTGTTTGTGTACTGTAGGTGGCCATTCCAAGCAGACCGAAACTGGCAATAATGATTGCCAGCAATGTGGCAAATCCGACGGTATACATAATGTCTTCAAAGAAGGTGTAGTAATATTTGATCCTGTCATCAAGGAAATCTCCATCAAGATCATGGTCCGGATCAATTTTCCCCCACGTTCTCTCCAGTTTACCGACAGTGGCAGTCATGTCAGGAGAATCCAGCCGCAGGAAAGCATGATTATGTCTGTTAGGTATATATCTTAACAGCATAGGTTTCAGATTAAGAAATATTGCAGCGTACTGATAATCTTTTACGATACCAATTATTTCGACCATGGTTGAATCATCCAGGATCAACGTGGTCCCAAGAGCTTCCTGCGCACTTCCCAGCTGGAAATGGTCAACGGTCATTTCGCTGGCAATCACAAATTTCTCATTTTCTGTGCTCAGATTTTCAGGGAAGTTTTTCCCGGCAATCAACTCCAATCCCATGGTTTCAATATAATTCTCGTCGACCGAAAAATAATTGGCCTCGTACTTTTCATCATCTATTTTCAATCTTATATCAACCCCCCAAATATTTCCTTCAGCCGGAACATGTGATGATGCAGTTATATTCACCACTTCAGGTAACTGGCTGTATTCATCTTTCACCTTGTTGAAATCCTTTCCCTGTAGATTGATATCATATACCACTTCAGAATCAAAACCCAAATCAGCATTGATCATGAAGTTCATTTGTTTGAAGATCAACAGAATTGAAATAATGAATACCATAGAGAACACAAACTGTGTAACAAGCAGTATTTTCCTGAGCGTGATACGACTGAAGAACTTTATGTTGGTTATACCCTTCAGTACAAATATCGGCCTGAAAGCAGAAATGAAAATGGCAGGCAACACACCTGAGAGTAAACCGGTAGCAAGGGCGAATATCAGGAACCAGAGATAAATTTTGGTATTTTGCTCTGGCCTGATTTCAAGCAGCGACATCATTTTCATACCGGAGAAAGCTGGTAATAGAAATTGTAACAGGATGATTGCAAGGAGAAGTGAAATAACAGCGATCACCACTGCTTCAAGCAGAAATTGAATGATCACCTGGGACCGGGTTGCCCCAAATGTCTTTCTGATACCCACTTCTTTTGCTCTTAACATGGAACGGGCAACTGAGAGGCTGGTATAATTAAAGGCAGCCGAAATAATGATCACCAGGGCCAGTCCGCCCAGGAACAAAATGAATACTTTGGGTAGAAACATGCCTATTTCATTGCCCAGTAATGGTCCCGGGACGATTTTGTCAACAGGCTGCAGATAGAAAGAGTAATTGGTATCCTCATTGTCCTTGTACTTTTCAATACTAATCTGATCAAGTATCTTCTGTATGCTGCCAAGGTCAGAATTCTCGTTGAGGAGAAGATAGATCCAACTTCCCCAGCCGGTTTCCCAGTTGTTCACAAACCTTGGTTCATCCCTTTTTTGATCAAGGATTTCAAGGGTAGAAATGGATATCAATGCTTCAAACTGGATATGGGATTTTCTCCTCGTTTTAGCTATGATGCCTTTCACTTCATATGCACCGAGTGTATCGATCTCAATAAACTTTCCTATGGGATCCTCATCCCCAAAAAACTTATCGGCAGTCTCCCTGCTCAGCACCATGGTATATGGTTCGTCCAGGATTTGATCCACCGAACCATCCTGCAGGTGAAAATCAAAGACGTCAAAAAATGCGGTGCTGGTGTATAGACCATTAAATACCAGGCGTGTATCATTATACACTCCTTCGCCCCCAAAAGTATTATTTAGAATAACCACCTGCTCTGCAATGGCATATTTATCCCGAAGCTCTGTACCTAATGCATAAGGATTGGAAGCCATCTTCAGGGAAATATTTGATAAACTATCCACCTGTTGAACCCTGTAGATTCTCTCCTTTTTCGTATGAATATCATCATAGGAAAGCTGGTCAAGAATGACCACCATGATCAACATGCAAACCGACATGCTCAAGGAGAGTCCAGAAATATTTATTAATGAAAATCCTTTATACCTGAGGACATTCCTGAAGGCAGAAATAAGGTAATTTTTTATCATAATGAATCACTATTGGTGCATTTTTATTGAGTCAGTGCTTTAATCATTTGAACTTTTGAGTTTTCTGATTCATATCAGGCCCTTGAATTTAAGACGCCCCAATTTTTCCAATGTTACAAATGAGTAGAAATTAATTCCCTGTTTCCCCTAACTGTATTTAAGAAGAGGTGCCTTAATCCTGTAAATATTCCTAAAAACGTACTTCCCGGAACCAGGATCTTAGTTCAACAATTCGTTTAATGAGATCTTTAAAGGGTAAGGAATCACCATATATCATACTTTCCTGCATTCTCTGGTAGTCTTTTTTATATTCTTTAGTGATTTTGTCAGGTGGGACGAAGTTGATTCTATCCGGCTGGTTTTAACCCCGGCCTAAACCGATACCACCACCTTAGAGTGTTTCCAGCGCTTCCTTTTCAATTTCCAGCACCTATTTCAACCCTCTTATTGCCTTAGATAATTTAACAATATTACCCATTATTACCTTTGATAAATCAATCTTCTTTGTCGTTTAATAACAGGGTATGTATTTAGAGCGTAGTATTGACAGGGAACTGCTCGACTGGAAAGAGGCGCCGGAAAGAAAACCACTGCTTGTTAGAGGTGCAAAGCAAGTCGGGAAATCATCTTCCATAAGAAAACTGGGCGAGAGTTTCAGCTGCATACCAAACCTGAGATCTGCACTACCGACAGCCGAAGCATGCTTGCACACATGAACCAGTTGAAATACGCCATTGAATACAGCATTGCACTCGCTGAAACATTTGAGGATATCAATTATGATGAGATTGAAGATTCGCTCAGTAACTTGCTCATATCATCCAAGGGACCCAGAAAATACGAGAAACCAACAGATACATTTTAGAGCAATTAATAGCACTTATTCTCATTTTATTCTATAAGCCATAACAGCATCTCCGTGCCTGATGTACATTATTCCGCTGGCCAGTACAGGATGGGAAAAATGATGACCGGTTCCTTCTTTGATTTTAAGCTTACCGGTAATTTCAAGCTTTTCCTGGCTGAAGTTGACCAGATTTATGGTCCCGTTGTTACCGTAGCAGATGAATTTGTTGTCGGAGTAAATCAGGCTCCCGGTGGCCACTTTGATGGAATCAGCCACGGTTCCGCTGTCAGGTGCCAGGGATATTAACCAGTTTCCTTTCACGGTAGTAAACAGGTGATCGTTGACTGTTACAAGTCCACCGAAATTGTTCTTGATCTCCTCGTTCCGCCATACCTCCTTGATGCTTTCCCCGTCCTGTGACAGTTCAAGCTTAACAGCTCCCTGGCCTGCTACATCGTTGCCCACAAAATAAATATGACCATCGGCATAAACCGGTGTATTGCAATGCTCTCCATCGAATTCATAACCCTTCAGCTTATAGGAGCCAAGCAATTCTCCATTGCTGCGATCCACCGTAAACAGATGATGCCGGGAGGTGGTAATCAATATCTGACGGGCTGGCAGGTCAACAAGAACCGGTGAACCATACGCAAATGTATCTTTGAGTACCTCCGACGACCAGACGGTCAACCCGGTGAACCTGTCAAGGGCTGCCAGATTTGTTTCTGATCCACCGGGGAAACAATAGAGAAGGTCTTTATCCACTGCCACTGATTCTGAATACCCGAAGTAGCCCACTTCACCATCCAGGTCGTCCACGATGCTGACCGCCCATTTTTCTTCTCCGGTGGATGCTTTGTAGCAGGCGATTCGACCTTCCCCTGAAGAGGTGTAAACAAGGTTGCCCAGGATAGTGGGAGTAGACCGGGCACCAGGATAGGTGCTTGAAAAGCCTTCTCCCAGAAACTCATCCCCGTTGGGCGATTTCCAGAGCAGGTTCCCTTCCAGGTCAAGGGCAAACAGGAAACTTTTACCTTCCTGCTCCCCGTTGATAAAAATTTTATCTTCTGAAACCACCGGGGCAGCAAAGCCCCTGCCGATCCCTTCATACACCCAGAGCAATTCGGGGCCGTTCTCAGGCCACTGATCCAGCAGGCCGGTTTCGTGATATATGCCATCGCGGTCAGTCCCACGCCACTGGGCCACATTATGTTTGCAGCCCTGGGTCAATCCAAGAATAACAAGCAAGTATGCTGTAAATGTTTTTTTCATTGGACAAGTTTAAGCAGAAAAATCGTTAAACTAGCAAAGGGGAATAAATAATCATTGAATGAAATACAGGACTTTCGGGAAAACCGGATTACAAATTTCTGCACTGGGATTTGGATGTATGCGCCTCCCGGTGATCGATCAGGATGTGACCAGGATTGATGATGAAAAAGCGATGGAAATGATCCATCATGCCATTGATAACGGTGTAAACTATTTTGATACCGCCTACCCGTATCATGCTGAGGAATTCTCTAAATCAGGTTCCAGTGAGCCCTTTCTGGCAAAGGCACTTAAAAACGGTTACAGGGAAAAAGTTTATCTGGCCACCAAACTTCCTTCCTGGTTGGTCGGGTCACGTGCAGATATGGACAAATTCCTGGAGGAGCAGCTGGATAGGCTGGATACCCAACATATTGATTTTTACCTGCTCCATGCACTTAACCGTTCGACGTGGGATAAATTGCTCCACAATGGTGTTTTTGATTTCCTGAATGATGCCATAAAAACAGGGAAAATTCGCTATGCCGGTTTCTCCTTTCATGACGAATTAGCTTTGTTCAAAGAAATTGTTGATTCGTATGATTGGGATTTTTGCCAGATCATGTACAATTACTTTGATGAGCATTTCCAGGCAGGGAAGGAGGGGCTGAAATATGCTGCCAGGAAGGAACTTGCAGTGGTGGTCATGGAGCCATTAAGGGGAGGGGCACTTGTAGATGGTCTTCCTCAGGATGCCAGGAAAATATTACGGGATACTGTTCCCGGAAGGTCAGAAGTGGATTGGGCTTTCCGGTGGTTGTGGAACCAGCCGGAAGTCTCGGTTGTGTTAAGTGGCATGTCAACGCTCGACCAGGTAAGGGAAAACCAGGACCTGGCGGACAGTTTTTCAGATGGCACCTGGACCCGGGAAGAAAGCGAAACCATTGAATGGGTTAATCGGGTCATTAAGAAATTACAGAGGGTGAACTGCACTGACTGCGGTTACTGCATGCCATGCCCGGAAGGTGTCAATATTCCCCGCAATTTTTCGCTCTGTAATGACCACTATATGTTAAACGATCCAAGTGCAAAGAACAGGTATTACGGGCTTCTTGATGAATCGGAACGAGCGTCAAATTGTGTTCAATGCGGACTCTGTGTTGAAAAATGTCCCCAACAAATCCCCATTCCTGAAGAAATGGAACATGTATCTGCTTTATTTGCTAACTGATGATATGCTGAAAGTGGTTTGTTGTAGGTCCTCCCTCGAAGATGAACTTCCTGTATAGAGTTCATACTCCATCATTTCTATCTCCCATGACCTGGAGTCGGGATTGTACCAGGCCAGCTCTTCTACAGGAAGATCAAAACTCACGGTCACCGCTTGTCCCGGGTTGATATAAACTTTATCGAAGCCTCTCAGCAGTTTTACCGGCCGGTCAATGGTTGAATTAGAGAATCCAACATACATCTGAACAATCTCTTCACCGTCCACATCTCCTGAATTGGTGACATTTACCGATACCCTCAGCGTATCATTAACAGTTAATCCAGTAGATTGAATCATGGGAGCGTCATAACTAAAGGAGGTATAACTTAAGCCATAACCAAATGGGAATGACGTTAGGCTCCCTTTTTTGTCAAACAGAGTATACCCATGATAATACCCGTAGCTGGCACTCTCGGCATACCGGTTGAATTCCGGCAATTCATTTTCATCCCCGGGTATGGAAAATGGCAGCTTTCCACTGGGATTCACATCGCCAAATATCACCCGCGCCAGGGCATTTCCTCCTTCCATTCCTGAATACCAGGCATAAAGTATGGCAGGAACATCTTCTTTCCAACCTTCCATGATAATGGCACTTCCTCCAACAAAGGTCACTACAGTCTTTGGATTCACAGTTTTCAAGGCCATAATCAATTGCTCATCACTGTTGTGTAGTTTTAAATTCTGCCGGTCACCTCCGATTCCACTGGCGGGTGCGTTGTGATCCTTGCCTTTTTCAATTCTTCCCATATATTCGCCTTCGTCCTCGCGGGTAAATCCGACCACCAGTATTACTGCATCCACTTCACCAGCCAGCTTAATTGATTCCTCAAGGTCACTGCCATCATTGAGTAGAACTGCTCCCCCCATCCCTTCCACATAACGCTTTATTCCCTGGTAGGGTGTAATGACATATTCCGAGCGAACATTGCTGCTACCCAGGTCACCTGTGTTTTCCACATCTGCGATCCTTCCGATAACGGCTACTTTTTTACCGGCCGGTTTGGATAAAGGAAGCACACCCTCATTTTTCAGCAACACCATGCTTTTTTCTGCCACTTCCCTTGCCAGTGCAGTATGGTTCTCACTTGCTTTTAGTTCCGGATTATACTCCATTTTGTCGGGCAATATGGCGTAGGGCAACCTGGTTTTCAGGATTCGGGTGACAATTGTATTGATCTCCGCTTCCTGTACCGATCCATTTGCAATGGCCTCTTCCAGTTCTTTACCATAATGGTTTTTGAAAGGCATTTCTACATCAAGTCCTGCCTTTACTCCTTTTACACCATCATGCAAACCCATGAGCCAGTCTGTGGAAACAAAACCCTTAAATCCCCAGTCATCACGCAGGATATCTGTAAGCAAATACCTGTTTTCACCACAAAAATCACCATTGACCTTATTGTATGCACTCATGAGCGAAGCTGTTCCTCCCTCCTGAATTACCTTTTTGAAATGAGGCAGATACACTTCGCGCAAGGTGCGTTCCCCGACGCTGACATCCACATACATCCTTGAGTTCTCAATACTATTCAATGCATAGTGTTTCGGACAGGCCATTACGTGATGCTGTTGAATAGATTGAACGTAAGCCACACCAAACCGTCCCAAGTGCCAGGGATCTTCACCATAGGTTTCCTGCGCCCGGCCCCATAAAGGATTTCTGAGCAGATTGATGCAGGGAGCTGCGGCATAATTTACTCCGTTTATGCGCATTTCAATACCCACCACATCTGCTACCCGTCGCTCAAGGTCGGTATCCCAGCTTGCACCTCTTGCAATAGCTGAAGGAAATGAGGTACTCCCTTTGACCACCACTGCACCCCGGGGACCATCTGAAAGCACCCATGGAGGGATATTCAACCGGTCATTCCGGCCTACATATATATGGGGAAATTTCTTTATGACAAGGAAATTCCCAACGAATTTCTGTATCCCCCAAAAGTAACCTTCTCCATACATCTGGTCCAGCTTCTCTTCAAGTGTCATCTCAGAAACCAGTTTTACTGCCAGTTCCTCAACATCCTGTTTGGTTTCTATTCCGGGAAAAGCATCTGCGCCGGCCCTCACGTCATACTCTTTGTAGTTAACGGCTATTATGACTGACAGACTTATCAGGAGCACAATTGCCAGAAGAAAAATTCCGAGATACTTTAAGACTTTCAGCAGTAGTTTCATATTGTTGGGATTTTATTTGTAACCATGCGAAATATACAAAAACCTCCAAATTGAGCTTGATATCATTCAAATTTGGCGGAAGAGTTTTAACCTCGACATCTAATCCTTGACACAACGGACCGACAATCCTGTATTCTTGTAGTGATCGCCGCGGTACACCTGCTCGTAGTTGTAGTTCAGGCTGTGATACCAGGCATCATTACTATTGTTCTGCGAAGTCGTCCAAAACTCAGTGTGAGTGGTTAAATTGACGAAAATGCCAGTATTGGTACGGCGGCCTGCAGGCAGGGCAGTAAAACCACTTTCATTTGTTGCTCCGGTATTTGGACTTGACCAATGTGTGGTGCCGGTTTCTTTCAGTTTGCCACCTTCATCTGTTCCACGATAAGCACTATATTTATCTGCTTCTTCCTGGCTCATACCCAAATACATTTCCAGTTGTTTCCACTCATCATCACTGGGAAGATGCCAACCTTTTGGACAGACACCCTGAACGTCACTCGGATTGGCAGTGCTGCTACTCGCACCGTTCATAGCTGCTCCCCATGTATATAATGCACCATAAGTGTTTCCGTTGGATGAATTGTTATCATACCAGCAGTATGCTTTATCTGTTTGTATCAGAGCATCCCACTCTGAGACGCTTTCAACTAATTGAATTTCAGTTCCATCAGAATAATGTGTGACTTTCAGATTTTCCTGCATCCAGATTTGGTCTCCAATCGTGACTATCTGGTAGATATTATCATCATAGTCTTTAACAGTAGTGCAATCGTCTGTATTAAAGCTTACTTGTGATCCATAGGATGTACCCACTGAATTGGCTGCATAGGCTCTAACATAATATGTGGTTCCGCAGGACAATCCGGTAATTGCACTGGTAAAACTCCCGGATCCACTTCCATTATTTGTGCAGTTATCGGAAGTGGTGGGATTTTGTGAAGTGCTCCAGCAAACGCCCTTTGCAGTTACTGCGGCCCCTCCATCATCAGTGATATTACCCCCGCTTTGAGCTGAAGTTTTCGTTATACTGCTCACAGAGGTTGTAGTAACAACCGGAATGTTCACAGGACATTGACTTGTTGGAAAACTTATCTGATTTCCATATGTAGTACCAGCTGAATTGGTTGCATAAGCCCTTACATAATATGTGGTGTTACAGGTCAAACCGGTTATTGAACCTGAGTAGCTTCCGGTACCATTCCCATCCGAAGTATGGCTATCAGAAAGAGTCGGGTTTTGAGACGTGCTCCAGCATACACCCCTTGCAGTTACTGCTGCTCCTCCATCACTAACAACATTTCCACCATAATTAGCAGATGATACAGTTATTCCCGAGATATCACTTGTCGTTACAGATGGAAGATCTGCATCAATAGTTATTTGTACTTCATCTGATGCTTCCAGTCCCGAATTATCAGTCACGGTAGCTTTTATGGTGTAATTACCTGAAGTGTATCCATCAGTGTTCAACTCAAAATTAAATGGGAAGTTCTCTAAATTTGCTATACCAATGTTGTTAAAATAGAGTTTGACTCCCGAAACTGTACCATCAGGATCATTTGCATCTACAGAAATAGGAATACTTATCCCATGGGCAAAAACAGCATTGTTTGAAGGGTGAGTAATTATACAAGTTGGAGGTTGATTTTTTCTGCAGGACAGAAGTACAATTAAAATCAATAACAGAGATAACTTCTTCATGATTGCCGGGATTTTGGGTGAATAAAGTTATGAAATACCCAAGAGAATTGAAAGCCTTGAGAATATGCTCCTTAATGGGAATATCCCATATTCACAGTGGTCTGAATTTTGGGAAGGGCTATGCGTCGTGTCATGTTCCGGGGATACATTCTGACAATTTGTTGTGTGTGTCGAAATAAAAAACTCTTGCTTTCCTAACATTCATAGCGTTAGTTTGATAATGTAGCTTTTGAATTTTTATTTCTGACTCTTCTTTTGTTTCATCTTTAAAAATAGCACAGTACACATATTCATTATCAATATATGTAAATGAATTGGAGGTTAAAAAGTCCTCAACTGCCGGTGAGTTCCTTAATGGCAGCAATTTTAATCTTAAGCTGTCCTGATGTTGAATTTCCGAGACCTTTGCTCCAAGCGATAATTTAAACATGGTTAAACCATCTTTCAGCAAAGGACTTGTTCCACCTATGTTAACACGTTTAATATTATTTTTCCTGTGATCTGTTAATGCAAAGTAATATAATGCACCAATAACACCCATTTTCATTATATCATCAGAGCCATCTAAAATGCCAACTGCATGCATAAAGGGGATGCCATCAAAATTTTGTTCATACAAGCCTGCAATCCTCAAGCCATCTTTAATGACAAAATATATCGTTGATTTTTCCCTTTTAAAATCCTGAAGCATCTTTTTGTAATCTTCAACAATTCCTGATTCCTTATGACGACATTCAATGTATGGTTTATGCATTTTCTCATAAAAAAAAGCAAAGTCCTGGTCAGAATATCCTTTTTCTACTCCTAATGAGTATTTTCTGATTCGCCTTGGTATATCATTTCCTTTTTTAATTAATGACAAGGACAAATCGACATCCAGGTGCATCTTTAACCATCTGGGCAAAACAAATCCAGCTAATTCACCGGCACGCTGCTTAGCGAGTTTATTCGTTAATTCAACCATTGCCAGATCACATTTTAAGGTTTTGTCTTTTAAATATTTATTAAACTTCCAGACAGGAATTAGCTTTTTACAAGGGACCTGTTCATATTGATCAAAAATTCTGACCAACCAATAACTTAATACTTTGTTATCCCATCCCAAATAGGAAAAATTTAGTGAATTACCGCCTTCATGTGCTATACCTGTATAGAGATGCACGGGTAACCATAAAGATCTGATTTTGCTCCAGGCAGAAAAGACTAACGCATAAGTCTTAATAACTATCATTGGAGAAGAATTATAAATCTTCTTTAAATAATCCACCAACCTGCGTTTTGTAACTTTGTTCATGAACATTCGGTATTAATTGATAAAATAACATAATTTAGTCGATTTTGATCTTTAATAGGTTACGTTTTTTCATACCTGTCAGTGATATGAAATAATCCGATCCATCTTCCCTCAGATTTGTTCTAAAGTTTTTTAAATATGGGATTGAAAAAATCATTAAATTAAAGGTGTTACTAAAACACTACCATAAAGAAAAGATGAGAAGTCGAATCATTTTTTTAATCCTGTTTTCACAGTACATCTGTTTCATTCCTGTATTGGGCTGCACTACCCCTGTTTTTCGTTACGCACTGGAACGCTGGCCGGCATACTTATATAGGGTAGAAGTTGTGCACAGCGGAAATCTTAATGACGACCAGAAACGTGCTCTTAATTATCTGAAGGAATCATCTGTAACCGGTATAAAAGCAAATTTGAAAGTTGTAGAAATTTCAGATATAAGAAATGAAGAAATCCGGAAAGAAGAATTACCTGTGATTCGTTTGTTTTATCCGAAAGAACACAACATACATGGATTGGTTTGGCAAGGTGCGCTTTCAAATGAAAATGTCAGAAAACTGGTAGACTCTCCGGCCCGCAGGAAAGCAGTTCATCAAATTCAAAAAGGAGATGCCGTGGTATGGTTTTTCCTTGAAAGCGGAATAAAGAGTGAGGACAATAAACTTGCTGAGTCACTGGAGGAACAGCTTAATCTGTTATCAGATGAATTGAAGCTTTCATCTTCTGCAACGGATGCTACCGGTAAACCATTAGATATTATTGTTCCCAATAACAAGGTGAAATTTTCAATGGTAAGGATTTCGAACACCAACCCGGCAGAAGAGATTTTTATTAAAATGCTGCTTGGTACCGAACTTGACCTTGCTTCTTTTCATGCTCCGTTAGCCTTTCCGGTTTTCGGAAGAGGACGTGTTCTATATGCCCTTGCAGGTAAGGGGATTAAACCTGAACTTATCAAAACAGCCTGTAACGCTGTTATTGGCTGGTGTTCATGTACTATTAAGGAAGAAAATGCCGGTACCGACCTGCTTTTTAAGGCCGACTGGGAAAAAGCTATTGGTGATACTTCCTGGATTCAGGAAGAAATACCTGAAATATCCGGAATATCAGACTTTATCCCTTCAGGAAATAAAAAAGAGGTTGTTGAGGTAACCGAAAAAAAGGAAGGAAAAGAAACAGAACCTGAAGCAAAGGAAACGGCCAGAAAGAACAACACCGATACGGTTACCGGGCAAATTGTTGTGGACAGTGATGTTGAAGAACCAGAGGAGCCTGTAATAGATAAAAGCGCTACCGGACCATTGAGGAGAAATATTTTAATTGTTATTGTCTTGCTTGTGATTGCAGTGCCAACTGTGTCTTATATTTTAAAGAAAAAATGAATATATGAATATAAGCACGCTGGTAATTAAAGAGATGAAACGCCGTAAGCTCAATTTTTTTTTAGGGCTTCTATCCGTTGTATTTGCTGTCACAACAGTTACGGGGGCATTGACTATGTTACAGGTGCATGATCATAAAACCAATGAGATAATAACTGAAAAAGAAGCGGAAACACATGAACGAATGGCTCTGCTGGAAGATGATTATCGTAAGATCATGAAAAAGCTGGGTTTCAACCTATTGATACTTCCGAAAGACCAGAACATCAGCGATTTGTTTGCCAATGATTTTGCTTCGAAGCTTATGCCGGAGAGCTATGTTGACAGTCTTGCAGCTTCCCGTAGTATGCTAATTCGTCACTTATTGCCCAGTTTGCAGCAAAAAATTGAGTGGCCGGAGAAGCGCCGTACGATCATACTTATCGGAATAAGAGGCGAAGTGCCTTTCCTGCATAAAGATCCAAAAGAGCCTATGATGATTGCCGTTCCAAAAGGGACCATGGTAACGGGATTTGAATTGCATGATAAACTGGGGTTGAAACAAGGAGATGAGGTAGAACTTCTGGGCAGGAAATTCAAGGTTGGGAAATGTAACGAACCACGCGGGAATAAGGATGATATTACTATCTGGATTAATCTGCAGGAAGCCCAGGAACTTCTGAATAAACAGGGGAAAATAAACGCGATATTAGCATTGAAATGTTTTTGTTCGGGTGGCAATCAGGCACAGGTAAGAGAAGAAGTTCAAAGCGTACTCCCTGGCACACAGGTTATTGAAAGAGGAAGTAAAGTGTTTTTGCGTGCTGAAGCAAGAGCCAGGGCAGCAAAAGAAGCACAAGATGCCATTCAGGCAGAAAAGAGACATCGCAACAAGCTTCGGAACCAGCTGGAAAAGTTTGCCTCAATTCTTGTACCGCTTGTACTTCTTTCAAGCGTCCTGTGGATTACTTTTCTTTTTATTGGCAATGTTAGTGAAAGGAAAAGTGAAATAGGCATATTAAGAGCGGTTGGAGTGAAGGAGAAGTCTATAATGCGTCTTTTTCTTCTAAAAGCATTGCTGATTGGGATTTTCGGAGCAGTTATCGGATATTTACTTGGATTGGTAATAGGTAGTGTTTGGGGTGGGCTGTTTTCTTTCAGCCTGTTCAATTTATACTTGTTTCTGTTGGTATTGCTATGTGCGCCGCTTCTTTCGTTGCTTGCCGCCTATATTCCTGCTGCAATGGCGGCAAGGCAGGACCCGGCTGAGGTTTTAAGAGAGGAATAGGAATGCAAATGAAATTTAGAATTTAGCACGTATTCAGAGATGATATACATAGATAATATCTCAAAAAAATATACTAAGGAAAACAAAACTATCCACGCGTTGGATAACTTTTCCCTGACCCTTGAAAAGGGTGAATTTTTAGCAATACATGGCCCGAGTGGTTGTGGGAAAACGACACTGCTGCTTATTGCCGGGGGACTGCTGCATCCTGACCAGGGCAGGATATTAATTGACAGTGAAAACATTTATGATCTGTCTGCTGAAAAAAGGGCTGTTTTCAGGGCAAAAAATATTGGTTTTGTTTTTCAGCAATACCACCTCATTCCCTACCTTACCGTTCTTGAAAACGTTCAGGTCCCTGCACTGGCACAAAAGAAAGATGTTCCTGAAAACGAAATATATGAACTAATTGAATCACTTGGACTAAAAGAACGCCTGCAACATACACCGGCAGAGCTAAGCGCCGGTGAAAAGCAACGTACAGCTTTGGCACGGGCGCTCTTATATAATCCAAAAATTCTTCTGGCTGACGAAATTACGGGGAACCTTGATCAGGGGAATGTGGAGATTGTGATGAACTGCCTGGCCGATTATTCAGCACATGGAGGAACAGTGTTACTGGTTACTCACGACAAAAATGCAAACAGGCTGGCTCATAGAACAATTTATATTGAGAAAGGCTAATTAATATGCTATCAACAGCAGTTCACTGAAAAAGAATTATGTAATAATTTAAAAATAAGAATTATGAAAAAAATCGTCACAATTTTTGCACTTAGCACATTCTTCTTAATGTCTCAGGAAAGTTTATCGGGACAGGAGAAGGAGATTAACAAGGCTATTGATGAGCTGGAAAAAGGAATAGGTGGGTTATTTAAAAAGGACAAAAAGAAAAATACACCCCCCCAATCTGAGACCGGACAATCCGATCAGGTTAGCGGAAAATCAGAGGATGCTTCTGTTACAGCACAAACTGAACAGGACAAAACAAAACCTTCTCTTGTCTGGTCGAAATATGATTTTGTGCCCGGCGATAATATAATTTTTGAGGATAACCTTTTGGATGAGGAGAACGGGGAATTCCCCTCCAGATGGGATCTTCACGATGGAAATACTGAGAATGCAGTGTTCGGGGATGAGAATGTAATCATGTTTAGAGGAGGGCACCCAGCCATAGTTCCTTACCTTAAAAATCCTGGAACAGATTATCTGCCGGAAGTATTTACTATAGAGTTTGATCTTTATCTTCCTTATAACGACTTTACCATTTACTTCTATGACAGGAAAAACCAGTCTGCCCCGAGTGGATCAAATTACCTGGGCATAAATTCCACTGGGATGTATTTGAATCCTGCAAGCAGCAATATTCCTGAAGGAAAAACAATTAAAAAGGTTTGGACACACATTGCAATAGCCTATACAAACGGGAAGTTAAAGGCTTATATTGACGAAACAAGGTTGATAAACATACCGCGCCTTTCCTTTAATCCCTCCGGATTAACCCTATTAGCTTACCATGCAAATGATGACCATCCGTTTTTTATAAAAAATATCCGGATAGCGGAGGGAGGTGTAAAACACTATGACAGGTTCCTGCAGGATGGAAAGATAGTTTCTAACGGTATACGTTTTGATGTCGGTAAGGCAAGCCTGCGCCCTGAGTCTATGGGTGTATTAAATAGTATCTTCAAACTCCTGTCGGCACACCCGGAGGTAAATTTCAGCATAGAAGGTCATACAGATAGTGATGGTGATTCTGCCTTCAATCAAAAGCT
Source organism: Bacteroidales bacterium (assembly GCA_023138875.1). Classification (GTDB taxonomy): domain Bacteria; phylum Bacteroidota; class Bacteroidia; order Bacteroidales. The sequence continues at coordinate 15,893 of JAGLOO010000054.1, forward strand.
ATCAGAAGAGAGAGCAAAAACGGTAATGGACCAGCTTGTTTCAATGGGGATTGATTCCGACCGGCTTACTTCAAAGGGTTTTGGAGAGAGCAATCCAATAAATACCAAAGATACACCTGAAGGTAAAGCAGTCAACCGCAGGGTCGAATTTGTAAAGAATAATTAAGAATCAGTATTATGAAAAATGTAAAACAACTTCTTTCAATTCTGATCGTGCTCTTTTTGAGTAGTTGTCTTTACGGACAGTTCAAAGCAAAAATGGGATTCCATTCCATGGGTAAAGAACGAGCTTTTACAGTTTATTCAGCGGATGCCGGTTATCGTTATGAATTTAATGAAGACGGTCAGAAAGGGGTTATTATTGTAAATGAAGGTGAAAGCCAGGTAATTATACTAATGCCCCAGCAAAAAATGGCAATGAAAAGCCCTGCTGAAAGTCCTATGAGCATGGGAAACGATCCACTTAAATCATTTGAACACTATAAAGAAAGCGGGATTTTAAAAGATGCAGGAAAGGAAACTATTAATGGTGTTGAATGTACAAAGTCGATATTATATAATTCAGACAATCCCACACAAAAAATGTTTACCATGTGGTATTCCGAAAAGTATAAGTTCCCAATAAAAATGATCAGTCACATTGATGGAGAGGAAGGATCAGGTATGGAATTAAAAGATATTGAACCATGGACTCCTGATGCTCATAGTTTTTCTATTCCTGAAGGATACCAGATTATGGATATAGGCGGTATGATACAGTGAAGGCAGAAGAATTAAATCAAAGTAACCATAGTTATTAACCATGAAATTATCAGCAAGGAAACTATTATTATGTCTGATTCAGGTGATAATATCGATTCAGATTTTTGCTTACGACTGGCCCATGTGGCGCTATGATGCCGGAAGAACCGCTTCGAGTCCGGAACAACTGCCTGCTGAATTGTATTTGCAATGGACAAGGCATTACAGTCCAAGGGAGATGGTTTGGGACGATCCGCTAAATCACGACCTTATGCAATATGACAAAGTGTTTGAACCTATTGTTATTGGAAACACTTTGTATATCGGATTTAACGATCAGGATAAAGTTGTTGCAATCAATACGGATACGGGTGAAGAAACCTGGACTTATTATGCAGATGGCCCGGTTCGGTTACCAATGACTTTTTACAATAACAATATATACTTTACCTGCGATGATGGGTACCTTTATTGCTTATCTGCCCAGAAAGGAAATTTAATATGGAAATTTCGCGGGGGACCCTCAGAACGGAAAATAATAGGAAATAAACGTTTAATATCAAGCTGGCCTGCAAGAGGAGGAGTTGTTATTGAAGACGGCATAGTTTACTTCGCGGCAAGCATATGGCCCTTTATGGGAACCTTTATTTATGCAATTGAAGCAAATTCGGGCAATATCATATGGAAAAATGATGGGACCGGCTCTCAATTTATGCAGCAGCCTCACGGCGGTGCCTACGCTTTTGCCGGTGTTGCCCCGCAAGGTGCAATGGTTATCAGTAATGACAAACTTCTTGTCCCGGGTGGCCGTTCGGTGCCGGCCTGTTTTGATAAAAATACCGGAGAACTGCTCTATTATCATTTAAACCAGTATAATAAAACAGGCGGTGCATTTGTTTGTGCGAACAATGATTATATCATCAATCATTCGCGCGACAGAAATACCAACCTGTACAAATTAGATGATGGAACAAGAGTAGAAAAGGGATCACTTGAGAAATACCCGGCTTTGGGGGAAGAGCAATTCTATTTTTCCGGGAATTCAATTACTGCCAGAAACGCAAAAAATCCTGAAATAGTAGAATGGATATTGCCTGTTGATGCATCAGGTGATTTGATTAAAGCCGGATCAACCCTTTATGCAGGTGGAAAAAACCGGATAACTGCCGTCAGGTTAACAACAGACGGCAAACCTGAAGTTTTATGGGAAATATCGATTGACGGTGAAGTGGGCAGACTGGTTGCTGCCAACGGGAAAATTTTTGCAGTTACTCTCGATGGTAAAATTTTGGCCTTCAGTGGACAAAAAGTTAATCCGGTTGATTTATTCCCTTCAACCGGCAAAATCGAAATTTCAGACATAACAAAACAGAAAGCTCAAAAGATCCTCGCCGAAACCGGAATTAAGGAGGGATACTCATTGTACTTTGGGCCGGGGAAAGGGGATTTACTTGCAGCTATTACACTTGTTTCCGATTTAAATATCATTGCTGTTGAACCTGACAATTCGAACATCCTTGAACTGCGAAAACGGTTTGACAAAATGGGAATAAAAGCCAGTAATGTTGCTTTTATACAGGGAACTCCTGAGACAATAGATTTTGCTCCCTACTTCTCTTCGCTTACCATCATTGAAGACCTGAGTAATTATCCATCAGAACCGGAGAATATTTTGCTCGAAAAAATATATGAGGTCACCCGGCCGTTTGGCGGGAAAATATGGATAGAAGGCCCGGTTGATAAGCTGGCAGAGTACTCAGAATTAATAAATGGGGGAGTATATGAAGGACTGAAAATTGAAAAAGGTAATGTAAGCAAGTTACTGCTTACCCGTTCTGGTGCACCCAAAGGCTCTTCGAACTGGACACACCAGTATGGAAGCATGGCCAACACCATTAAATCGGATGATGAATTAGTGAAACTTCCACTTGGAATCCTCTGGTTTGGAGGTAGTTCCAATATGGATGTTTTACCCCGGCACGGACATGGCCCGCCGGAACAAATTATGAACGGGAAGCTGATTATTGAAGGAATGAACTCTATTAGTGCAAGAGATGTGTATACAGGCCGGGTTATATGGAAAACCGAATTCACCGGTTTGGGTACATTTGGCACCTACTATAACGAATCGTATGCGGATGATCCCTTAAATCCCTTCTATAATCAGGAGCATATTCCGGGAGCAAACTCACGTGGCACGAATTATATAGTCACTCCCGATCTGGTTTATGTTGTACAGGGAATTACTCTTCACGTTCTGGATATTGAAACCGGGGAAATAATTAAAAGCGTTCGGATGCCCGATAGACTCCGGTGGGGATATATAGGTGTTTCGGGAGATAATTTAGTTGCCGGGGCTCATTTTGTAAAGTACTCTGTCTTATTAATGACTAAACTTAAAAATAAGGAAGAGTGGGCGGGCTATGCAGAAGCAATTTTATCAAATGATAATCGCACAGGCGGCATGTATAATTACGATCAGAGTGCCAGCGCTTATCTTATTGTTATGGACAGGCACACATTCGATGAAAAATGGAGAGCTAAATCGAATAATGGATTCATTCATAACGCGATCGTCTCTGACGGAAAGACATTGTATTACCTTGATAAAATGCCTGCAGCAATAACAAGTTTGCTTGAAAGGCGGGGTATCAGCCTTGAAGAAGATTACACTCTTGCAGCTTTAGATATTGAAACCGGCGATACTTTATGGCAAAAAACGGGCAATGTATTTGGAAGCTGGCTCGGATATTCAGCCGGACATAACGTTCTCCTTCAGGCAACACGCCCTTCCCATGATATGCTCGCGGGAGAACTGGGGGAAAGAATGATCGCTTACCATGCCGATGATGGTAAAGTGATATGGGACAAAGAAATCCAATACTATAATCCTCCGATTTTACATGGTGACAGAATCATCGATGAAAGTTCAGCTTATAGCTTGCTTACCGGGGATCAAATACAACGGCAGGATCCGATAACCCACGAAGAAATCCCCTGGAAGTACACACGTTATTATGGATGCAACTATAATATTGGCAGTGAGAACTTACTTTCTTTCCGGTCAGGGGCGGCAGGTTTTTATGATTTAAAAACAAATGGGGGAACAGGAAATTTCGGTGGTTTTAAATCGGGTTGTACCTCAAATCTTATTGCGGCAAACGGTGTTTTGAATGCTCCGGATTATACCCGTACCTGTGCATGTTCATACCAGAATCAAACATCGCTTTCTTTAATTCACATGCCCGGACTGGAATTTTGGACGCATAATAGCTTTTTATGGTCGGGGAAGCCTGTAAAACAGGTTGGGATTAACTTTGGAGCTCCCGGCGACAGAATGGCGGAGAATAACACATTATGGCTCGATTATCCCAGCGAAGGAGGTGACAGCCCTGATATTCCGGTTAAAGTGAATTTTGTGACCTCAGATACAAGCGCCGCAAAAACTTATGTTTCGTCAGTATTTCAGGAAAGTGCAGATCAGGCAGGATATTTCCGTTCAAATTCATATGGAATAAAAACAAAAGAATATTCGTGGGTAAGCGCTTCAGGCGTTTCAGGTTTTTCTGAAATTGAGATTACCCTGGCAAAAGAACCAATGAGAAATACCACTTACACTGTAAAACTCTTTTTTGCCGAAACGGCAAACCTGGAATCCAGTGACCGTGTATTTGATATTAGAATTCAAGAAAAACCAGTGCTTAGTAACTTCGATATTGTAAAAGAGGCCGCAGGTGCAAAGAAACTAATTGTGAAATCTTTTAAAGGAATTAAGGTTAAGGATAGGTTGATAATCCAATGCAAATCTTCAAGCCCGGGAAAACCATCCTTGTTAAACGGTATTGAAGTGATAATGGAATGAAAAACGATTTGGATTCTGTACCTTAGTATATAAGTAATACTGAAGGCTATGCGACAATTCATCCCAACAGCTATCCGGTACGGATATGTATTCGCTGTACTGGTAATTTCTTGTATCTCCCTTGATGCCCAGGATTATCAAATGTTTTATTCAGACAGAATCTCCTATTATGAGAATCCTGAGAATGAGGTCAAGTGCATCCGGATTGATTCGATTGAACCGGGAAGAGATTCCATCGTTTTCCCATTTTCAAATATCCAGTTCATTGACTATAATTGTGCCTCTCCATATGGAGCATCCTGGATAGGTGAAATGGTTGTGGTTCGAGCTATCGGCGAACATCTCTTTCAAAATAAATATGGCGATACAATAACCATTTATACCAGGCACCCGCTGAACATGCCCTGGAGAATTTACCAGGATGATGAGGTGGTCATCAATGCTCAGATCACTCAGCATGATACTTCCAGCTTCCTCGGTCTTGTTGATTCAGTCAAAACCATTGGATTCCAGGTATATGATAAGTTTGAGAATCAGATTAGTCACTCGCTTAATAACAAGACAATTCTTATTAGCAAGCACTATGGTGTGGTTAGGGTTTTGAATTTCTACCAGTTTCCCGACTATGATCAATTGAATTATGGATATAAGGATGACAGGTTAACTGAGCTGGACCTGGTTGGATCCAGGGCCATCGCCAAATAGCATGATGTCAATATAAGGATCCATAGCACCTAGCCACTTCTCTATGTCCCTGCAATAGAGAAGTATATGAACTTAACAATTTAGCCAAAAAAAATAGATAGTGTTGGAATTGACATCCGGAGTTCTATACTATAACTTTGTATATATCTCTAATTCTATCATGAAACCAACGCGTTCATTATCTGAAGTTCTGAAGAATACCGGAATGTTATTTTTAGTATCACTTACAACTTTATCAGGTATTAATGTTGCTTCTGCCCAGGAATTAGATCAAAAGTATGATGATATTGTGGATACAATACCAAAACCTCTGATTACAAACCAATCTTCACAAAATGGCGATACCAAATATGTAAGAATAATTTATCTGATACCTGCTGACAGTATTGAAAAACCTGAATATATACTTGGTTTGGAAAATGCAGCCAGGCATTTACAAATGTGGTACTACAATGCATTGGGGCAAAACAAAACATTTGCCTTACATGATCCCATTGTTGAAGTATATCAAACTTCTCATGAGGCACTTTGGTATTCTACCAATCCAAATGGAAGTACATTTTTACAGTTTTGGCGTAATGTATTACAAGATGGATTTTTGTATACAGAAGGAAGGTATAATGATCCAAATAATAGATGGGTTTATTATATAGATGCAAATTGTGGATGTGATCAGTGTGGAGGATGTGGAGGGTCCGGCTTAGTGGTTATCGGCGCAAATGACTTAAAGGGATTGGTCGGCTATGAAATTGATAAGAGTTGTCCAAATGTAGTTCACTCATATAAATCCTGCAGGTACGTTGGAGGAATGGGGCATGAACTTGGGCATGCCCTTGGACTTCCTCATCCACCGGAATGTGATGAGGATTTTCCAACTTGCTGGGATCATGATCTTATGATGTATGGTTACATTACATATCCTGATGCTTATTTTAACGAATCCGATAAAACAAGATTAAGCAATAGTCCTTTCATCCGGAATATTGATATAGAAGGCCTGTATTATCCAAGCAGTTGTATGGAACTGAATGATACCTGTAATTTTAGTACCCAATCTGAAAAATCTGTTTTTTGTGGAGATAGTATTTTGCTGGAAGGCAAATATCAAAAAACATCCGGTATTTACTATGATACTTTAAATTCGGTAGCAGGTTGTGATACCATAATAATAACTTATCTGTCCATAATAAATCCTCCTGCTGATGCTGAAGATGTATGGATATGTGAAGGAGAACCTGTGCCCGATTTAATAGCAATCGGTGAAAATATTCAGTGGTATGATGATGTTGATTTATCCAATTTAATTCATTCCGGGGATACATTGAAAACAGGGCATACTGAAATAGGTACTTATACTTTTTATGTTACACAGACCATTTTGGGATGTAACAGAAGCTCACCCGTAGCAGTTACTTTAACAATAAGTCCTGTCCCACTCTCCCCAACTACTGAAGACACTGTAACTTGTGAAGGAGAATACATTGATTATTTAGTAGCTGATGGTGATAATATCACATGGTATAGTGACGCAGAACTAACTGATTCTATTTGGACTGGAAATAATTTTTATGTTGGAGATTATCCAACTGAACTGGGGAAAAATATATTTTATGTTACTCAAAAAATATATAATTGTGAGAGCCTTCCTGACACGGTTATATTTACAATCAATCCCACACCTCAAGCACCTATTACTGAAGATGTTACAATTTGTAATGATGATTCTAGTTCAATTTTAATAGCTAAGGGTGAAAACATAACCTGGTATCGTGACTCTGATAGTGCTTTTATTGATTCGCGCGATGGGCAGGAATACAGAGCAGTAAAGATAGGTAATCAAGTATGGATGGCTGAAAATTTAAACTATTATACATCTTCAGGTTCATGGTATTATAATAATGACAGCATTTTATATGCTGGCATTTATGGAAGGTTGTATGATTTTTCTACATCCAAGAACATCTGCCCATCAGAATGGCACCTGCCAAGTGATTCTGAATGGCAGGAGATGATTGATTACCTTGGAGGGGACAGTATTGCAGCTGGAAAATTAAAAGAACAGGGAGATGACCACTGGGTGGCTCCAAATACTGATGCAACAAACCTGAGTGGATTTACTGCTTTACCAGCTGGTTATAAGCTATATGATACATTTTTCAATCTTGGAGAAGGAACATATTATTGGTCAAGCAGATCCTACTGGCAAATAGCATATATCTATAAGCTCACTTATAATAGCTCCGAAATAACACAAATAGTGTTTTATGCAAATGATCAGGGTGCCAGTGTTCGTTGTATTAAAGATAATGTTTATGAAATTGCAGATTTCGGAGATACACTTACTTTATCAAATGCTCAAATAGGATCATATCACTTTTATGCTGCCCAAACCATTTCGAATTGCGAAAGTCCGCTTGATACGGTTACCCTGACCATTAATCCTATCCCAACAGCCCCTTTAGTTGATGATATAACGGTGTGTCAAGGGGAGGAAATACCTGATTTATCGGCCACAGGAGAGAATATTCAATGGTACACGGATTCCGAATTAACGACCCTGGTAAATTCGGGCAACAGCTACTCTACTGGAAAGGCACAAGCAGGAGTATACTCCTATTATGTAACCCAAACAGTGTTGAGCTGCCAGGGTCCGGCAGAATCTGTAAATCTCCAAATTCATTCATTACCATTTGTAGATCTTGGTAATGACACAACAATAAGTACAAACGATACCATGGTTTTGGATGCCGGGAATGATTTTGTAAACTATTCATGGAGTGATGGTTCAAGTGAACAAACAATTACACTTCGTAATTTAAACGTTGGGGATTATGAATATTCTGTTTCTGTAACAAATATTGATGATTGTACAAATTCAGACACTGTTGTAATTCATGTGATCTTACCTTCAACTTATTCGATTTCGAATGTATTAACGGATATCAATTTAGAAGTATTCCCTAATCCAACATCCGGATTTTTATATATTAAATCAAATTCAAATATTGAAACTGAGTTTACTTTGACTTTGATTGATATTTTAGGTAAAGTAGTGTACAAGAAAAAAATTGAAAGACTTGATTCAAACAATCAAATCAAATTGAATTTATTACACCTCAAGACGGGTATCTATATTCTTAGAATCAATAACAGTAATTTAATTGAGATTGAAAAGATGGTTAAAAAATAATAAGGTCAAATGACCACCGGACTTTCCTGTCTTACTTCAACTTCCATCCAGACGCAGCTAAAGAGGAAATTAAAGCACTAAATAATTCAATTATTAATTGAAGCTTATTAATGAAAAAACTAAAAAACATCAGAAAATTCATTGCCGTCTCATCCATTGGGATTTTGGCATATGGTTGTCAACCAACAACAGAACCTAACCAGTAAGTTCAGAGTCTGGAAACTGACTGGGAGTACCAAATGGCCTACCAAAGAGGTGTAGAAGCTGTAAACTGGGCCATGCCTGCAGTAAGTATGATCAGTATGCGCAAGGCTAATTTCAGTTTGGGCGGAGGATACGATGCAGTTTACTGGCTTTCTAAACCTCCAGTTCCTTCAATAGAGGCAATAACACCCAACAATCAAACACCATATGCAACGATATTTATAAGCACCAAGAATGGCCCGGTCGTACTTGATATACCGCCAGCTTCTGAACGAACAGCTATTTTTGGCAGTGCCACCGATAGGTGATGCAAGCTTTGGCGAAGCGGCGGAGTATTCGAAGAATATCAATGCCTATCCCCTTAGTCAGGCCGATAATCCACCCAAGGGTAACTACATAGATATGGCGGGTAAGCATGTGCCGACTTTGCCTGTCTATGACTTGAGCTTCTTTGAAAGTATCACCGAACTCCTGAATGAAGAGCCTCTGCTTGAGCGCGACAAAGTGATGGGAGGCATGCTGGCATCCATTGGTATTGAAAAGGGCAAGTCTTTTGCACCTGAAGGCAAAATTAGACAGGCATTGGAAAAGGCAGCAAAGGATGGTTACGACTACCTGGAATATATGTTCGAAACGCCTGGATATTCGTCCGAAATATACTGGCCTGAACGAAAATGGTTGGGGGTAAGGATTCCCTCGAAGGAAGGTTTTGTTTATGATGAAGGTGAATATTTACTGCTTGATGAAAGGGGAAGCCTTTTTCACTGGGCAACATTTGTTCCCCGGCACTTAGGTAAAGCATCTGCATATATACTTGGTTTGCATGATACCAATGGTAAATTGCTATCCGGGAAGGAAAACTACAAGCTAAATGTACCGGCAAACGTACCAGCCAGGGATTTTTGGTCAATTATTGCCTACAGTAAAAAAACAAAGGCATTCATTTATAATGATCATGACAAAATGGGTATTTCATCATACGATAAGTCGGCCTTAAAAATAAATGAAGACGGTTCAGTGGATATCTACTTTGGCGAAACCCCACCTGAAGGATTAGAATCAAACTGGATTCCTACTGCCGGAGAAGACTTCTTCCTGCTATTCCGATTTTATGGACCGGAAGAAGCCTATTTTGATAAGAGTTTTGTGTTGGCTGATGTGGAGAGGATACAATAATTGCCCTCACCAGTCACATGAAGAGCATGTACCTGTGCATAAAAACGAATATGACCCGTTGGTGCATGCATGGATATTTGATGTGCGAACAGGAGAACTCATTGATCTTAATTTTGACTTTCAGAAGAAGCTGAAAGATATTCAGGAAATATATAACCTGGGAATCACTGATTAGTTCTACACTATATAGCCTCAAGAAAATCAATTTCTTACTGTTGTTTAAATAGCTTACTTTTGCGGACTTATTTTATAGTCAGTAAAGGAATGGATTTAAGAAATATTGCCATCATCGCACATGTGGACCATGGAAAAACCACCATGGTCGACAGAATTCTGCACCAGGTAAATCTTTTCAGGGATAACCAGGACATGGGGGATCTGATCCTGGATTCAAATGACCTGGAACGGGAGCGGGGCATCACCATTTTATCAAAGAATGTATCAGTAAGGTATAAAGAAACAAAGATCAATATTATTGATACTCCCGGCCACTCCGATTTTGGGGGTGAAGTGGAGCGTGTCCTGAATATGGCTGACGGGGTCCTGTTGCTTGTTGATGCTTTTGAGGGACCCATGCCACAAACCAGGTTTGTCCTCCAGAAAGCATTGGAACTGGGTAAAAAAGCGATCGTTGTCATCAATAAAGTTGACAAGCCCAACTGCAATCCTGAAGAGGCCAATGAGCTTGTATTTGAACTGATGTTTTCTCTTGATGCTTCTGAAGAGCAACTGGATTACCCCACTGTTTACGGTTCATCAAAACAGGGCTGGATGGGACCCGATTGGAAAGCACCTGCCGAAGACATGGCCTACCTTCTGGATACCATCGTAGAGTATTTTGATCCACCGGAAGAGAATACCGGAACCCTCCAGTTGCAGATCAGCTCGTTGGATTACTCATCTTATACCGGTAGAATAGCTGTTGGCAAGGTGCATCGTGGAAGCATTAAGATGGGCGACCAGGTTTCCATTATGCAGCGAAACAGACTGATCCATAAATCAACAGTCAAAGAGCTCTACACCTTTGAAGGACTGGGTAAAGAAAAAACAAAAGAGGCAGTCCGCTCCGGTGAAATCGTTGCTGTACTGGGACTCGAGGACTTTGACATAGGTGATACCATTGCCGATCTTGAGGAGCCGGAAGCCTTGAAGCCTATCTCCATCGACGAGCCTTCCATGAGCATGCTTTTTACCATCAACAACTCCCCGTTTTTCGGCAAGGAGGGTAAATATGTGACCTCGAGGCATGTTCGGGACAGGTTATTCAAAGAGACTGAAAAGAACCTGGCATTAAAGGTGGAAGAAGCAGATTCACCCGATCGGTTAAAAGTGTATGGCAGGGGCATCCTCCATTTGTCTATTCTTATCGAGACCATGCGAAGAGAGGGTTATGAACTTCAACTGGGACAACCAAAAGTGGTTATCAAAGAGATTGACGGGTTCAAACACGAGCCGGTGGAGCTGCTTTACATCAATGTATCTGAAGAGTTTTCGGGAAGGGTCATTGAAATCGTTACCGGGAGAAAAGGAGATATTCTGAACATTGAGAAAAAGGATGACCGGGTGAACCTGGAATTCAAAATAACGGCCAGGGGTTTGATAGGGCTTTCACAGCCCATATTGACAGCCACCGAAGGGAATGCAGTGATTTCGCATCGGTTTTCCGGCTATGAGCCATGGAAAGGTGAACTGCAGCGCAAAAGGAACGGGGCACTGATAGCCATGGAAACGGGCAATTCAATTGCATATTCCATCGATAAATTGCAGGACAGGGGAAAGTTCTTTATTGAGCCCAACGAACAGATCTATGCGGGTCAGGTGATTGGTGAGCATACCAAACAGGATGACCTGGTGATCAATGTAATCAAAACAAAAAAGCTCTCGAACATGCGGGCTTCCGGATCAGATGAAAAGGTGTCCATTGCACCCCCTGTCAAGTTCTCTCTTGAAGAAGCACTGGAATATGTGGGAGAGGATGAATATGTGGAAGTTACCCCTAAATCCATCCGCTTAAGAAAAATATTGCTCAACGAGCATGACAGGAAAAGAGAGAAGAAATCTTAAAAACCGTCTGTTTCCTGTTCTTGTTTCAGTATGGACTGAAGGATCTTCCCAACATGGAAAAAGGCTTTCTTTGAATAGCCAAGGGTGTCCTGTTGAGGTAAAGTTAAGCTTTGATCATATCCCAGAGCCAGTGCGATCTCTCTCATCCTTGTATTACCTGAAGCATGGAGAATACAGGGAGATGATCCGGTAACAGTGTTTATTATCCTCGTATTATTAAAATTCAGGTCTTTCAGATCCGGTCTCCTGGTGATAAAATCCTTAAACAGAAGGTTGTGGAAAATTTTGCATTCCCAGTCAATATTCATTATGGATCTGTTCCGGATATATATTCCTGTGAAGAGCCTCTGATCAATATCGGTATCAGCAAGGATATTGTTAACTATCAATTTTTTAAAAAGCCGGCAGGCATAATCAGCCTTGGAGATCCAGGTTCCGGCGTTCAGAAAGTTATAGCTTGTAGGGGTTCTGGGTGTTGGTTTTTTTGTCCTGTTGAATTCAAGGTTATAGACATTTCCGAAAAATCGCCCCAGTTTTAATGCACCACAAAGAAAAGGAATCTTCATGTTGCAGAATTTAGCTTCGATTTCATCAAGACCAGAAAGAAATATCACGTCAAAAGGATCGACTGAAATTATGGTTTCATCGGAAGGAAGGGTTTGAATGAATTCGTAGATGGAAATAACTTTTTTCCCGGATCCGATCCATTGATCACCCCAACCCAGGATTACAGGATCTATGTTATGACGATGGCATGATTCAATAAATAGATCAAAATATGCTTGCTTATCTGTTCCGTAGGCGATAACCGTCGACATAGCAGTAATGCAATTGCGATATTTTACTAATGTACAATAATTTGAGTCTTGTTTCTACTTTACCTTGCTCAAAACGGCCCGGTTTGACCAGAGACTCATGGTTACCCCCCGGGCCATCATAAAGAGGATAAATGCAAGCCACAGACCATGGTTCCCCATGAATTTACCCATTATAATGTATGCAGGGAAAAATACCACCAGCGTAGAAATCAGCATGGCATTGCGCATCTCTTTGCCAGCTGTGGCTCCGACAAAAATGCCATCCCATAAAAATGCGACATAGGATGCCATTGGAATCATGACCACCCAGAAGAAGTAAGGCTTGGAATTGGAGATTACCTCCGGATTATTAGTCAGCAGCCTTAATATGGCATTGCCGCCGGCCAGGTAGAGTATGGTAAAGAATATGCTGATACCAGTACCCCATATGAACAGCAACCTGATGGTGCGGGTCAAAGACTTCCTGTTATTTGAACCGATAAACTTCCCCGTAAGGGCTTCTGAAGCATGTGCAAATCCATCTATCAGGAATGAGAAGAACATAAAGAACTGCATTAATAAGGAATTCACCGCAAGTATGGTATCCTCTCCTTCGGTCATTACATCAGCACTGGCTGACCTGGCAGTGAAAATTGAGAAAACAATCACCAGACACATGGTGCGAATAAAAATATCCTGATTTACAGTAAGGAAGTTTTTAAGCTTGCTCCACTGTGTGGCAGCCCTGAATGACCAGTATTTAAAAAGCTTTCCGAAGTACTTCCTGAAAAAGAAAAGAGCTATAAATAATCCGCTGTACTGGGCGATGACCGTCCCCAGTGCTACTCCATCCGATCCCATCTCCAGTTTCATCACGAAAATGTAGCTTAATATGATGTTGATGATGTTGGTGCTGACCAGAACCACCATGGGCAATTTTGCATTCTGCATCCCCAGGAAGAAACCCAGCAATGCAAACTGCCCGAGGGCTGCCGGGGCTGCCCATACCCTGATCCTGAAGTATGCCATTGCAAGCTCCTCCACCCGGGTTTCCCCCTTCAGGACCAGGAAACTTAAAATTTCGATGGGTCTTTGAAGTAGCAGCAAAATGATGCTCATAACTATGGCAATAAATGCCGCCCTGGAGAAAACCATGATGGTTTCAGGCATATCCCTTCTTCCCCATGCCTGTGCGGTAAATCCACTGGTACCCATGCGCAGGAACCCCAGGCTCCAGTAAATAAAATTGAAAATGAGTGATCCCAGTGCAATGGCTCCAATGTAATCATCCGATTCCAGATGCCCCATTAAAGCCATATCCACTATTCCCAGAAGAGGGATGGAAATATTGCTGATAATATTGGGTATGGCAAGATCGAGGATCTTCTTATTCATCCGACAAGTTTTATTGGGCGAAGATAATACCTATATTAGTCAGATGCGTAAAAACTCTATTGTGATTATGATTCAACTCGCTAAGAGCATTTTTTTCGTTGCGGGATTCTTATTCATTACTTTGTATTCATCCTGTACCCGTACTTCTCAAGATAATCCCAACATTATCCTGATCATGGTGGATGATCTTGGATTCTCTGATCTTGGCTGTTATGGCAGCGAGATTAAGACACCACGTATAGACGCTCTCGCACAGAACGGACTGCGCTTTACCCAGTTTTATAATACAGCCAAATGCCATTCATCACGTGTGTCCCTGTTGAGTGGACTCTATTGTAACCAGGCTGGTGACAGCAAACTGAACCGCGCGACCACCATTGCAGAAGTTCTTGGGGAGGCAGGATACTTCACTTCCATGACAGGGAAGTGGCACCTGGATAAGGAGCCCACTGATTTTGGCTTTCAGCGTTACTGGGGACATCTTTCCGGGGCAACCGATTTTTTCAAAGGTGATACCACCTTTCGGCTCAACGGGGAAATTTGGAACGACTTTGATGACGGCTTCTACACCACCGATGCCAATGTGGATTACTCCATCCAATTCATCGATGAGGCCCTTGCAAACGAAAAACCATTTTTCCATTACATTGCATTCAATGCTCCACATTATCCCCTGCAGGCTCCCGGAGATGATATAGAGAAGTACTTCGGGACCTATGATATCGGCTGGGAGAAGATCAGGAATAACCGCCTTGAAAAACAAAAACTTCTGGGCCTTTTCCCGAAAACGATGCATTTACCAGAGCTGCCGGATCATATGCCTGCCTGGGACTCGATCAGTGAAAACCAGCGGGAGTTTGAAAGTTTCCGGATGAGTGTGTATGCTGCCATGGTGGATCGTGTTGACCAGAATATCGGACGACTGGTAGATTATCTCAATCAGAAAGGGGTGCTGGAAAATACGCTGATCATGATCTGTTCTGACAATGGTGCCTGTCCTTTCGAACGAAGCAGAAATCTGGATATTCCGCCGTGGGAAGGAGGATCTTTTTACCTGTACGATGCAAGTTGGGCCACGGTCGGCAATACACCCCTGCGCCATTACAAACAGACACAGCACGAAGGGGGAATCTCTTCACCCCTGATCATTCATTGGCCTGATCATATAAAAAACACAGGGGATTGGGAGCGTAATCCCGGACACCTGATTGACATAATGGCTACATGCATCAATGTAACAGGCACCAATTACCCCGAGAAAGAAAATGTGGAACCTCTTCAGGGGAAGTCTTTGCTCCCTCTGTTTTATGGAGATGAACGCATAGGACATGAAGAACTCTATTTCAGGTTTTATAAGAATCGCGCAATTCGAAAGGGCGATTGGAAGTTGGTGAGTTTCTACGGCAGTCAATGGGAACTTTACAACATAGCCAGCGACCGGTGCGAGCAACATGATCTTGCCGGGCAACATCCTGAGTTGGTAAAGGAGCTTTCCAGGCGATGGCATGATATAGCGGAGCAAACAGATAAACTACCAGAAGAGTGGAGGCTGCCGGTCAGCGATCAGCCATCATCCAACAATCACCACGAGTGGCACAAACCTCAATTAACCGAGGGATGGGTAAAACCAAATGAATAAAAGCATTCTCCCTTCCCGAGTGTTTCCAGGTCATTAGCTACAATCGTCATTTCTATTTTGAGAATTCAGAGTAACGGATTATATTTGCGGGAAGTAACACGATAAGTATAAACGTAACACCCTCATTACTCAATTGAAATGAAAAAGTATCTCCCAACAATTCTGCTATCTCTGTTTGTATACGTATCATCCCATTCCCAAACTGCAATACTCAGCGGTACTGTGTCAGCTGCCGGAGATCCCGGCCGGGAAGCAAACAATCATCTTTTCCTTTATCGGCTATGAGACCAGGGAGATCGAAATGGATTTCACGGAAAGAGAAGAGAAAGAACTGGACATTGAACTTACACCGGGTGCTATTGATCTGTCGGCTGTCACCATTGAAGCCCGACAGCCATTCTCTGCGGCTTCCTCCAGGGCAATCAGGGATTTTGACCTGAAAGTGAAACCGGTTAGATCCGCCCAGGATATGCTTCTGATGGTCCCTGGTCTTTATATTGCGCAACATGCCGGGGGCGGGAAGGCCGAACAGATCTTTATGCGTGGATTTGATGCGGACCACGGCACAGACGTGGGTATCTATGTGGATGGAATGCCGGTGAATATGGTTACACATGGGCATGGACAGGGATATGCCGATCTGCATTTTATCATTCCGGAGATCATTGACGGACTGGCTGTGTACAAAGGTCCGTATTTCAGCCGGTTCGGGAATTTCGGAACGGCCGGATCGGTAGATTTCACCACAACAGACCACCCGGAAAGGAACCTGGTCAAACTTGAAGGCGGTATGTTCAATACGGCCAAGGCTACCACCACAGTTCTCAAGATACCACTGCAGGTAAACACCAGAGTGCGTATATCGCGGGACAGTATTACTATACGGACGGACCTGTGGAAAATCCCCAGGGTTTTAACCGGGCCAATATTTATGGAAAGTTTCATACCCATTTAACACCCAGAAGTGAATTGGGGCTTATGATGGGCGCATTTACTTCCGCCTGGAATGCTTCGGGCCAGTTGCCACAGAGGGCCATTGACAATGGGCTGATCACCCGGTGGGGTGCCATCGATGACCTGGAAGGAGGAACCACCGGCAGGTACAATATCTCGGTGGATTACCATTTTATGGAAGGATATGACCATGACTTTCTGATTCAGGCATATATGTCGAGGTATGATTTCAAGTTGTACTCCAATTTCACATTATGGCTGAATGACCCGGTAAACGGGGATATGATCGAACAAACAGACCACAGGACCATCCGAGGGCCTCCGGTGCAGAGCTGGGTGCCCGGATCAGCATTGGAAAGAATATCCTTGCCAGCCTGGCCGGTTGGTATCTTCACATGGAAGAGGAACTTGTATTTATCGGGGATGAAGGAAGTACAGAGATCAGCGGAGAAACCCGCCGGGAGGGAATCGATGCAGAGTTCCGTATGCAGCTTGCCCGATGGATCTGGGCCGACCTGGACCTGAACCTTTCCGATGGACGTTACCTCAATGAACCGGAAGACGCGAACTATATTCCCCTGGCACCCCGGTTTACCTCACAGGGCGGACTCAATTTCCGTCATCCTGCAGGGATTGAAACGGCCATTCGTTTTCGACATGTAGGAGACAGACCGGCGAACGAGGATAATACCATTGTTGTTTACGGTCATTTCATCACAAACATCGTCCTGGGATATCGTTTTCGTGAATTCAGGATTTTTGCCCAGATTGAAAATTTATTAAACCAGACCTGGAATGAAGCTCAGTTTGATACAGAATCGAGATTGTACTATGAAACTTTACCCGTGTCGGAGTTGCATTTCACACCTGGAAATCCGATCAACTTCCAGGCGGGGATCAGCTATGAATTCTAGAGAGGCCGGATTATGGCAGATTCAGCAGATCCAATCCTTCCATGGCTGAAGTTCCACCGGGAGTATGCAACAGCGCTTTCTGGAACAGTACTTTTGCTTCCCGGAAATTATTTAATTTAAAATAGGACCACCCCAGCATAGAAAGTGCATCGTAATCAAAAGGATATAGATTTACCACCTTTTCAAAGTATTTTTTGGCCACCGCATAATCCTCCTTTCCATAGAATATCAATCCAAGCCTGTGCATGGCAATGGAGTTGTTGGGACTTATCTCAAGGATCTGCTCATACTGGTTTATGACCATGGTCCAGTTGCCCATGGCTGCGCCCGGGTAGACTACTCCGAACCTGGGTTCAATGGCATAGGGCATCAGGGCAATGGCCTTGTTGTAATACGCAATGGATTCAGTAAAGTTACCGGCCTGGTAGCTTAGCCAGCCAAGCCGCAGGTTGATCTCGTAGGACTTTTCACTATACACTTCTTTAAGGCTGTTAATGGATGATATGATCTCACCGGTTGCTTCCTGGATATAACTTTGCTGGAAAGCGTCTTTGGTCTTCCTGAAATCCTGACCTGAGGTAGAGGTGATGCTGAATAATAGACTGATTATTAACATCAGTCTGAACTTTTTTAAAATTGCCATGATAATCCTCCGTAGATTGATAAAGCGTTATATGTAATTATGTTGGTGATATTTCCCTGATCCGGATCCAATGGATAGAACTCACTTCGATTGGAAGTCCACCGCCCTCCGAGGTACACAAGCGATCCTTTGTCTGAAACAGGAATTGAGAGTGAGAACTTCACCTTCTTTTCGATTACATCTGAAAAACTGTTGTAAACGATAGCACCGTTGTTTTCAAGATAATTTGTCATATCGCCCATCACAGCATTCAGATTAAACCATACCTTTTCCGAGATTGCGAAACCAAACAACAATTCCGGGATGCTCCTGAAGACACCATTTCCTCCGGTCATTTCATACTGTCCGTTCAGATATCCCCCTGCATATAGATTAAGATTTCCCATGGGATACCAGGTGATTCCAAGTCTGCTTTGTATTTGCTCTGAATTATTAAGGGTTGCATAGTATCCTTCCAAATGAAGGTCAAATGAACCGATCCCCATTTTAAGTCCGAGCCCGGTTATAAGATCTTTGTAATCCAGATACCCGAACAGCACCTGGGAAGAACCTCCCTGGAATCCCTGGCTGACTTCCAGGGGTACCTGGTAATGTCCGCTGATCAGGTGAAATAGCGGGATGATGGTGAATCCGGATAAGGTTGAAATGCGGGGCGAAAGATAATACTGGTGCTGGTATACATGCTGGTCAGCTGTATAGAACTGGTCGGTGCCATCATTGGAATAATGGTGATTGGTTTTCGACAGGTATGTGTATGTATGCAACAGGGAAAATCCAGGTGCAATGCTGTTGGTAAGTGACAGGGAGGCATTGGAATAATGACGGGTTGTATACTGAACCCCGGGCGGAAAGCCTGAAAACAGCTCCTCAGGATTTGAAAATGCATCATCATTCATGCCCCGGTTGTACAGGTATTCCACTCCGATCCTCTCGATGAATTTACTTTTCGGAGCAGGCAATTTAAGGGCAAGATCACCTTTGAATTGCTTTCTCACCACGTTGGCCTGCTCTTTTTGCCCGGAAAGAATTCTGGAAAAATAGAGGTACTCAAGGGCCACCGGGTCATCCTGGTTCAGGGAAAGGGCTGTGGTAAAATGATCTGCTGCTCTCCTGAAATTCTTTATTTCATAACAGGCGATTCCCAGCCTCATCCTCAGGTAGTAGTAGTCGATATCCTGTTTTAATGCAATTTTCCCCACATGGATAAGGCTGTCCCAATCCTGTTGCAAGTAGAGCCGGTAAGTTTCATTGTTGATCCGGTTAAAATCTGCATCACCCTGGGCCCTTATCCCTGGAGCAATAGAACATAAGAGCCATATGATGGTGATTAATCTGTACATGTGGCATCAATGTGAAGGTCCTTTGATTTCACCACAAGTTGTTGAATTCCGTTTTCGTTGATAAGGATGGTGAAATCGAATTTTTGTAAGATTGTGCCTGCAAGGGTGTTCTGCGCGGAAGAGACAAGCCTTATCTCTGAAGGGGCCATGTCGTTATCGATCCAATCATATTTACACTCGAATTCTGACCGGAGGAATTTCCAGAAGGGTGCTACCAGGTCCTGTAATCCCAGGAGCGGCTGGTTAAAAATCAGGTTTAACGGATACCTGTCGGAAATGAACAGGTCCTGGTAAAATCCCTGTTGTACCTGGAATGATGCCAGGAAGAAGTAATACAGCAGGGATTTTTTATTGCCGGTGAAATGGGTGAAATACAACATATTCCCATCGTTGATGAAGTAGGCCATGGCGCCTGACTGGTGGCATCTTATATAGGAATTGTTATATGGATCTGTGTTGACCTCCCAGGATGATTCTGTTTTTTCACTGTTTTTCATAACATCAAAGTGGTACCGTTTACCCGGTATAAAGTGGAAAGCGTTGTGTAGAAGATCGTTCCTTTCAATGTTTGATACAAGGTCATTCAATTTCGGATACTCAAATGACTTCAGGCTGAATCCTTCCTTGCCATGAAGGATATGATAGCTAATGGGGTATTCGAGGGTAACGGATCCGATATAGGGTGTTTCCTGGACCTGGAAATGCAGGTGCGGATAGGGGGAGCGTCCGGAATTTCCACACCGGCCGATCTCTTCACCCTCCTTGATCGCATCGCCCTCTTTTACCTTAATTGACCCTTCTTTTAAATGGCTCAGGGAAGAATAGAGGTCATCATCATGTTTGATGATCAACGTATTTCCCCAGTTATCTTTCAGGTTTACCTCACCGATGATGTTGTCCGGAATGCGATCCAGTACAAATTCAATGGTACCATCGGCCGGGGCAAGGATCATCTTATCGTAACAGTAGTAGTCAGTGAGGTGGTCTCCGCTACCCATGAATTGGTTGTTCTCAGTGTCGGTGATAACGAAATCCCACGCGTGCCGGAATTCATTTTTGTGTGTATACTCTCCCTCATGGGCCTGAGAGATCGTCCAGGTTCCCAGGAAAGGTAGTTTGATGGCCACTTTGTTATGATGCCGGAAACGCACCACATCATTGTGAAATGCATACAGGTTCTTTTCCGGAGAGTTATGCTGTATGAGTACTTCGGAGAGATGGATTGACGGCTTGAGCCTGAATTTCAGCGCATAGAGGAATAACAACACCACCAGGTTGAACGGGAGGGAGTAAATGGGAAGATTGAAAACTACGAGTACCTTCGAAAGACTGATGGTGATCATGGCTACGATGGGGATCAGCAGAATGACCCACAGATAGGAGCGCTTTGAAGGGATGATAAAGAATCCTCCTATGGCAATGGATGTGAGTATGTAATTGAATCCGATGTAGCTGTAACTGAGTTCAGAAATATCTGCTCCGATGATTTCATAAAACAGGTAAGCTGTATAGAAACCAATCAGTGACAATGCAAAAGAGATCCTGGAGAAAAGAAGCAAACCGATGGATAGCAAAATTCCTGAGAGCAGGTTGTATTGAAACAGGATGGCCCCCAGGGAGATAAAAAATATCCTGAGAGATCTGGGCAGCTGGAGTTGGTTCCACCATTCATAGATCCTGACCAGGGGATCTCCTCCAATGGTGTAGAGATCATTGAATGTATAGATCCCCCGTTCGCTGATACCTAATGCTGCAAACTCCCTTGTGGCGAGGGTCATGATCCAGATGGACAGCAGGAAAGGGATCGATAGGAATGGCAGGGCATATTTGCCGATTACCCCCTGCAGGGAAACAGCAATCAGCAGGGTCAGGATGGCCCCCATAATAATGATCAGGATAAGGTGCAGATCGGGTTCAAAATATATGCCCAATCCCAGCCCCACCAGCAGGCTGTTGAATCCAAAAACGCCCTTTGAGATGATCTTTTTGTCAAACCCCAGCATAAAACCGGTCAGGTTGGTAATGATGATAGAGAGGAACCCCAGCATTCCGGCATACAGATCAAAAAAGGTGATCAGCATGAGGATGACTGCAAAAAGCCTCTGGTCAGAAAAGAATACCTGGCCGTAACTGTTGGGTATGGCCTTAAGGAATAGTTTTATGTCGTTCGAGAGTTTCAAATCTCTTTCAAATGAACGGGTACGGCTTCCTGTTCCGTGATGTTGTCCATGCTCTCCTGTTTTCGAATGATATGAACCTGTCCGTCCAATCCAATCAGCACAACGTTTGGCCGAAGCGTAATAAATTGCATCCACTGGGTCATGTTGTAGGCCCCGATCCGTTTGATCACAAAATGGTCACCTTTCTTGAGCAGGGGGAAGGCAATGGCTTCCCTTAAAACATCGATGTTCATACAGAGGGGACCGTAAATGGTGGTCTCCTCCAGGTGTTCTGATACTGGTGCAGCCGGGTACACTTCGTGCTCATACCAGAATGATGTGAACAGCAGGTTTACTCCCACATCAACGATCGTGGCGCGGTTGCCATTGGAAAGCCTTTTATTTGCAATGACTGTGCCCAGCAAGTATCCTGCATCATCGATGAGCGCTCTGCCGCTCTCCAGGATAAGTATTGGAAGGTTCCTGGGGTTCAGTTCCGAGTTGAGGATGGCCGATGAAATAGCTTCGGCATATTCATCGAAAGAAGGAAGTGTATCTGATCCCGGATAATAAGCACCCTTCAGTGTATTCTGGGAGGCAAAACCCCCACCCATATCGATGTACTTAATACTCACCCCATATTTTCTTTCGATACCATATGCCAGGTCAGCCAGTTTCCCTGCTGCTATTTTGTATGCATTGGATGTGAGCATATAGGTACCGATGTGTGTATGGAGACCGACAAGATCGAGTTTTTCGTTGATCATAATACGGTTTATCGCATCCCAGGCATCACCATTTTCATAGTTAAATCCAAAGCGGTCCCACATGGGATAAACTCCGGTGTCCATATTCACCCGGATGGCAACCTTGGGACGTTTTCCGGATTTTTCAGAGAGCGCAATGATGGAATACATCTCATCGAAATGATCGATATGGATAAGGGAGTCGTTCTCAATAGCTTTTTTAAGGTCTTCATCGGTTTTATCCGGACCGTTAAAAATGATCTGGCTTCCTTTAACACCATTCAGTATTGCTTTGTCATATTCAAACCCGGATACCACCTCGGCCCAGGATCCTTCCTGGTGGAAGATGCGGCAAACAGCATCCAGGTAATTTGTTTTATACGACCAGGCATACTGGACTTTCGGGTACCGTGTGGTAAAGGCATGCCTTGCCTTTTTATATTTTTCCCTGATGGTTTTTTCTGAAATTACATAGACTGGAGAGCCATAATCATTCAATAGTTCGGAAACGGGAATGTTATCGATATGAGTGATGGGCTCAGCCTGCGATTTCATGCCGAATTTACTCGGCATTCCGGCCTGCAGCTTTTTTATATAAGGTCTTTCAAATGGTTTCTTTTCCATGATATATGATTTCTTATAATTCTCCTAATGTGGATAATTTCTCAAATTCTTTAAGATCAGTGATCAGATCATATGAGTAGCGGATAAACATTTTTCCCACTTCGTAATCCTTCAATGGTTCAACTTCCATGCCAAGCGCAAGTTTTACCAGGGCTTCGGGAAGATTCTGTCCGGCACCAACCGCCAGGTACACCCAGGCCGGAATCCGGGGATTTATCTCGATGATGTATAATTCGTTTTTATGTGTTTTAACCAGCTCTACTTCCATGCCGCCTCTCCATTTCGTGGCTTTAATGATCTTATAGGTAAGATCCAGCAGTTTTTTATTATCCAGTGTGATCCCGGACCATGCTTTTCCCTTATCGGTGATAAATTGTTTTCGCATGGGAACTGCCCCAATGGTATTGCCTTTGCCGTCACCCAGGGCCACAACATTAACTTCAGTGCCTTTGATGAACTCCTGGATAATAACCGGCAAACCCCATTTTGCACTGATCTTATTGTAGTTCATCCTCACCTGCTCCTCGTTATAGGCAAGGTAGGCGTCATAGAATTTTCCCTTAACCATAAGAGGATAATCAAATTCATCCTTCAGTTTTCCGATTTCGTCTATTCTGGTAATGTCTTTGCTGAATGGAACAGCCAGATCATATTTTTTCCCATACTCCGGAAGGTTGGATTTATGGCGTTCTTCGAACTGCTCAAGGGTGGGTAGAAATGTATGGATACCGGCCTGCTCCAGCACCCTTTCCGATCTCATAAAGGCATAGAGTTCAGCATCAAAATTGGGTATAAGCACATCAATGGGATCCTTTTTATGGATCTCCAGTATTCTTTTCACCAGGACATCCGATCCTTCGGAAGGGTAGGGTACCTGAAAGGTCTTATCAACCACTCCATCCATATAAATGGCGGGTTCAAGATTTTCGTATGCAAGCCCCAGGATACGCGCATCAAAGCTGGCAGATTCACGGATCCCCCGGATCACAGGAACGCCGGGACCCGGATTATCCGTATTATTTAGGCCGGTGAGGGCAACAGTTATTTTAATGCTCATCTTCTTCGTCTAATAACTCAAACTGCCTGAGCATGCTTAGAAAATCAAAATAGTACTTTTCAAAGCTGGAGGCATCTATTTCATACACTGAGGTGATGTTGGATTTGACCTCCTCAACAGACTTTTCTTCTTTCAAAAGTCTGATGATCTCCTGTCCAACCTGGTTGATTGAAAAGGAATCTCCGGTTGTCGGGTTAAAGACAAATCCTGTATCACTGACGGCAATGTTCTTTTTTAATCGCATGATGCTGTATTATTCGATTTTATGATGCAAATATCCGGAAACTTTGTTTAGAGCCTGTTACACTTTTTTGTTAAAAAGTTATAATATTGACAATAAATATCGCCAGGAAAGAACCCTGTTATGCAGAAGAACCGTAACCAGTTAATTTCCCGTACCATATATATTAAGAATATGGTTTGTTTTTGCTGCATCCAACTGATCAGGGAGCGCCTGGATAGAGCTGGAATCGAAGTGGAAGAGATCAGTCCCGGGAAGGCCACCATCAGCTATGATGAGCAGGCCATATCGAATGATGATATCCGAAGGGTACTAAATGATATAGGAACAGATATTATTGAAGGCAGGGACAAAATATTGGTGGAGCAGATCAAACAGGCTATTATTGAGCTGATTCATCTGATGAATAATATGGATTCGATCATAAGGAAATCAGACTACCTGGTTGAAAAAACAGGCCTCTCATATGCATACCTTTCCAGGATCTTTTCGTCACAGGAGCACATTACGCTGGAAAAATACATCATCCTGAATAAGATTGAGCGAATTAAAGAACTGATCGATCAGGATGAATTTACGCTCAGCGAGATAGCTTTCATGATGGATTACAGCAGTGTACAATACCTTTCCAACCAGTTCAAACAAATCACCGGTATGACCGTAAGTGATTATAAAGACAGCGACCGGTCTTCCAAGAAATCCATTGATAAACTGTATTAGGTACTGCCATCATGGGTGAATGTTTTAATAAGTATCCCTGATGGTCATGATCCTGATCCTGTCTGCCGGATCACTGGTTGAAGGATCTGTCTTCAGGTGTATGGTCCTCTTTTCACCTGGAAGAAGATCAAAATAGTTATCGGAAAAGAACCCTTCCTCATCCATGGAGAGGTATACATTTTTGGCCAGGAGATCTGTGCTGAGTTCCAGGTTAAAACCGTCCTCCACCTTTTCCGGCACCATTTTAACCTCAGGCTGAGGCAAATCAATATCCTTGATGGGGATAAAAAAGAAGTTGCTGGATGCAATTTCACGATCCTGCTCAACCAACTTTGCTTCCAACAGCACTTCACCGGCATTCAGGTTTTCCAGCAACTGTTCTACAGGTATGGCAAAATATGCATCACTTGAATTGGCCCGGATCTCAATCTGTTCTTCCGTTGTCCACAGGGTCTCGCCCTTGAAATCCACCATCCTGAGGGCCAGGGTGGCATCCAAAGGATCCAGTTTATCGGAAACTACATGCACCTTCAGGATTTCTTCCTCTACCCGGGAAGCCACAAGCACATCAGCAAATGCTTTCTTTGAATAATACTGCAGGGCTTTCCATTGCACATAATAATCTGTACTGGACCAGGAGGCTACCGGCCAGCAGTCGTTGATCTGCCAGTATAAGCTGCCCATGGTATATGGTTTGGCGATTCGGTGCCCTTCCATGGCCATTTTAACTCCTTCAGCCTGGAGCACATGGCTCAGGTATAAATAGGATTCAAAATCCTTTGGTTTTTTATAATCCCGTAACAGGTAGGTCTCTATGGTCTCGTTCCCGATGGAAGAACGCTGGTGTGATTTCATCACATCGGAATAGATGTCCCAATCCTCTTCAATAGTATATTTTTTTACAGTATTAAGTCCGGGAAATGACTGGAAACCATATTCCGACATGAACCGTGCCAGCCAGGTGTGGTATCTGGAAAAGGGTTCTTTTCCCCACCATACACCCCAGTAATGGCTGTCGCCGCCGACCAGGTCTTCGGGAATGGTGTCGCCCGACTGGGGACTGGATGCCCAGTAGAACCGGTCCGGATCATGTTTCTCAACTTCCGATGGCAGCACATCCAGGAAGATGTCTTTGTATGCTTTCCATTGTGCGATAGCTCCTGCCGGGTCTTCTTTTTCTATCCTCTCTTTCCAGCCCCACAACCACCAGGCTGAAAGTATTTCGTTGTTTCCACACCAGAGGGCAATGGAGGGATGGTTCCTCAGACGTCTGATGTTATAGGCAGCTTCTTTCCCCACGCTTTCCAGGAATTCGGGGTGACCGGGATACATGTTGCAGGCGAACATGAAGTCCTGCCATACGAGGATCCCGTGTTTGTCGCACAGGTCATAAAATATATCTTTTTCATAGATTCCTCCTCCCCAGACGCGCAGCATGTTGTAATTGCAATCTTTTGCAGTAAGGATCAGTTTTTCATATTTCTCCGGACTTACCCTGTCCAGGAATGCATCACTTGGAATGTAATTGGCCCCTTTCATGAAAACGGGATGTCCATTCAGCTTGAAATAGAGGGATGTTCCGGAATCATCCTTTTCACGCACCACCTCAAGTGTTCTTAATCCAATGTTGTGTTCTACCTTTTGCAGTCCTGATTCTGATCTCAGCACACCTGCAATACGGTACATATAAGCTTCACCAAGTCCGTTGGTCCACCATCGGCTTGGCTGCTCAATTTCAAAACCGACCTCGTATTCATGGACACCTGTTCCGATCTCCACAGGGGCAGAAGTTACCTCCTTATCATTCACCTGGATCTCCAGGTTCATGGTGGTGTTCACTTCAGACTCGATCTCAAAGCAGGCGGTCAGTTCAGCTTTATCATCCTCCAGCCTGTTCTGTACGATCCGCAGGTCAGTGATCCTTGCTTCATCCCAGGCTTTTAAATAGACCGGTTGCCAGATGCCACTTGTAACCAGCCTGGGCCCCCAGTCCCAACCAAAATGACACTGGGCTTTTCGGATATGGGGACTCACTTTTTTGCCTTCCGGAACCTGACCGATCTCAGCCAGGTCGTTGCCAGATGATTCAACCCTGTGTGGGTAATTGTCATACTTTTCCAATCCTGTTTTTATAGGAGAGTGAAAATGAATTTTAAGGGTATTTGAATCCGTTGCCAGATACTCTTTAATATCCACCGTCCAGTCCCGGAACATATTGTCAGCAACAAGAATTTTCTGGTCGTTCAGATAGACATCAGCGTGGGTGTCCAATCCCTTGAATTCGAGGATCACCCGGTCCTTAACCATCATCCGGGACGGGATTTTCAGTTCGGTTTCATAGATCCAGTCCTTCTTGTCGATCCACTGGACATCGTGTTCATTGAGGCGATAAAAAGGATCTTCGATAACACCATTCCTGATCAGGTCGGTATGAACGCAGCCGGGGACTTCTGCTTCCATCCACTCATCTTTTTCACTTTCACTGAATTTCCAGTGATCTTTTATTTCGATCATTGCTACCAGGGAATTATCTGAGACGGATGAGCATGAAAAGAGGGACATCAACAGGCTGATGCCCAATAATTGCGAAATGTGTATTCCGGATTTCATAAGACAGTATGTAGCATTGGTTGCCTAAATGTAGGTAATATCGATAAAACCCTGGATGAATTAAGTATGTCTGATCTGGTCTACATACTCTGTCCGGACCTCACCAAATTGATCTGAGTAATCCTGGAATGTCTGTGTAGCTCTTCTCCCGGCAAAAAACCCGATAACGATAAGTGCAACAAGCACGATGGCCACAATTCTGGCAGCGCTTTCCTTTCCTTTTAGTGCCTGTACAACAGCCTGGTACATAAGGTAGATCGAGTAGAGGCTTACCACTACTCCCACCAGGCTACCCAGGGTAAGACTAATGCCATAAAAGAAAGCCAGGAATGCATTAATGGGATAGATCACCATCAAAGAGGCGGTCACCCTGACACAGGCTTCGTAATCGGTATTCCCACCACAGATGGCAGAGATGACGAGCATGATGGCGCCACCGACAAAAACTGCGATGATCGAACCTATAATTGACCAGATCAGGGCCATAATGCCTATAGCTCCACCCCAGAATCCACCAAAACCTCCCATAGCAGATAATCCAAGCACACTCCACAACAGGGCAAGAAGGCCGGCAATTGTTCCATAAAAGACTGCCTTGAGGAGAGGTTCAGTCATACCACCTGAGAGAGACATGGAGGAGAAGTAGTCTTTCGGATTTAAAAGGGTTTCCTGGGATTCCTTTAATAGCTTTTTGAAGTCAAAAGTTTTGTTACTCATAATAGCATAGGTGTAAAATGGTTTATGTTCAATGATCGGATGGATTCTTTAAAAGAACAAAAGATACCAAATATAATAACGTATAGCAACTAAAGGTTGGAGTTTACTCGACAGGAAATACCATCCGGAAGGGGGGAGTATCAGACAGAAGGCTGCATGGTGGATCCAAAGTCCTTTTCAGTCGACCGGAACCATGCTGTGGCCTGTCTGTTCAGGAAAAACTGAACCCGGTTCCAGAATCCAGGTATGATCAACCGGTCACCCCGTAGCATGCCATTGACTGCTTTGAGTGCAATTAATCCCGGAGTGAGGGTATTGATTTCCCCGGAAATTCCATCGGTTAATTCTAACTCCGGCATCATGTGTTTAATGGGTGCAGGATGCACCAAACTCACCGATACAGCGGTATGCTTCAATTCCTCTTCCAGCTCCTTTGCAAAAACATACATTTTGCTTACCGATTGCTGCATATCAGAACTGAATTGATCCTTTTTAAATGGGAACGGGATAATATGCTGTATAAAGGATGAGGATAGCCTCGACATATGTGGAAGCAGACCCCAGGTAATCAGGGCAGCGCCCCGGAACCTGGTCAGGAAATCTTCCCTTGCAAGTTCTAAAATGCATTTGTTATAAGCCACCGACCAGTCGCAGGTAATGTTATTAATCAGGGCACGAACCTCATAACGATCACGTATTGTTTCGGTAAATTTCTGGATGGCTTGTTTGTCTGAAAGATCCAGTTTTATAGCATTAACTTGCACATCCTCTTTTAGCTGCAATCCAATGGCAAATCGTTGAAGATCGACACTGGTTGTCGACACCAGGATCAGGTTGCATGCTTTGCGTGCGATTTCGCGGGCCATGGCCCTTCCAAGTTCGCCTTCTGCTCCCAGTATGATGGTGTACTGTGTATTCAATTTTTGTTCTGTATTATGCATGACTCTATACTAAAGACCAATAATTCTATGAAAGGCTGCGTAAAACGCGTAAAATTTTTTGTTAATAATCTTCCAGACAGGGCCTCCTTTAACTGTAAGACACAAGAAAAGTGCCAAACCCCTATCTCAAGCCGGGTTTTTCTATCATAAAGTTCTATGTTTTCGGGCATCTATCCTAACACCGAAACCCCGATCACAGGCGATTGGATAAAGAACTATGAACAATGAAGTTGAAATTATTAACAATGCAACTTGGTGGTTGTCAATTCCCCAGGATCTCATCCATAATCCGGCTGGTCACAGCGGCGGTTTTGCCTGTGGAGGGACAGGTTCCTTTCCCGTTCAGTTCTGAGACGATGGTCTGGATAAACGGCATCTGGATGTGTTCGGGTTGGATGGTGAAAATGGATTCTTTTTGTTTATCCCGGATCAGTGTGATGGGTTTGAAACTGAAAATGGAGAATTTTAGTTTGCCCTTTTCACCGGTTACCTCCACAAGGTCCTTCTGATAAGGTTCCGTTGTAACAAAACTCCAGCTTCCGGTAACCAGAAGATCGTCAGGAAGCACCAGGGTGGCACCAATGGTATCTTCCGGTTCATAAAGACTGCCCATATTGCTTTTATTCCCGGTTACAGATACCGGATCTCCAAAAATGTAAAAAAGGATATCCAGTGCATGACAGCCCACGTCATGAAAATATCCACCTCCCGAAAATTCAGGTATGACCCGCCAGGGAAGGTTGTTTCGGTTATAGTCCTCCTCCCGGGCGGGAAAATATTGTTGCATATTAGTATGGAGGATCCTGCCCAGTTTCCCCGAGTGGATAATCTCCCTGACCCTGATAAAGTACTCCAGAGACCTCCGGTAATAGGCCACATAGACGGGTGTTCCCTTTTTTTCAGCTGCTTCATTGATGATCATGCACTCGTCCCAGGTCCGGGCCATGGGCTTCTCAATGTAAACCGGCTTTCCTGCTTTGATGGTCTCAAGGGCGTATTCAGTGTGTGATCCCGGCGGAGTTGCGATATAGACAATGTCTACTTCAGGATCATGGATCACATCTGCAGGATCTTTGTGCCATGCTGGTATTCCATGGTGCTCAGCGTATTTTTTTGCTTTCCCGGGAGTCCGGTTCCCCACAGCCACCAGACGGGAGTTTTTTATCTTTTTGAATGAAGGGGCGCTCTTCTTTTCGGTCACGTTACCGCATCCGATCATGCCCCAATTGATCATTCGCTCTGCCATAACGAACTAAGTTAACGAATTGTGAAAACATGTGAACCTATTCTTCCGGAAAGACTTTTCTACAATTTTTTCTGATTTATAGTTTCAGTCTGTTTTTTCAACCAGCCAGCGGATCGAATTATTTAACAGTTGCTTGAATGAAGAATTTCTATAAGCAATTTTGTCATGCCCTAACATGAGATATACAATGGTTGATTGGTTGTGGGAATGAACCCAGCCCACAAGCGGTGAACAGTCAGGATGCTCTGTTTTGAGCAGGGGAGTAACTCCATCCACCACTGTAATATTTGAATATCCTTCGTCATGGATGTTGAAGTCCACCACACCTTTTGTAACCGGATGGCCGGAATTCACCACCTCAATATGCAGATCAATATCGTGCCTGTAATCTGAAAAGAGGGAGGTGTCTGAAGAAAATCGCGGCATCACATACCGGCCTCCGACCATTTCCATATATCCATCCCATTCCTGAAAAGTGCAGATTGCATGGTGAAGGAAGAGCATGGGTATACCCTGACCGGTGAGACGGAGAAAGATACCGGAGTCCCTTTCAGGCAAATCAGGTATGAAATCGTAAAAGAGCAACAGGTCATATGAATCAACCTCTTCTGATTGAAGTAATTTCATGGCCCCTGGGTGCGAAACGGAATCGAATTCAATCCCTTCCATTGAATGGAACATATGAAAGAATTCGGTTGTATCGTAACTGTGACCTCCAACTATAAGCAACACCTTTGGTGTCTGTGTGCAGCTGATCAGGCTGACTGTTGTAATCAGGAGAACTACCTTGAATATGGTCTTTTTCATGATTTCCAGTATTATTTTTATCCTATAATATCAACTTTTCTTCCGAAAGGGGAGATGGCAAAACCGGCCAGTTTGAAATGTTGGAGTCCCCAGGGAATTCCTATAATGGTGATGAATAACAGGAAACCAAAAAGTACATGGGTAAGGGCAATCCATAGTCCGGCAATAAAGAACCAGAGAATGTTAAGCAGTGTAAACAGGCAGCCTGGCAGCTCTCCTTTATCCACCTGGAAGGTCCTTCCGAAAGGCCACAGGCAAAGGGACCCGATCTTGATCATCTGAAACCCGAAAGGTATTCCGATGATGGTGGCCATCATTACCACACCACCTAAAAAGTAGCCAATGGAGGTGGCCAGTCCACCGAATATTAGCCAGATCAGATTGCCAAGGAAATTCAAGACCTGCGGATCAATTGGTCGATGCTATGAGGATAGTGCGCAGGTTAGAGATCAGTTCAAATGTAGTTTTTAAATCATCATTGGAGGCAATCTCACTCACAGACGCTACAACCAGGGTGGGTTTTACCTTTCTTAACTGGATAGAGAGTTCTTTCAATTTTGCGAAAGTAGTTAAAACAACCAATCCTTCAAGTTGATCCTGCTGCTTTTCAAATGCTTCATAAAGGATTCCAGTCGCCGGTTCAAGCTGGTTCAGGTAGATGATCAGCAACTCCTTAATGTTACTCTCTTCTTCCCTGCTGATCTCCTGAGCATTCACTTTTTGCTTCAGCAAATTGCTTGTTATATATACTTTTTCAATGAAAGAACCAGTAAGAAAGGCAGTGTGAACGAATACCATCTCCTGATCCGAACTGTATTTCTCGCTCTCCAGCAGAAGATTATTGAACAGCATGGTGATGGTATCCCTCTTCATTATCGTTCCTTCCAGGTTCTCAATGGTCCAGGAGGCGAATTCAGATTCAATACCGATATGTCGTGCAAGTTCCTGTGTGGCCGCGAAAGTCAGAAACATGTTTTCTTCGGCACCTCCATAGAGATGGTAAATGATATCGGTCATATAAATTCCCAGGTTTGCTGCGGCAAGCGGATAGGTGGTTTTATAACTATGGGCGCTGTAAGGATCATTGGTTAATACATCATAATACTCTGCATCAACCATGTCCAGTATGCTGAAAATCTGATCTACCCTGTTCATATTGGGTTCAATTGCTTCAGCTGCTTTGATATAGGAATCAATATCAAAAGCTTCCGTTGAATTGTCTTCCTTCTTCTTATTGCTGCCACAGGAAGCAATAAAGAGGATTGATAAGAGAAGAGCCAGTGTGATTTTGAAATATTTCATTTTCAGGTAAAATTATATTGTGACTAAAAATTGTAACGAATATAGACAAATTATGTTTATTCACGAGTGCAATTTTTGATTTGTTTCCCTGGAAATCAGATGAATCCTGTGCTCGCATTGGATTCGCCGAACTCGTAAATTCTTGCGCTGCTGCTTGTGGCGGGGAGCCTGAATTGCATCAAAGAGAAAAGCTGCCCTGGCGAACAGCTTTTCAAACCCTAAATTTAACCCAATTGTTGACCTAAATGTAACTTCAAAGTTGTGTTATTTAGTTCATAAAAAACATGAGAAAACTCATGTTTAGGTCAGAGTTTCTTATGAATGTTCTCAGTAACAACATGTCCGTCGAAAAGCTGAATGATCCTGTGTGACCTTTCGGCATCGCTGGGGGAGTGTGTAACCATCACAATGGTGGTCCCGTCCTCATTCAATTCCGTGAGCAGGGCCATTACCTCGGAACCATTGGCTGAATCCAGGTTACCGGTAGGTTCGTCGGCAAGGATCAGTTTCGGTATTGTGACAACAGCACGGGCAATTGCTACGCGCTGTTGCTGACCGCCCGATAGCTGCTGAGGGAAGTGATTTTTACGATGACTGATCTTCATACGTTCCATCACTTTTTCCACCTTCTTCTTCCTTTCAGAGGCACTCATCTTCAAGTAGAGAAGGGGCAATTCAATATTTTCATAAACGGTTAATTCGTCAATCAGGTTAAAACTCTGGAACACAAACCCGATGTTGCCTTTACGAAGGTTTGTTCTTCCTTTCTCTTTCAGATTGGCTACTTCCGTTTCATGGAAAAGATAGGAACCATCCGAGGGGTTATCCAGGAGTCCGAGTATATTTAGCAGGGTTGATTTTCCGCAGCCGGAAGGCCCCATGATTGCAACAAACTCTCCATCCTTCACTTCGATATTTACATTGTTCAGTGCGGTGGTTTCAACTTCGTCTGTACGAAATACTTTCACCAGGTCAACAGTTTTAATCATTGGTATGGTTTTTTGTAAATAATAGAACAAAAAAAACAATAGACATGCCAAAATAAGTAAAATTCAGATATTGAGCAATATAGTCAATTATCCCTTGTTGATAAAGTGTTCACTTTTGAGACGGAGCTGTACGTTTTCGTACACTGCGTACACCTCAGGGCTGACCCCTCCGGATGCTGATTAAAGCCGGTTCCAGCTATGTCCGAACACGAGGTAAAAGCCCCAGCTATCAGGTCCCCAGGCAAAGTCAATACCCGAATGAAGCTTAAATAACCGGGCAATTTCATACCTGAAACCTGCGCCGTAATTATATACCCAATTGAATTCACCAAAGTCCACTTCAGGGTTAAATGCTTTTGCGAATCCTCCAAAAAGGGTCAGGCTCCATCGACCCGTGAGATTGAACCGCTCTTCAGTTTCAAAAGTAAGGGTTGAGTAATTCTGATAACGCAGGGCCGGGATCCCCCTAAGGTTGACGTAAGGTTTGGCAAAAAACGGGATCTCTCCCCAGCTGCTCTGTAATTCAGCCCTTAAGCCTGTCACCAGCCATGAGGTAGGGTTGGCGAAATATAATCCGTACAGATCAGCCTGGTTATAGGTTACATGGCTACCGACCCAGGGGGCATAATGGGAATAGGTCCCTTTCAGGTAGACCCCTTTGTTTGGTGTAAAGGTATTATCCCTGTAATCCAGGAATAGAACGGGTCCGATTCCTCCAAGGTTGTTTTCAAATTCCCAGGATTCCAATCCGGGGATATCAAGGATCCTTTCAATGGTCACTTTTGTTTGAGAGAACTGGTATCGTGCCCCAGCAAAGAGACTGATCTGGCCCAGCCTGAATGCCACCTGTTGAATCAGGGAAAGGGTAGATAGATTAAACTTGAATTCCAGGGGAAGCCGGGACGGATAGTAGGTCAGGTTTAAAGAGCCATAAAAAGCGGCACCCAGGTACCTGATGCGGTCATGCTTCCATATTCCCGAATGCCCCCCTCCCAGTCCCCAACTACCATTCTGGGTATACATTCCACCCAGAATGGTGAGACTGGGAGGAGATGGGTCTCCTCTTTTCAGGGCCTTTATATCCCGGTGAATAAAGACCGGACCTCCTGCCACACCGTATCCCAAGGCAGGCTCAGTGACCGGCATGACAAATGGGAGAAAGCCATAAACACTGGCCAGGAAATAACTCACATCCAACGCACCATCGAGTGAATCGATGAATTGACTTTTGAGATTATTTTGGGGATACACCTGGAAGCAACTACCCAGCAGAGCGATGGTCAAAAGAACCAGGAAAGATTGTTTGGGCATGTTTTAAATGGTTTGATTATCCCATGCGAGAAAGGGATATTTCTCCTGCAACTTCTGCCGTTTGTTCTCCTGTTTCCGGACCATTTTCATATAAGCGTCTCCACCCGGATGGATGGGGCGGTGATCCATCATGTTGAGCAGTGGTTGCAGTTCCCCAATGATCTGTTTTGATTCATCACTGATGAGTGAATGCCTGAACTTCTCCCAGATGTATTCGGTGGCCTGCCCGCTGGTGTGTAGCAGGTCATCTCCATAATAGCGGTAATCGCGCAGTTCATCCATAACGATCTCATAGGAGGGAAAATAGAAGAGGCGATCAGGAAAACGCTTCTTCAGTTCTTCACATGCCAGCAGCAGGGTGGCCTTGCTAAGCTGGTTCCCGTGGGCACCATCTTTCCAGTGGCGGACAGGACTAACAGTGAGTAATATTTTCAGGTTCTGGTTGAATTCAAACAGAGAGGGTAGTAAAGCTTCATAGATCCCGACGATCTCATCAGTGGTGAGCCGTGACCTGGTAAACTGAGCGGCGGGGATCTTATGGCAATTACAGACCACCTCTCCTGTGGGATTATATCTGAAAACCCATGCAGTGCCCCAGGTAATGATCAGGTATTTTGCGGATTGCAACACCTCCTTTGCTCCTGTAAAACTGAGGTTGATTTTCTGAAGGGCCTCTTCCCTGTCTGGAGATGAATACCCCGTATAATGGTCAAAGGAAAACCAGAGATCGTTGTATTGATCAAGGTCATCAGCCACATAAGCTTTTTTGTGGAGCAGTGCATCCAATCCTCTCTTTACCGAAAGGGGGTTGTATATGACACCGAACGGGTTGATACAAACCGGGAACAGGTATTTTTCCAGTTGACTGCCAATGTTTTCCGTAAAGCAGGATCCCATCATCAGGATGGGTGACTGATGGCCCAACCGGAAAGGATATTCCGGAATGCTGACCTCCGTAAACAGTTTCATGGGATTGGTTAAATTAATACCAGCAACTAAATATAAAGAAAATGCAGCGAATTGTTCAGATCAGCATCCCGTTACACAACGGCCTGTTTGATATCACAAGGGAGGTGGAAGCAATTGTTACCGAAAGCGAAATCAAATCCGGCATGGCCAATGTGTATGCCCAGGGTGCTACTGCGACCATTATGAAAGAATTCAAGATGATGAAAGCTATTGGCACTATGATTGAGAATTCCAGGTATCAAGCGGGCTTTGAACATTATATTTATTTCTGTTGAGTACATGAGTATATATCATAGTGGTTCGAACATCTTTATGACCCAGTAATTAGCTTCGCTGAGCTCCTTTCAGTCGGTTCCTGTATGGTGCGAATATCATAACCTTCCTCAAGAAGATGCGTAGCAAATGAATAGCGAAAAGTATGACATGAGGCGTTTTTAGTAATCTGTGACTTTCTGATTGCATTTTTCACTTCTTTTTGTAAAAAGCTTTCATGGCGATAGTGTTGTTTCAATTTTCCTGAACGTGGGTCAATTGCTGGTTTCCTGGAGGGAAAAATATATTGCCAGGCCAGTTCTTTCGGAGCATTTGGATACTTTCTCTCTAATGCTTCTGGTATAGAAGCACCTACAAATCCTTTTACTAACATATTTTCTTCCAATTTGATCTTTGCCTTTTCTATTTGTCTCTTTAATTGTGGTATTAATGAGTGTGGAAGTAACGTTCTCCGATCGTTGTCTCCTTTGCCTGCACGAATAATTATTTCATTGAGATTGAAGTTTATATCTTTTATACGCAATCTTAAACACTCAGTTAAACGCAATCCACTGCCATATAATAGTGAAGCCATAAGATGAAATTCGCCGTGAAGGTTTGATATTACAACTTTAGCTTCATCACGACTAAACACAACAGGCAAACGTTTTCCAATTCTTGCATGCTTAAACTCAAAATCTTCCAGCGGAATTTTCAGCACCTTTTTGTATAAGAATACAAGCGCATTTAAAGCCTGGTTTTGAGTGGAAGCGGATACCTTTCTTACAACTGCAAGGTTGGTGAGGAAATCCGCTATCTCCTTTCCCCCCATCTCTTCAGGATGTCTTTTATTGTGGAAGATAATAAACCGGTATATCCAATTGACATAGGTTTTTTCTGTACTATAACTGAAATGATTTGTGCGAATTACTTCCCTGACATGATTTAATAACTTCGAGCCTTTCATTCTCGGAATTATAATTGAATATTTTCCATATATTATTAATATTTAACATGTTATACTGCATTTTGCGGCAATCGGCTCATTTATTTCATATTATATTGCAAGTACAAATTTTGGACGTACTATGAAATCTGAGGATTTTTAAACAGGATTGTAAACAGACACTGCCGCCAAAACGCAATCAAGAATAACCTGGCAGTCATATTTACGATTTTAGAAATCACAACTGTGTTGCTTTTTCTTTATGTGGTGAGCTTTCATATATCTGCCTTTATTTAAAAGATTTTCTATATCACTGGAAATAAAGCAGATAAATTAAATTGACTGGAGTGTAAATAACGCAGAGAAGTCACATAATCTAGAAAAGTCACAACTCCTTTACTTCCTAATATTATGAATTAGGATGCTCTAACCGTTACTTCCAGGATATTGCCATCTGATCATTCCAAACTGTTTACTTTCTGTTCCGCTTATATCCCTTTTTCGTCTTATCAATTCCAGGAGACCTGGATCTCAGACTCAGACAGGAACTCAGAGAAGCTCCCAGCAAATCTCGGGATTCACATAGTTTATTATTGTATAAGATTATTATTCTTTGTATTTTCAAAAGCACTCTCCTGATAGAAAACAATTCTTTTTGGGAGTGACATGGCGAAGCTGTGTGATGCCGAGTGAATATATTATTTGTTATATCTGTATATAGTCTTTTCAGATCTTTCCAATAGTAGGAATCGATATATCTAATCTAAAATGATAGTATTTTCATCCAAATAGAGTACTATACCGCAAAAGGCAGTAGAACCCGGAAATGAATGAGAACTATGAACTGGTCACAGGTATTGTAGGAGTAGGTCCGGTTATTGCTACGGACCTGATCATCAAGACCGGCAACTTCAGGATTATAGATACATATCGAAAGGCGGCCTCTTATGCCGGTGTATGTCCTTTCCCAAATACTTCCGGGAAGATGGTGGGGAAATCCAAAACAAGTCCATTTGCAGATAAGAAACTCAAAACTTTGTTGTACATGGGCGCAAGGGCAGCCGTAAAACACAATAAGGAATATGCACTATACTATCAGAAGAAACAGCTTGAAGGAAAGCCGCATTACCTGATAATGAATAATCTATCCAATAAACTACTCAGAACTGCATACAGCGTTGTGAGAAATAAAACACCCTATGTCCAGGATCATGTTTGCCTTGATCCCAGGGAAAGAAATATGAACAGCTCCACAAAAAAGGTGGCTTAAAATTTGGAATTTACTAGAGTATATATGTT
>JAGLOO010000055.1 GCA_023138875.1 Bacteroidales bacterium
TCAAAGACGAAGGATTGCCCCAGGGCAGCGGGAGTGTGGAAAGTGCAATCAGAAGGGTGATCAACCTGAGATTAAAATCCTGCGGGTCGTTTTGGAAGAAAGAAAACGCTGAAATTTACCTGTTTTTGAGATCTCAGCTTATCAAAGGAAGGTGGAATACATTCTTTGGCAACCTGACAAACAGAGCTGAATTATTTGATAATCAGATAGAAGTCAAGTCAAACTACTACTTGAAATGGGCAGCCTAAAAAGTTCCACAAATTGGGATTGCACCCGTTTGGTATTGACCTCCACCTCCGGCATTAAGCCCGGCTGTTACCATGGCCTTGCTCCGGAGTCCTATCGGTTCCCATAGCTGTGAAAGACATGTGCATGATATTAAAAGTAATGCGAATACTAGCCCGTGTTTTTCTTTCATGAATATCTATACTTAACGCACTAAGCGTATTTTGAATACAAGTATAACTAAAAATTCGCTTATAAAAAGTGTTTTTTCAGTAAAAAGGTGTAAAATTTGATAAAAGGGAAAATATATTCAGATTCCTCACCTTTTCTTACATCTGCCTGGTTAATGCAACACAATCATTCTTACGCTTTTATGAAGTTGATCTGACTGAAGGCTAACCCAATAAACACCATCCTGGAATTCAGAAGTATCAATGGTAATAGTGTCCTGTTGTTCAAAGTAGGATTTATGGCTGTAGAAAATTTTTCCGGATGAGTCAGAGATCTTTACCTCAACACATCTCCTGTTCTTTATTCCAAACATCTTCAATTTTAATTCCTGATTTACCGGATTAGGAGAAATTCTTACTTCCTTTACTTCTTGCATTAAGAAAGTGTGATCAGTTGATGAAACGGTATCTTCATGAATAAAGATAAAATCCTTCGGTTCAAGGGCAGCATGGGTAATCTTTAGTGTCTTGATCACTCCCGCAAAGTACTTTTTTTCATTCATTCTTGCACCAAGGGATGTCTTACCCAAAGTGTTGACAATCTTAATAGAATGATTAACCTCACCATAAAGCTCTTTTGCTCCATTAAAATAAGTTGTGAGGATGTTGGCATTATAGGTAATTGCAATATGCTGCCATGTTTCAGTAGGATGAACCAGAGATTCGTCCATGAGCGTAAGGTTCTCAATATCAGTTTTCATAAATCCATCCATGTAGCACTCATTGTTTTTGTCAATTCTTAATTCCATCATCACTCGTTTTTCATCCGGATCATTTGGGTCCTGAATATGAACAACCCTTGGATCCGGATTATCGGGATAGCTTGCATCGGGTTTAAATACCAGCTCAATAGTAAACGCTATTGCATCCCTAATCGGATTAAAATCCACGAGCAACTGATCCATGTCTCCATCGAATTTAATAGCATCACCTATATCGGTATTCACCATCTGTGGATCTCCAAGAACGGTAACTTCATGTCCTCCAATTAATTCAAGGCTATTCATATCCCATAATTCATAATAGATTGTGTCAGAAGCAAACAGTGAAGTACTCGAAGCAATTGGAGGTGCAAAAAGGATGAATATGATCAGTAGTCTCATTTGTTTATTCAATAATCAGTTTGATACTCTGATGCTGATTCCCTGAGACCATAGTGCAAAGGTAAACTCCGCTTCCTGCACGGTATCCCTGATCGCTCTCTAAGTTCCATAAAATATCATGCGATCCCGCAGAAAGCATTTCATTGCATAGTGATTTGACCCGCTTACCACTCATATCAATAATATTTATCTGAGTTGTCTTTGATTCCGGTAATTCGAAGCTAATCTTTGTGTATCCTGCTGCCGGATTCGGATTACATATAAGTGAGTATGCATACCCTGAATCATAAGACGATATATGATTTATTACAGTTCCTGTGCCACTGTCGTCTATGTAAAATTTCAATCCATTAACCCTGTTGCCGAAATAGAGCGGATCGCTTTCAACCTCACAAATATTCAGTGCAAAACTGTAATCTCCGAATTTGTTCAATGTCTTCACCAACAGTGTATTCTTTCCCTGTTTGATGTTGATGATTTTTTTCTTCTCACCTCTGTCTGAATCTCTATATGAATTGGTAGAAGTAAATAAATAGACCTGTTCACCATTTAAATAGACAGAGATGGCTTCATGCGTACCTAACCAGAGTTCCGCCGTTTGATCTTTCAAGGCACTAAAGTATGTAAAAGCATAAGAAACCATGTTTGTTTGCTCCGAATAGAAACTGAGCAGGTCAATGCGGTCATCAAAAAAATATACGGATTGTGACCATCCATTATCTCCAGGAATTGGTTGAATGTCAGCCTCATTAATATAATACTCATTCTGAATTCCGGTTCCTTCAAAAGCCTGGGAAAGAATCCATGTTCGATTTGACTGTCCAAACTTACCATCCTTATGCTGACTTTTTTTCACCTTTTGCTTGGCTTGGTCGACGGGGATTCCAACTATGATTATCTTATCGGAATTATTTGTTCCTAATCCAACTTTCTCTGCCAGAGTAATATGAGCAACATCATCCGGATTGAGACCCATTAGTTTTGCTCCTACATGATCAATGGCCACAGGGTCGGCACCAGCCAGAATGGTATTCAACCGAACCTGATTATAATCTCTATTTGTCTTTACAGTCTCAAGACACATGATTGCATCTGCCACCACGAAATCTATATCAGCCACATTGCACAAATCGACAATGGCTTCCGTAGTCCATACCCGGTGATCGATATTGTGAAGAAGACCATTCGGGCACAGAGTGGTCCCGACGGTTTTGTTATATCCATAGTAACAACCGGGAGCCGAGCCAACCTGTAGCTTGAGAGCATTGGTTATCCCGGTATTGTGAATCTTTAAAACTGGAACAGCCATAAATACATCTGCTTCCATTTGAGCTTTATGCACATAGTATTTTGACCCTTGTACCGCAGATGTCCCTTCACGTCCCAGATCAATCTCAATCAGATCTTCAACCGATTGATTCAGGTTGAGTAAGCTAAGAGTAATTCCTGACAAATGTGGATCTGTCAGCAATCCGATATACCCGGAGTTTCCCCAGACACTGGCCGGATCAGACGGATCGTCATTTGACCTGGCCGTTCCTTCTGCAACTTGTATCTCTACGTCACCTTCAGTATGTTGAGCAATATGCCAGATCAGGGCTTTAACCACTCGAACATCTGTATTCGTGCCATCTCCTGACGGATTATTACCCCCTACCAGATTCACTTTTATCATTACCTTATCACCCTTTTCAACTATCCAGTCAAATCCGCCCTGTAATTCAATGGCTTTTCCAACCATCTTTTCGATCTGATCATATGATGGATTTACCGTCCTCTCAACAGGATTTGAAAGCTCTGAATAGTCTGAGGTTACAACAGCAACTTTTGTCGTAGCACCCGAGAGTGCATCAAATTCTGATTCATATCTGAATGTTCCCGGTTCAACACCCAGTTCTGAGAGGGCAACATCCCAACATATTGCTGTAATGGCAGCTGCGAAAATCAGATACTTAACAGTCCGGTTCTTAATCTTATTATGCATCATCATCTCATTTTTATGTAATCTGTTATTTAAAAAAGGTTATAAATTAACCCCAGGATCAATGCTCCAATCAAGCCAGTTGCCAGGTACTGTATAAGAATGGTTCTTTTAAAGGTGGCCTGGATAATCACGAGATTGGATATTTTTGTGACCGGACCTGAAATAAAAAAGGCCAGTACAGCTCCTTTCGACATGCCCAAATCAGCCAACTGTTGCACCACTGGAATAGCAGCTCCCCCACAAACATAAAAAGGAATACCGGCACCGGTTGACAAAATAATGGATAATATATGATCACTATTGAAGAGCCTGATAATGAGTTTTGGATTGGCGGCAATTTTTATGATTGCTGCCAAAATAATAGCGAGAAAAAAGTATTTGCTGACATATCGGCCCATCTTATAAAGCTCAGACAAAAAACCTGTAATACATTTTTCGCTTCCTTTGACAGAAAACTGCTCAAGAGAGAACTGCTGAGTATTCTTTATCACTTTATCCGGGTTAAGAATGTGCTTCTTTTCCATCCATAGGGTAGTATAGCCAGCAATGGACCCCAGTAAAAAGGCAGATAATACCCTGACAATTGCAATTTTAAGCCCCATTGCGCCGGCCGTAAGTATAAACAAATTTGGATTCATCAGTGGAGAAGAGACCATCAGGGCCATCATAATATGTAAGGGCACACCGATCCCAAATAGTGCTGCGGACATGGGAATAATGATATAGCTTCCAAGCGGAGAAAACACACCGATGACCGATGCAATTAAGATAGTTGCAGTAGGATCCTTCTTGCTGAAAAAAGCAGCCATCTTTTGTTTTGATACATAAATTTTGACCAACGTGGAAGCAATAATACCCATCACAAGGAAAGGCCATAGTTGTCCAAGCAATTGAAGTGCCTCTACAAGAATTTTCTTTGTATAGCTAGCTTCAAAGTGATTCAGAAAATTGTATAAAACTGTATCTGCCGAAACCAGGTGTAATAGATGAATCACTGTAAATGGATTTCACATTGCAAATGAGAAAAGCGCAAAGATTAGTAAACTTTTACCAGTCTTTGCGCTCTTTGTGTATGAATAAAAGCACCAGACTAATCGTCCTCCTCTCTTATTACTAAATAAAACAAACTATTTTACAAGAAGTTTTTGTACTTGCTGCTGACCATTCATTTGAACTTCAACGAAATAAAGTCCAGGTGCAAAACCGGATACATCAATAAGCTCGTTTTGGATACCCTGTGAATAGGAATTCGCATGTTGGTGTACTGTTTGTCCCAAAACACTCATTACAACAATATCTACAGTTGCTGATTGTTTCACATTGAACTGTACAGTTGCAGTTTGATTGGCAGGATTTGGATATACCGAGGTATTAAAATCTGCCAATCGATTATTGCTTATGCCAACTCCTATATCCAATAACCATTTCACTGCGCCGGTAGTAAGTTTAGCCATCTCCTCAGTAGGATACTCCAGATATTGCTGAGCGGTCCCCAATACAACATGTTTTTTTGAAGATGGATTCTCGTCTATTGCATAGAGAATATTCACAGCCGCTCTTGCACTGTCCACTGCTATTGTACTTGTTGCAACAGCCGTTGCATTAGTTACTATATCAGCATCATCAGTAATGTTAAAGGTCTGAACAGTTATTTTCCCCAGCCATTCGGCAGCAACTTGCGAACTAAGGCTAAACGTATCTCCGGCAGCAACACCAAGATCAGCTAAAATGGCATGATCCTCGATTACTTTAATATTCGTTTCAGCGTGAACGTCGGTATTAGGAAGCTTGTAAGTATACCAGTTGTCTTCGCTGTTTAGGTTGTCAACCAAGGGCCAGTGTG
Source organism: Bacteroidales bacterium (assembly GCA_023138875.1). GTDB lineage: Bacteria > Bacteroidota > Bacteroidia > Bacteroidales. Next base: position 5,386 of record JAGLOO010000055.1, read on the forward strand.
TTCTGCTCAATCTTATTGCCCAGGCCTTGTAGTTAAGCGTTGGTAACGCTTTTACACCTGATGTTCCCCAATGAGCGGCTTGGACTGAGCCTGGATTCTCAGTAACAAATGCTAAATCATATGAGGTAAAATCCGTGAAAGTTTCAATGGAATCTTTTATAATGTAATCAAACTCCCAATCAATTCCGTTAATCGATTTAATTGCATCGACAGGATTTTTTACTCCCAGCTTCGCAGAATCTGCCAACTCCGAACCTACCATTACAAGAACTTTTTTCACATCTTGCGTCATGCCTACTGAAGTAAACAATGCAAGTACAAACAATGAGCTGTAGAACTTTTTCATAAAAATATTTCTTTAAGTGAATAATAAAAGGTTTAGTACAAAGCATCTAATTCTAAAGATAACGCGTTAAGAAGAATCAGTGGTAAATATAAGTAAAAAATGTAAAGTTGCGAAACTTTTCCATGAAATTATCATACTACGGATATGAGTTTCTCTACCAGAGAGTTGTATTAAGCAATCGGTTGGATTGTTTGAAGACCCTTTAAGCAGAATGGTTGCTTTATTTCAGGTGTTTGTCGAAAAGCTGAATATACTTTCAATGTTAAATTCATGCCCGGCCGGATGAATCAGAAATTCGAATCTGTCAGAGATCCCTAATTTGTTGTAAAAGGCAGAAGCGCGTTTTACTTCAATACCCGCACCTTCTACATTAAATAATCCATCCTTCTCACCAAGCTGAATCATGAATGGACGGGGACATATTAGTCCGATTGCCTGAAAATGCCCAAACCCTTTGAATAAGTATATTGATTGTGTTTCCGAAGTAATATCCATTGTCTCAATCAGGTCGGCTTCGCTATCCCTGAAAAACGCAGAAGGAGCAGCAACTTTTATGAATGGGCATAATGCCGTAGTATACATGGTAAAAAATCCACCCCATGAAAGACCGGCCATTACTACATTTTTCGCATCAATTTCAGGCCGCTCATTGATCAGCGCTCTCGCACTTTCAATAATCTTATGGATTTCAAGGCCAATAATACTACCTCCCAGTAGTTTGAGCTGTTTATCGAATATGTTTATCTCCGCTCCCGAGATTCTTTTGTCGCCACCATATCAGCTGAACATGGTTAAACCGGGCGCCCATACAAGGTATCCTCTTTTCACTGTTTCGTGTCCGAACGAATGATAGTTTATTCGTGTATCCAAATCACATATTGCTTCAGGGTTTCCTCCACCACCATGCATTGCAATGATAAGCGGGGCTTTCCCTTTTTACTTCTTTGGAACCATGAATATTCCATATGTGTGAACATCTTCAATAACCTCAATCCATATGCGGTAAAGTGTACAGTATTTATCTTCACCTGCTTTTTCAAATCCGGAAACCTTTCCTTGTATAGCTTTTAAGGGAGGGTAACCAAGGTCTTTTCCGAGTTGTTTCCTGCATCGATACAACGAGTTTATACTATCATCAATACTGATAAAGTCAGGTTGAAATAGTTTGTCGATGTACGCTTACATTTCCATATGTTGTTCTTTGCGGATTGGATTAAGAATCGGGAAATTTCTCCCGGTATTGTTTCGCAAGTTCCTGAGAATAAAAGGTTACAGGTATTGAAAAGGCTATTAGGCATGAAACAAAAATCTTTTTCATAATGCTTTTTTTGCTGAAATAATTCTGACTGGTCCAATCAGACCTGACTCTAATAATGGAGCATCTTTCCACAAGTGACCTTTCATAAGAGGTCCTCCAACATACTTAATATTGGTACTTGTGAGCCTTTTATCTTCAGGTAGTTTCGCATCGCCTGTCAGTCTGTTTGACCAGGTGTTGGCAACTTCAATAACCAGGCTGTTTTTTCCGGGTTTGGCAGCTTGTGTAATATCTGCACAAAAGGGCGATTTCCAGAGGATTCCTATGTTTTTACCATTTAAGTACACATCGGCAAGAAGATGAACCTCACCTAAATCAAGGGTAAGGTGTTTATCCTTTGCGATAAAATTCTCAGGGATCTCAAATTCTTTGTAATATGCAGCTATTCCAGAGAAGTATTTTATTCCTTCTTCTTTGTTATCCGTCCATGATGACAGGGCAGGGAAGGTTGTTGAGTCAGGGGCATACCAGCCTTCCGGAAAACGAACCTCCCATGAGCCGGTAATTTCAAGTTCATTTGTTGCATTAGTTATATGAAGGACTTCAGTTTTCCCATTTTCTTTTCCATTTTTCCTGAATACTACAAAAACGGCTTCTTCCTGAGCGAGGTTTAGCGAAACGGCTGTCCCCCCTTCAACCTGGAAGTAAACCGGTATGTTTTGTATTATTCCTGTTTCGGGATTCCATAATTCAGGAACTCTCTCTTTAACCCGGAAAGTGCAGTTAACATCTTCCCGTGTTTTGTTTTTATTTCTTACAAAATAGATATCCTCATTTTCAGTTTTTCGGTGGATGTAATCCAACTCAGTTTCACTATTGTTGCTAATAAAACTAAAATCAGGTGGGATGCCCTTCTCATTCAATATTTCACGCAGTGTACGGCCCCAGATAACTATCCCTTTACCGTACCTGTTTTCTTTGATCTCGTTTCCATCGCAGGTTCCCCATATTTCGTCGGCTAGTTTTCGAACTTCCTTATCCCTGTCCGGGTAATTGGTCAGCCCGTTTGTTTTGGTTGGTTTTGGTCCTACAACCGTGATGCCTCCTTCTAAAAGTTGTTGAATTTTTTTCAGTACTTCCAGATCCATGTCTTCCCTTTCGGGAAGTACCAGCAATTCGTAACTCATACCATCGGGAAGTACAATTTTACCGTTTTCAGCTTCCATACGGGTTAGGATAACCTCGGGATTGACAACATCATAATCGTATCCAAATCCGAGAGATGGGTCAATATGCTTATCGGGTACATAGTTAAATCCCTGGTCGCCATAATAGTAGCATACATCACCAACGAATAACCCCTGGCGAAGGAGGTAACAGTTCCTTGACAGATAATCCATAAACGGTTTCGCTTTAGGCCACCAAACCCTGCTTGGGCCAATATGTGTCCCGGCATAAAAAGCCCAGCCGGGAGTTCCTGCTTCCGGGGGGGTATGAGGATAGGTATGGAATGTGACCTTATTCATCCCGTTGCAAAATGCATTGTCTGCAAGGGTTTTTAAATCACGCGGTCCTTCCTGCCACATCTTCCAACTGGGAAAGGCTTCCTGGTCGACCAATTTCCTTCCATAGATATGTGCTGCACTGGCAATTTCTTTTACAAGGGAAGTAGGAGAGTTATACCAAAATTCTCCCCTGGGAATATCTAATGCTCCAAGTGCTTTTAATGATTCGACTGGTACACGGGCAGGTCCGCCCGATTCGGCACAAAGTTGAAGGCCGTATTTATTGGATATTTTTGTTGCATTTTTATAGTGAGCATCTACTATCAGATCGCAAATTGTTTTTTCAAAATCATAGTAAAACCGTTTTGTAAACTCTTCGTTTTGGATTTTATATCCAAGTAGCACAGGCAGGTAAGGAGTGATGCTGTATCCACGTCGGTATAAAAATTCTTGCTGAAAGTTTGGGGTCCAGCTAATGCCCCAAACTTCATAACTGCATAAGTAAAGATATTTCAGAGCGCTGTTTTCTAAACTTCCAATTTCTGATTGTAGTTTATCTATTATTGTTTGGAAGTGCATCTTCGTAGCTTCCGGGTTAAAATGGTCGATTACCAGTCCATGGGAGTTAGTACTGGGAGAATGAAGTGTTTTGCCAGTATTTGTACAAACGAATCGTGTAATAGCCCATTCGCCTTCAGGTACATCCCACACGAGTTGCCCGTTCTCATTCATTTGCGCTGTTAGATCTTTTACGGATGACAGGGTTTTTATGATTTTCCCATCTGCATTTGGATGGGCTAATACAGCAATGTCTTTGTAATAAACAGGCATCCCGTCCGGGCGTGTGGGCGTTTCTTTAGGGAAAGTTGGGAATGGGAGTACTTCGGAAAATCGAGATGGCCCTTTTACAACAACCTTTTCCGAAGAGAATAGAGCCATATTGGCATGTTCCGGCCTTACCCATGAACCTCCGGCATTCCAACTACTTGAAGTAATCAGACCAAGTCCTAAATCTAATCGCTTGGCCTCGTTCATCACATGATGGATGGCTTTGAGTGATTCTTCCCCAAGGAAAGCCGGTCCGGCAGGAATTGACCCTTTTTCGGGAAAACGCTCGCCAATATCGAAAATATCAAACCCACCCATGCCTTTGGCTTTTATTTCTTCCAGGTCTTTCGTTAGTTGTAAAAAATTGACATTACCATTTGTCCATACCCAATATGCCCACGGGCGTACAGATGTTGGAGGGTTTTTAAAACCTGTCTCCAGATCTGTTTCACCGGTAATCGTGTTTTGTTGTGTACTATTGCAGGAGGTCAATAATATGGCAAAGATTAAGACATGAGTTACTCTTATTTTCTTAGATTTTATCACTTTAACTTTATTTTTATAAACCTCCTTTATGAACCCCACATAAAAAACCACCTGTGGTGATTTGCATAATTACAATTCAGCTATCATGTCGAGCAGGGTTTCAATAATTGCTTTTTCAGCACTGGTTTGTACCCGGGTTGACCTTACCTCGTAACCGCCAATGTCATAAGCATCTTCAGTAACAAGGTACCCACAACTCCCGTTGCAGTGGGTTACCATAAATGTATTGGTGTAAGGCGATTGTGCCCTCATTTTTACACTGATCTGGTTGAATACCTCTCCTGAAACCCCTGTCAGAACAATATTCCCGATTTTTAATGCTGACAACCTTACTTTCAGCGAATCGTTTTTGATATCTCCGGGTTGTTGTCCCTTTATTGTTTTCTCCTCTTTTAAGGGGAGTGAAATAATCCGTTGCTGAGCACTTATATTTCCCTTCGGCGAAGTTATTATGCCTTTCACTATCCGCATGCTCTCTTTAGCCAGGTCTTCGCCAATTGCATCTTTGCCAAAAGCGTAAGAACTTGTTATTTCAAAGTCGATATGCGGGCCATAAATTGGGTTAATATCGCCCGACGCACCAACAATGACGGGAGCGATAACCCCTTCGCCCAACTCATTTTCTATGAAATTTGATGCTGCTCCCGGCCAGTCGCCTGTAATAAGGCTGTTTCCTGGACCGAGAACGACTGCGTGGCATGGCCAGTTTACCAAAACCGCCAGGATGTTCCCGCTACTATCGTTAACACGCAACACTCCAACTTCGTGGTCGCAGGGCCCATAAGGATTGCGTCCCAGAGCCATTCCTCCTTTGCCATCAGGAGCCACACGGTTGATGTTCATTTTGCATTCGCCTTTTCCTGCCCCGATGGTTGCCGGAGACAACTTCTTAATTGCTGATTTTGTGGCACTCACCAATTTGTTTTTAAGTCCCTCTACATAAGCAAGTACCTCGGGTGATTCATCATTGTTGTAAACACGTATGGCCGGACCACCGTGGTTATGCACTGCCGATAAAAGGATGTGCTCTTTAGGAATGCCGGTCTCTTTTGTAATGAGTGCGGTACACTCTCCCCAGAATGAGTTTGATATTCCAATAACCTCAACTGATATGATTGCTGCCTTGGCTTCACCATCACTGACGACAAGAACCCGGGCGAAAACATCGTCATGGATCCCTTTGAAAGGGCCTTTCCTTGAACCATAACCGCTCATGGGGATCGGCGTTTGCGGGGTAATCAGCACCTTCTCAGCACCTGCCCACAGTCCCTCTTCAGGAGCTGCAGCCATGTTTAGATATCCTGTAAAAGAGAGTATCAAGGAGATGGCCAGCAGTTTGTATGGTTTAGATTTCACCTTTTTCATGACATATTTTTTATTTATTCACATCAAAGCTTCCCTCCAGCCTGATATCGGCTGAAGAACTTCCAGCCATTACAATAAACTTACCGGGCTCGACTATCCATTTCATGTTCCTGTCAAGCAGAGATAAATCTTCGGGCCTGAGGGTAAACGATACCGATTTCTCTTCCCCCGGCTTCAGGTCTGTTTTTTCGAACCCTCTGAGCTGTTTTATTGGAGTAGTTACACTGCTTACTACATCTTTTATGTAGAGCTGTACAACCTCTTTGCCTTCACGTTTGCCAGTGTTTTTCACATCCAGGGTAACTTGCACATTCCCGCCGTGCATGATGTCTGATGGTGTTATTTTCAGATTGCTGTATTCAAAACTTGTATAGCTTAATCCATGTCCAAAATGGTAGAGTGGGGTAGCGGGCATATCAATATATTTGCTCCTCTTGCTTTTCGAATGGTTATAAAAGGCTGGTAATTGCCCTGAATGGCGGGGGATAGTTATAGGCAGTTTTCCGCTGGGGTTATAGTCGCCAAAAAGAACATCGGCCACAGCATTCCCGCCTTGCTCGCCGCACATCCATGCTTCAACTATGGCAGGAATTTGTTCGGCAGCCCAACGGGTTGACAGCGGACGTCCGTTTATGAGCACTACAATAGTGGGCGTGCCTGAGGAGTGAACAGCCTCTAACAGTTCTTGCTGGAGACCGGTCAAATCGAGGCTTGCCACATCCTTTCCTTCTCCGTTGGTTGCATTCCCTTTTTCTCCAATAACCACAATTGCAATATCTGCTTTTTTTGCTGCAATCTTTGCTTTTCCAATTTCATTAAGGTCGTTGCCAATTACATTGCAGCCTTTAACATAACTAACTTTCGTTTTGGACGAAACTTTGTTTTGGATCCCTTTAAGGACAGTAATAATTTCTTGTGGTATGTGGTGTGGAATGTAGTCGCCAATTTGGTCGTCACCTTCGTTGGCATTAGGCCCAATTACTGCTATTGATTTTATACTTTTGCTAAGTGGTAATAAACCATTTTCGTTTTTTAATAGCACGATTCCTTCCCGGGCAGCTTCAAGTGCAAGCATTTGGTGTTCCTCCGAGTGTACCACTTTTTCGGCATAATCGGGGTTGACAAACGGATCTTCAAATAACCCCAGTTTGAATTTTACGTTCAGGATGTGGCGTACCGCATCATCTATGGTTCTCATTGGTACTATACCTTCTTCCACACTTTCGACCAACGCGCCCAGGTATGCATCTTCCATGGAGATACCAACGTCAACACCAGCTGTTGCTGCAATCTGACCGGCTTCTTTTTGCGTAGTTGCCATCTGTTCGTCAATGATGGTGCTAATGCCCCTCCCTTCGCTAAGGACAATACCTTCGAATCCAAGTTCTTCTCTCAATATCTTTTTCAATATTTTTCCCGAACTATGAACTGTTACGCCGTCAATTGCAGGGTATGTTGCCATTACAGCAAGTGCGCCAAATTTTTTAATTCCGGTTTCCCAGGGGGGGAGGAATACTTCCCTGAGTTTCCTCTCCGATATTTCCAATGCCCCCCTTTCCAGACCGCTTAACGGTTCGCTTTGTCCCGGGTAGTGGCAGAGGGCAGCTACCACCTTGTCTTTTCCTGATACATCATATCCCTGCATTGCAGTAACAATATTCCCTGCAATTTTCGAGCACATATAGGTATCTTCGGAATAACCTTCCTGGTTCCGCCCCAGGCGTGGATCCCTGTTGGGCTCAATCACAATGGTGCAAAGCATGTGTGCACCGGTTGCCCTCCCTTCTTTTGCAGTTGCCTGGTATATTCGTTTAACCAGCCCCATGTTCCAGCTACTGCCAATTGCCAAACCTTCGGGAAAGATAGTCCCGCCGGCACACATAAATCCATGGGTGCCTTCTTCTATTTGTAGTACTGGTATCCCTAAACGGGATTCATTGATTGCAATCTCCTGAAGTTCATTGAAAAACTCAGCTTGTTTCCGGGTACCTTCATAAATAACCCTGTCGGCAAGGGTGAAGAATCCGCCTCCCGGACCAATTTGGTCGTTGTGGTTGCCACGAGCAAATTTCCGGCATCCTTCCATTTGTGTTTGCCGCTCTTCCAAAGTCATATGCTTATGAAGCGAGATTTCTCCGGCATCAAGTCCCCAGCCAATCCGTTTTTTATACATGCAGGGAATATTCATCTGTCCTACTTTCTCTTTTAATGTCATTCTGGACAGGAGGTCTTCAATCCTTTGTTCAATCGGATATGAAGGTTCTCTATAAGGGGGGGGGCGGTTTTGCGCGAGGCTTGTATTGGATAAAGATCCCATGATTATCGTAATCATGAATGGGATGATTGTTTTTTTAAAAAATTTCATTTTTAAATATGTTTTGCTTAGGGACCGATTTTATGTATTTGAAAAATCCATCATCACAGTTGCTTTACGAAAACCTTTGGTACGAATAGCCAGGTATATGATTCCCGCCAGCATCCATCCTCCACCAATAATGAAGGTTTTTAAAGGTAAGTTTAGCCAGATGATCAGGCAAATAGCAAATCCAATTGCGGGAGGCAGGAAATTCCGCAGGAAGCTTTTTACTGACTTATCCTTCGATTTAAAAAAATACTCACGCATTGAGGCAATATTTACACCCATGAATGCGAAAAAAGCACCAAAATTAATCAGTCGGGCACACTCTTCGTAGTTAAGTAACAACGCACCTAATAAAGCCAAACCGCCTATAAACAATACATTATAACTGGGAGTTGCGCTTTTTTTACTTAGATGCCCGAATATCTTTTTGGGTATCACGCTGTCGCGCCCCATTCCATAAAGCAACCTGGCAGCACCAAGTTGTCCGGTAATTCCCGAGCCGATACTACCGACAAGGAGGGTAATTGACAGAGAAGCATCCAACAGAGGCCCTCCCACACGATTGGCAACCGACATGATAGCTGTATCCAAAGCATTGTTTTTTGCAGCTACATCAGTAATTCCTTGGGTGAATGAGGCCCAGTCAGGCCATGAGATCTGCGCCAGGTATATTTGTGCCCCGCTCCAAATACCAGTTATCACACACGTCAATACAGCGGCTATCAACACATTTCGCCTTGGATTTTTCACTTCTTCAGAAAGGGTTGTCAACCCGTCAAAACCGATATAAGTTAATGCTGCCAATGCAGTTGCAGAGCCAATTGCCCCAAATGAAAACGATTCGGAATTATAGAATGGGCGCGATGATAATAATCCCCCAATCCCCTCTTTCAAAAAAACATAACGGATGGCAGCTGCCATAAAATAAAATACTACCACACTCATAACAATAATTAGAACCCAGTTAGTTCGCGATGCAACTCTAATCCCCCTTAAATTAAGCATGGTAAAACCACCCACAAAGAAAAATATCCAAAAATGATAGGGGATAATCGGCAACAAATGGTTGGCCGCAATACTGGTAAAAATTACACACAGGATGGGAATAAACATATAGTCCATAAACATGGACCACCCCGCAACAAAACCCAGGTAAGGATTGATCCCTTTGCCCACGTACGTATAGGCTGAACCTGCCTCCGGGTAACGGTTAGCCATCCGCCCATAACTGATTGCTGTAAAAATCATTGCAACCATTGCTACAAGTATGGTTGTAACTGCATGACCTTTTGAAATATTATTAGCATGCCCGAACAGAGGCAAAGCAGCAACGGGCTGTATCAGGATGATGCCATAAATAATCAGGTCGCTGAGGGATAGTACACGCTTTAGTTTGACTTCTGATTGAGTAGTGGTTGCAGCCATTCTTATTTTTCTCCTTTAATAGTTTCGATTAGTGCTTTTATTTGATTCCCACCCAAATGCGTTGTTTGGCAGATTGCTCGATGGCCTCTAATACCTTCTGGCATTTTACCCCATCTTCAAAATCAGGGCTAAAAGGCCTGTCTTCAATAATCGAACGGATAAAGGCTGCAATTTCGATCACAAACGAATCGGCATAGCCTATTCCATGCCCCTGAGGCCACCAACCACCATTGTACGGATGTACATCATGTGTAACATTTATTTTCCTGAAACCAGCTTCTTCAGGCGACAATGTGTTATCATAAAACATTAAATAATTCTGATCTTCAAAATTCCAAACCAACGATCCTTTATCACCGTTTACTTCAATGGTATTGTAATTTTTACGGCCGGTTGCAAGTCGTGTTGACTCAAAGCATCCAGTTGCTCCCCCTTCAAAGTTAACCAGGAACTGTGCCACATCGTCAACTGTAACAGTCCCTTTTGGTCCATCAGGGTTATCACTATCCATCGGGCGCTCTTTGATTAATGTTTGCAGATTGCCTGCTACTTCATTGAAATCTAATCCTGTCACAAAACGTGTTGCATCGATAGAGTGGGCACTTAAATCACCAAGAGGACCTGAACCTGCAATTTTTTTATCAAAACGCCAAACCATTCCAAAATTTGGGTCGGTTATCCAATCCTGTGCATAGCGAACAAAAACATGGTATATCCTTCCTATCCTTCCTTCCTGAACCAGTTGCCGGGCAAGGGCAAGCGATGGTGTAAACCGATATGAATAGCCACAACAATGTTTCACTCCAGCTTTTTCAACAGCATTGAGCATTTCCCGTGCTTCTTCCAGATTATTGGCTAACGGTTTTTCGCAAAGCACATGTTTTCCGTTTTTGGCTGCCTCAATGGCAATTTCTTTGTGAAGGTAATTGGGAGTTGCAATACTGATTAAGTCTATATCTTCTCGTGATACAACTTTACGCCAGTCGGTTTCACATTCTTCCCAGCCGTATTTGTTTGCAAATTCTTTCAAATTCTCGAGGCTGTCTTTTGCACACAGGCATTTCAAGGTGATTTTTGCCGGAATATCTGCCCACATTCCTGCATTACGATATGCATTTGAATGGGCAATCCCCATAAATTGATGGCCAATCAGAGCGACCCTTATCTCTTTTTTTGACATGGTGAATTATTTTAGAAAATAAATATTGTCTCCTCGTAGAGATATCAACAGGAGGGGAGATGAGTAACTCCCCTCCCATCGAAACTTACTACAAACAAAACCTACTACAACAAAACCTATTTACAAGCTTCACAAAACTGTTCCGCTGCTGCTTCAATCTCGGCATCAGTTGAGTTAATGTTGATTCCCCATCCGGCACCAAGCCCACTGTCAACCACACCAATACTGATATTCATTGCACGGCTAAGAATATCATCGGTTTTAGGATAAGAACCTTTGGTGTATGGCTGGCCAACTTCTTTCAAATGACTTAATACATGCTCCATGTTTGCATATACATGCCAACCACTCTGATCTATAGTTTTCGACCCCAATGCCTTAGTAACTTTTACAGCTTGCTCGCGGGTATCGAAGATAACAGTACACAGCGTCGCAGTATCTCCTTCAGAATCATTCAATATCCTGAATTTAAAACCTTTGGCTTCTGAAATAAGGTTTTTCAACTTGCTCCTTTTTTCACGCAATGTACCAACTATCCTGTCTAATTTATTTAACTGGGCAAGACCAACGGCGGCTGTAATTTCATTGATCCTAAAGTTTAAACCAAGCACACTGCGTGTTCCGACTTCAACTCCAAACCGGTTTGGTTTATGCCCCTGATCATGCACGCCAAATGCAGTTTCATATAACTTGTGGTCGTTTGTAACAACCAACCCGCCATCGCCGCTATTAATCGTTTTAAATATGTTAAGAGAGAAAGCCCCCATATGGCCAATGGTCCCTACTTTTTTACCTTTATATGAAGCTCCGGCAGCCTGGCAGCTATCTTCCAGAACCAGAAGATTGTGCTTTCTGGCAATTTCCATTATCCAATCCATATTACATGGATTGCCTAACATATGAACAGGCATAATTGCCTTTGTCCGTGAAGTAATTTTACGTTCAATATCATCTGGGTCTAATGAAAGACTCTCATCAATTTCAGCCAATACAGGAACTATACCCGCAAAAATACATGATGAATACGTGGCTACAAATGTATATGCAGGCACAATAATTTCATCACCCGGCTTAAGTCCTGAAGCTATCAGGGAAACAAGCAATGCTGATGTCCCTGATGATGTTGCCAATGCATGATTTATTTCACAGTATTTAGCAAATTCTGTTTCTAATGTGGATACTTTATGAAGGAATTTAGGATCATTTTCATCTCCATAACGAAAAAGGTTTCCCCCTTGCATTACTTCCATTACAGCTTCCATTTCTTCATCTCCAAACCAATAAGCTCCTGGTCCTGGCATATTAACCTCCTTTTTTTAGATTCTATAGTTCTTGTATTGTTTTGTAATGGAGTAAAACTGATCTAGCCCCATTGATGCAATTTTATACAATAGGCAAAGGATAGTCAATGTCCAAAAACGCAAAAGAGATATCTAATCAGGCAAAATCATTGATATATTTGTAAAAACGCAACTATGCATCCGGAAGATCCAGGAATTATTATCATTCATTAAATGTTGGTGGAAATGTATAAAGAAGAATTATTGATAGAGGTGGATGAAATCAAAAAGATGATGGATTTGCTATCGAATCTATTTGCAATCAGGACATCTTTTATTTATGCAATTGGTGATGAGCAATATACCAACGAGATTGCCGGTAATATTGGCGATTATCAGGATTACTGTAAACTCATTCAACTTGAAATGAAACACAAATGTATCGCCTGTGACCGTGAAAAGTTCAAAGAGGCTAGTGAAAAGAAGAAGCCGCTTTTATACATGTGCTATAATGGCTTATATGAAATGTTTCTTCCATTATTCATTGAAGATTTACTGGTTGGATATTTGCACTTCGGACAGGTAAGAGCAGAAGATGATTTTGAAATTATTGCAAATAAATGCCAGCTACATGAGCATTCAAGAATAAATGAACTTGAAAGAAGCTATAACTCCATGAGTATTATTAGGAAAGAGAAGCTCGTGCTGATCTCTGAACTATTTCAAAAATTCTCTGAAATAATACTTAGAAACAGACTAATAGAACTTAAAAAAGTCCAGCCAGAGTATTACTTGAAAAAGTATATAGAAGAGAACCTGGATAAACCCATTAATGTGAAATCGGCTGCCAAATTTATTGGGCGAAGCCCATCATTCGTCACCCATAATTTCAAGGAAACCTATGGTAAAACTTTTCACGAATACCTGACATATAGTAGAGTAGGGCATTCGAAGAAGCTTCTAAGGGAGTATTCCATTTCAGAAACATTCCAATTGTGCGGGTTCCATAATCGCTATCATTTTAGCAAAGTATTTAAAAAAATTGAAGGGATCACCCCGTATGAGTACCAATCGGCACTTCGAAAAAATCAGATTAATAAAGGTGTGCAGGGCAAGGTGGTGTTGTAAGCTTCCCCTAATCAGCTAGTCCGAAATATCCGAAGAAAAAGAAGTTTCTCTGCCCGATTTGCCCATTTCAAAAAGCACGCCCTGTCGAGCACTCTACTTTTTAAAAAAAGCAAAGACCGGTCCTTCGAAACTTTGGCCCTCGCGCAGAAAATCCAAGCGATCGCAGCGAATCTTACAAAGATGTACAGCATCCCAGATTCTTGTAATGTTTTCCTGAACCGGAAAGGGATTTTTATCCCGACTTTTCCTATATTATTTTGAGTACATCAGAGGGACTACATCAGGAAGTTTATAGGAATTATTTAGAACTGATTCTCCAGGAAGGTAGACCCGCATTAAGAAGTTCCAACCATCAGTAATATCTAATCTGTTTTTAGCATCTGGGCAACTCTCTTTTGAACCAAAATGTAATGTAAAGGTTCCATCAGGATTGAGATTAACATTCGATGCATTCAATACACTATTTTCGTCTTTCATGTATCCGTCTGACCCATAAATGGTAATTGACCAAAACCCTTTGTTTTCTGGAATATCATAGGTAGCCCAATAACATTTTTCTCCTGAAAGATTTTCCTTATTAAAATTGATGTAAATAGCATCCCATTCGGGAAATAAACCCCAGGCTCCGGCAGCAGCTAAATGACGGGTTTGTTCATTTACTTTACCTCTCGGCCCTTGCCAATCGGAAGGATATCTGTCATATTTTGCAAATTCAGTATTATAGATTGCACGTAATGAGTCCAATGAATTTGTATCCCACGCAAAACCAGGAAACTCTTCACTGCTGTTTGCTTTGATGATGAATTGGTCTTGTAAATTGTTTAACATAGATATTTCACTAGAATCATTAGGGTTAAACAACTGGATACGAACGGCTAATAGTAAATACCTGGTATCTTGTGGTAATTTATGCTCACCAGGCTCATAGATGACATAAGGTACATAATGGTCATTGTCAACGATATAAACAGAAGCATATCTGTCATCAGGCATTTCAGGAAATACAATTGTCGCACCTTTCTCTACATTAACAACTCCTCCTGAATAGAGTACATCCCGATTCATTCTGATTACTGTTTGTTTATCTAAGGGAGTTATATCTCTAAAATGAAAGAATTTGTTTATACCTCCTGCTAATTTAGTCACATCATTGAACATCCTGTCAGTTTCAGCTCTTATGAATGTTTTTGATGTTACTTTCATTTCTTCATTCTTGTTTTTCGTTTCAGATTCTTGTGATATACCACATGAAATCATTACGAACATTAAAAATGAAACCCAAAGTGCTGTAAGATATTTTTTCATTGTATTTAAGTTTTTAAATTATTATTACTAATGATATTCAAAGGTTATTTTTTGTCCATTCCATTTTAATAGTTTCATTAACCTTTTTGATATATTCCAATATTTCCTCATCGCTATTAGGTATGTAGAGTCTAATAATCATAGTCCAATCGTCTACAACATCAATATTATTAATTTTATCCGGGCAGTTGAAGTGAAAAGTATAAGTCCCGTCTTTATTGGCTTCTGCTTGTATATTGTTAAGAGCAAAATTTTCTTTTACAATCCAGCCTTGTCTATCATAAGTTGTTATGGAGAAAAAGGCGCCTTTATCAAATTGCAAGGGAGGTACCGGAATTGTAATAGAAGAACATTTTCCCGATTTTGCTTCTCCACCAGGCTCAATATTGATATAGGTAGCATCTTTTATTGGCAAACCTGCCCATCCTCCAGCTGAAGCAATTAAGAAGTTTAAAGTATCTACTTCATCTTTTGTACCAAAGTAATACTTCGGTTGTGTTGCTTCACTCATACGGCCAATTAAGCGTTTTCGGGTTTCGTCCAAGGTTTTTTGTTCAAAGCCCTTAGGTTTATATGGCTTTGCTGAGTTGGCTTTGATTTCATAGTTGTCTTGATGTTGA
The DNA here is from genome assembly GCA_023138875.1 of Bacteroidales bacterium. Lineage (GTDB taxonomy): Bacteria > Bacteroidota > Bacteroidia > Bacteroidales. Next base: position 20,534 of record JAGLOO010000055.1, read on the forward strand.
TGCGCTTCTTTGTATCCTTTTTCGTCCAAAGTTCTCACACCGGTACGGATGTTCAGAAAAACATGGTCACCCAGTGCCACCATTTCTTTAGTAATAGTAACACTATCACCCGAATATACTACTGCAATGGTGTATTGGTTTTCGTCAATCACTTGAATAGAAGAATATACATCCCAGGCCGGGTTAATTAAAGTTGCTCCTTCTGATATATCCACTACGGCATGACTGTACATAATATCCTGATTTTCTCTAATCACAAACTGATTGTCTATACTGGACATTTCACGTGAATGTCGAAAGGTATTAACCGGATGTTCTTTAGCATGCTCAGACATGTATTTGTCGGTTTCGGCAATCGTAAAGTTTGCCTCGGTAACCTTAATGGCTTTTTTTGTTGTTTCTACCGGATTGTTCTTTTTGTTTCCGCTATTGCAGGATGATAATCCTATTAATACGGAAAGGATAATTAGAAATTGAATCATTTTATTCATGTTAATCCTTTTTTAGTTGTTAATATTCATATTTTTATTGTTGCCAACGCGTGTTGGTGTTTTGTTATTATTCCGCTAATTCAAATGGATATATGACTTTCCAATCATTTTTCATGTCAATAACTGTCCAACTTTTTTCGGCCGCCTCATCGAGTCCTTTGTCTAACCGGCCGATATGCGATTCCCTGTCGTAAGCCCACTCACGAACGGAATCGGTATGGTGAACATATAGCATAAAACTCTTATAACTGTTCGAGGCTGTCCACTGCATCATAGCGAGGTCACCGTCAGAATTACCTACACTGAATATGGGCTTTTTCCCGATAATCTTATTTATGTTCAATGGTTTTCCTTCTTTGTCATCAATAAAATCTAGTTCAGGAAGCCTTTTTATTACAGGGTTGCCATTATTAAAATCAAACTTAGTTTTAATTGTACTTCCAATAATTTGTTCAGAAGGAATGCCGTAAATATCAGTAAAAATTGCCCGTATAAAATCAACGGTCCCGCCCGAAACAATATAAGTTTTAAAACCGTTTGCACGCAAATAATCCAACAGTTCCAACATAGGCTGATAAACAAAATCGGTATAATATCTGTTTTTGGCCGGATGCTTTGTATTAGCAACCCAATTTTTTACTGCTGTTTTAAAATCGTTGGTGGTCATACCCGCATGGGTAACCTTTGACAATTTAATCAGACCCTCATAACCTGATGCAGCCAAAGCTTTCATATCATTTTCCAGCACAGCTTTAAATGGTTGTTCATTTTTCCATTCGGGATGTTGTGGCGCTAATTCCTTAATACGATCCATAGCAAAAAACAATTGGAAATAGGTTGGTTGCTCACTCCAAAGTGTGCCATCATTGTCGAAAGTGGCTATGCGGTCAGCCACAGGAATAAAATACTCACTGTTTTCATTGGTTACAGCCTCTACAAAATCAATTATGGATGATTTTGTATTGCTCTTATTCCATGAAGGAAGCGGGTTGGTTTCATTGGATAGTTCTCCGGTATTTTTTCCGACGACTGATGAACAACCGGCTACAAACCATAATAAAGTGACAGTTATAAAAAAAATAGAAGGGGTAATTAAAAATTTAATTATTTTATTCATGATATTCCTCTTTTTGTGGTTAATATTCATATTGTTATTGTCGCACCGGGTAGTTTACGCCCCCTACATTATTAGCATTTGTTGTTAGTATTTAGGGAAACATCAATACACACATAAATGTTAAAGTCCAGTCAGCTGCTCCTGTTGGTTTTACAACATTATCGTAAGCTTGCACCATTAATTTCATTGGTATAGTTTTTGTTTTTATTATTCTGCCACCACCTATACCTACAGGAACTGTCCACTGCTCTCCTGCTTCTGCATTAAAGTTGGCTGTTATGGTCGGAGCGGAATTCACAAACCATCCCTTTTTGATGTTCCATACAATAAAATACTGACCAAAAAAGGAATTCAAATCCTGTTGTGCATTATTGTATGACCACATCTCGCTAGCAGTTACTCCAAATACCCAATGTTTGCTCATCATAAGAGCGACAATACCGGGGCCTAAGCCAAATGCAGGACCACCAAATTCAGGGGCGGAGGATGTTGGAATATTAAAAACGGGTCCGAAACCATACATGAATTTCGCTTTGCCTTTACCCAATGCCGGGGGGACAAAGAACATAAAATAATTTATATTGCCTATTCCATAATCGCTTCCTGTTTCTGCATCGTGAGGTTTCTGTATTAAAGGAATAATTATCCGATTTATCACATTCCATTTATCTGTCAATCTAAAAGGAATTACCGGCTGAAGCTGTAAGTTAGTTGACTCGCGGTTGTAATCACCAATACCAAAATTGAAGTTGAATTGCATTGGTAAACTAATCATATTGGCAATTGGGTTGGCCGCTGCCTGGGCAAGGTCGTGATGTGAAATTTCAGTTGTGTCTACATCGTATGCTTTTATATCTGCCTGAGCTTGTATTTGTAGCGTAGTAAAAATAAAATGGGACACGATAATTAAAGATAAAATTCTTTTCATGATTTATTTATTTTGTTATTATTAAATATAATTTATCTCAATGCTTCGACATATTCCAGACCTCTCGTCTCAGAAACCTCATGGAAGTACATTTCCGGCGGCTCCCTGGCAAGCTCCATAGCGCTCAACACCCGAAAGTAGAGTTCGGATCGGATATGTCTATCCAGGAATTCCCGTGATTGCCACTGTTCAAAGTATAGAATCGTTTGCCCTTCTCCCTGGTCTGTGTAAACAGAGCAATCCATACAACCGGATCTTAACCGGGTTGGACCTATTACTGACCGGAGGATGTCCACAACTACCTGTTGTTTTCCGGGCAACAGATCGATTTTTGTAAACGAAATTATCATGGCTCAAAAACAAATGCAACAATTATACCACCTGGTACCTATCGGCTTTCACAATGACAACCTACTGAAATACACGAGGTTAAGTTTATGTAGGGAAATGTAGAAGGAATGGGATATTTGCAGAAAAGGTCGGTATTACGACCTTAGGTCGGTATTGCGTCCTTGTTTCGACTCGTGGGAATGCCCAGCTTGTTCATCTTGGTGTACAAGGTGGAGGGGTTCAAGCCCAATAGTTCAGCAGCACCATGAGGACCTTTAATACACCAGTTGGTCCTGTCCAGTACTTTGATAATGTGCTGACGCTCGGCATCCTCCAGTGTAGAAATTCGGGAAGTGACGCCTTTCGGATTTTTCGGTAAATGCACTTCTAGTGTATTGCCGGTGCTGATGATAACGGCATGTTCAATAACATTCCGCAACTCCCTGATGTTTCCCGGCCAGTGATACCGCTGTAGAGCTTCCATGGTTCTTCCGGGCACTGTTTGGATCTGTTTGCCCATCTTTTCAGCGAACTCGTTGACAAAGGTACAAACCAGCAGGGGAATGTCGTCCAACCGTTCCAGCAGCGGAGGAACTTCAATATGAAAGACATTCAGGCGATAGTAGAGGTCTTCCCGGAAGTTCCCCTTTCGCATCTCCTCGTACAGGTCGAGGTTAGTTGCGGCAATCACCCGTGTATTGATCCGTATTGTTTTCGGGCTGCCGAGCCGTTCGAACTCGCCATCCTGGAGCACCCGCAGCAGTTTGGCCTGCAACTCCATTGACAGCTCACCAATCTCGTCCAGAAAGATGGTGGAACCATCCGCCACTTCAAAACGTCCTACCTGACTGGTCAATGCCCCGGTATAGGCCCCTTTTTGTCTGCCGAACAGTTCGCTTTCTATTAAAGTCGAGGGCAGGGAAGCGCAATCGACTTTCACCATTATCCTGTCTTTACACTTGCTGAGATTGTGAATTTTCCGGACAACCAATTCTTTTCCCGTGCCTGTTTTGCCGGTGATGAGTACCAACGATTCGGTCGTGGCAACCTGTTCTATCTGGCGAAGAACCTTTTTTATCGCCTCACTTTCTCCGACAATTTCATAATGGCTGTGGGTAATCTTAACCTCCTTCTTCAAATAGTCACTCTCTGCCTTGAGGCGGTCTTTGAGTTGCTTGATCTCAGCGTAGGATTTACGCAGCACCTCCTCAGCCCGCTTGCGTTCCGTAATGTCCTGGGCAATGCCAAGCAGACGCACCGGTTTGTTTGATGCATCACACTCCATCCTTATCTCGCTATGGAGGAATCGAATAGTACCGGACGGCAGGATGATGCGGTGGTCAACCGAGAAAGGTTTCTTGTTCGAGAGGGTTGCCGACATGCACTCTTCGAGATAACACCGATCGTCCGGATGCACACGCTTGATGAACGTATCCTTAGATGGCTTGAATTCATCCGGATCAACATCCAAAATTCTATATAATTCGGTTGACCAATGCACCTCATGTTTGACAATGTTCCATTCCCATCCACCGAGATGAGCGGCGTGTTGTGCCTCAGTCAGTCGGGTTTCGCTCCTCTTCAACTCCTCATCTATACGCATGTGCTTAGTGATGTCCATGTCGGTTCCGAGCATGCGATAGGGATTCCCGGTTTTGTCCCGCATGGCCGTGCCCCGAGCGAGGAACCAACGAATGCTTCCATCCTTGTGTAGCATACGGTGTTCGATTTCGTAATGGGGAGACGCATTTTCGAGATGTTTTGTTGCCTCGGCCATCACTCGCTCTCGGTCTGCTGGATACACCCGTTTGCCCCAATCGTCAATATGGTTTCGGATTTCGTGATCCTCGTAACCAAGGATGGTTTTCAACATAGGATCGATATAGATCTCGTTTGTCTCGAGGTTCCAATCCCAGACGCCCACACAACCTGCAGTAGTCGCCAGAGAATAGCGTTTCTCGCTCTCACGCAGTGACTCCTCCACGAGCCTGTGTTCTTCTATTTCTCTCTTTAGTTTATCGTTTACATTCGCGAGTTCAGCAGTTCGCTCTTCTACACGTCGCTCCAATTCTTTGTGAACCTTTCGCAGCGCCTCCTCTATTCGTTTGCGCTCAGACAGGTCAACGTCTATGCAGAACATTAAAGGGGGATCGCCATCCAGACAGACAGCCGTATGGATGGAATATACGGGAACCAGGGAACCGTTCTTATGCAATAGCATGAGTTCGCCGGGAGGTATGAACTCCCCAGACTTGGTGCCCTTTGCTCCCAGTTCAAGAGCTTGTTTAAAGTTGGGTTTAATCTCTGGTGGGATTATCAGGTCTTCCAGATTCCGGCCGATCGCCTCTTCTGCCGTGTAGCCATAGACCTCTTCGCTGGCCTTGTTCCAGTAACGTACGATACCATCCGCCATATATCCCTGTATCGATACTCCTGGAATATAATCCAGGAGATTTTGGAACATCGTCTCGCTCTCCAGCAGCGACTTCATATATATAGAACCATTGCTGGTTTTGATTGTTCCTTTCATGCCCAACCTGCCCATCCTCCAGCTATAGCAATTAAGAAGTTTATAGAATCTACTTCATCTTTTGTCCCAAAGTAATACTTCGGTTGTGTTGCTTCATTCATACGGCCAATTAAGCGTTTTCGGGTTTCGTCCAACGTTCTCACACCGGTACGGATGTTAAGAAAAACATGGTCGCCCAGTGCCACCATTTCTTTAGTAATAGTTACACTTTTGCCCGGATATACTACTGCAATGGTGTATTGGTTTTCGTCAATCACTTGAATGGAAGAATATACATCCCAGGCCGGGTTAATTAAGGTTGCTCCTTCTGATATATCCACCACGGCATGACTGTACATAATATCCTGATTTTCTCTAATCACAAACTGATTGTCTATACTGGACATTTCACGTGAATGTCGAAGGGTATTAACCGGATGTTCTTTTTGTTTCCGCTATTGCAGGATGATAATCCTATTAATATGGAAAGGATAATTAGAAATGGAATCATTTTACCCACTGTTAATCCTTTTTTAGCTAATATTCATATTGTTATTGTTGCCAAATGGGGTTATATCCACCTTTAAGTTAGACATTATTTCAATATCTGATACGGGAAATGGATTTTTTTCCACGAATGATTCACATTTCGATGTATATATGTTAAACCCTGATATTAAGGATATACGTACTTGATGAATGCTGGTAATTATTGAGAACAGTTCCGTGGAAGGTGTCCGGAATCAGGGCAAGAATATGCAAGCGCTCAAAATTTTCAAATGCACTGGAGACATTGTTAAAAGAGAGGCCTTTTTTTGCCAACTGGCAAAAAGCAGCGACGTTTTAACAATGACGCAAGCACAAAATTCAGCGACGTGCTAATCAATGCCGGAAGCTCGCAAATTTTTCCGGGGCAGATCTTGGCGGCTAGATCCTGAAACTCTGACCTCCGTCAGGGCAGGCAAGTTCAGGATGACAGAGTTCTGCCGGGATATTCCATGAGGGCTTTTTCAAGGCAGGTCATGGCCTTTTCAAGGTCATCCTTTTTCAGGACATATGCGATCTGGATCTACCCCATTAATTCGGACGCTCAGTTAAGCTAGGCTGCGGTTTTAAATTTATAATTATTTTTCTCAAACTCCTCTATTGTTTGGTACCCTATTGCTGAGTGCCTTCGGCGACGGTTATACCAGCTTTCAATCCATTCAAATATTGAAAGCTGAGCTTGCTCTTGGTTTATGAAATTTTGGTTATATATCCATTCTACTTTAATAGTCTTGAAGAAGCTCTCAGCCACGGCATTATCCCAGCAATTACCTTTTCTGCTCATACTCTGGGAAATCAATTTATTTGCTTTCAGGATCTTTGTGAACTCATTGCAGGCATACTGGGTTCCCCGATCAGAGTGGAATATAAGTTCTTGGGTAATGGGTCGGTTCCATATGGCCATGATCCAGGCTGGAATGATCGTTTCCTCCGTAGAAAGACTCTTACTCATCGACCAGCCAATCACCTTGCGGTCATGGAGGTCGATGATTACAGTCAGATACATCCAACCAGCCTTGGTGCGCACGTAGGTGATGTCTGAAACCCAGACTTCACCCGGCCTGGTGGCCCGGAACTTCCTGTTCAACAAATTGGGTGCCACTGGATAATTGTGTTTCGAGTCGGTTGTAACCTTGAACTTCCTTCTCCTTTTGGCACGAAGACCGGCAGCCCGCATCATCATGGCAATTTACTACTTTTAGTAGCTTAACTTGCCGTCCATCTTTTTGGGGTATATTCACTCTACTTTTACCGGTATCAAAGACAACAAGCAGTGGGTACCAGACTTGAAGAGATAGGCCTTCGTCTGCAGAATAAGAACTACGCCAGGCGGCATATCTTTCAAAAGTCAATGTGGCCAGTTTATCGCTCACCTTCATCATGCTTTTTAGCTGAGAAATGGAATATTGCCGAAGCTGGTCCACAAGCTCTTCGGCCTGGTCAAGGTATTGTGGGGAACAATGGAGGTCTGTTACTCCGTGTGGAGATCTGTTGATGGTTTTAGCTGGTCCGAGTATGGTAAGCATAGGGTGGATGGAATGGTCTGTTGAAGATAAGAAATAGCTACGGTCCCCTTCTGTAATTCTCGTCCCTGAAGAACAACTGACCCTTTGTCAGCCAAGAGATTCCGAATGAAAACAGCACGATGGATTCCAGCCAGAAGACCGGGTCGAAGCGTTTCAGGCCGGGGTAAAGAATACTCAGGAACCACATGTAGGCAATGATCAGGAGCAGTGATGTCGTCATAATGCTGCCGCAGATGTAGTAGACCACGTTCCGCTTCTTCTTCTGTCGCCCCATAAACATCTTTTCACCGGTCACCCTGTCAATATGCGTCTTGGGAAAAAGGAGCAGAGAGTAGACGATCAGGATGATGAAATACAATAGTGCACTTAAGTTGTGCAGCCTGCCCACCAGTGGATTCTGCGCCGCAACCGGAATCAGGCAAGGCTGATCAGGAGTGCTGATGGTGCAGGGCAGGAAGGCTACTCCGAGGACGACTATACAGCCCAGGTAGCCGGCAATGTTATCCATCCAGTCGTGCCCCCTATAGGCGAAAAGGAAGAGGGCAACCGCGCAGTTGAACCCTACGAAGATGTTCCTCATGTTGGTGTAATAATAGGTGCTGATGGACATCTGGACCTCTTTGCAATCTCCGAACAGAAATGAGCCGGCCAACAGGATCAGCGGCAGGGTGATCCCAAGGATCCCGATGGTCCGTCTCATGGTATAATAGGAGATGATCTCGGGAGGTTTTTCCATGTGATGATGCCGATCCTTGTTTTCCATGTCCCCGGATGTCTTAAGTGTAAAACCGTAAAAAACCGGTCAAAGCCTTACGCCAAACAAACAAACATCGTCTATTTGCTCATTGCTTCCACGCCATTTTTCAAACGCATCCTCAATCAATTTCTTCTGATTCTCCATCGACTCCGCCTGAACGGATAGGAGCAGTTTCTTAAAGTTACGGGTTTTGAACTTTTTACGTTTTTTACCTCCATATTGATCTACATAACCGTCTGAGAAAATATACAGGGAGTCGTTTTCCTGCAGCTTTATCAAATGGTTGGTAAACTCTCTTTCTTCCCAATGTACACCTATCGGTTGCTTATCTCCTTTTATGATGTGTAATTTGTAGTCATCATCCTCTAATGATGAATAAGGGATCATTTCTGCTCCTGCTAATTGCTCTCTCTTTCTGAACAGAAACAGAGGCCTGTTTGCACCAGCAAATTGAAGCTCTTTTTTCTCCTGGTCTATAATGGCTATTGCCATATCAATGCCTTCCTTTTGATCGTTTACAGATCCTTCCTGAGCGAGTATTTCCTTAACTTTGCTTCTTAAATGACCCAGAATCACACCGGGCTGTCTGATCCCGAAAGTTCTGAATTGCTCATTAAGCAGCGTTACCCCTAACATACTCATGAGTGCACCCGGAACACCATGTCCGGTAGAATCTGCCACGATAACTACTCTAAAGCCGTCTATCTCTCTTACCCAATAAAAGTCACCGCCTATTATATCTTTAGGTTTATATATCGTGAAATAGTCGGAGAGTATATTATCCATATATGCCGAAGACGGAAGAACAGCTTTTTGAATCCTCCTGGCATAGCTGATACTGTCAGTAATCGCTTGCTTTTGGTGAAGAACCAGAAGATGCTGTTTTCTGATTTTTTCTTCAGCCATGACCCTTTCTATGGCTCTGGCAATATGATCCGAAACGAAAACCAATAACTCTTCATCTATAACTGAATATGCATCTACACTGTCATAGCTCTGGACAGCCATCACCCCAACAGTATTTCCTGAAAGCTTCAATGGGACACCCAGCCAGGAAGTTGATTGGGAACCAAAAAGTTTTATTTCGCCCGATTTATATAATGTGTTCATTTCCTCATTAGGAAATCTGACGGGATTACCTGTTCTTCGTACATAGTCTGTTAGGGTTCCAGACAAATCATGCAGCGTCACTTCTAATGATTCGTCATAGCCAACGTTCACTCCGGCGGTTTCAATGTTGTCATATTCATCTTCGAAGTAGGGGAAGAAATACTTATTGGTGGTTTCCTCATATAGACAAATGAAGAAATTCCTGGCAATTACCAGATCAGCGAGTATGTCATGTATGGTAGCGACAAATTCTTCAATGTTTGCGGCAGTATGAGCTTCTTCAGAAATCCTCAGGAGAGATTCCCATTTCTTGTCATTATCATGATATTTTTCACTTCTGCCGGGAGACACTATTTGAATTTCGAGCAAAGATAATTTAAAAAAACCAGTACAGATCTATCCTTCCCCTTGTTCACAAAAAAGAGTAATTTCGCAGGATATTTTGAACGATCTTTTAATTAAAAATCACAAGATGGCCTACAAGCCCTCAAAATTCAAGTCTATAGATCCAATCACCCCTGCGTGTAAAAAGAAGATGTACAATTCGCGTGAGGAGGCCGAGGATATGATCCATTATATTCAGGAAAACCGAATAGTAAGAGAATTGAATACCTATCAATGCACAACCTGCGGTTTGTGGCATTTAACCAGTAAATCAAAATAGTATGTATGTCTCAAACTGGCTGTTTCTGCTTCTTATGTTTCAACCCATTGTCTGTGGAGCTGTTTCAGATTATACTCTCACTGTGCCCTTTCCGGCACATGCTCATAACGATTACAACCATGAGCATCCACTCTTCGATGCGCTGGAGAACGGATTCCGGAGCATTGAAGCGGATGTGTTTTCCATGGGCGATTCTTTGTATGTGGCGCACGACAGGAAGGATATCAAACAGGGATTTGCTCATCAATATCAAGGACAACGGATTGACTACCTACAGCCTGTTGGACCGCATTTTGAATGATTTCCGGGAAATCCTGTGTTTTGTATCCCCGGAAGGTTATTTCCGGGGAGGCGTGATGGTCGTTGTCTCCGGGAACCGCCCCATCGAACATATGATGAAGCAAACACACCGGTTTGCCTTTGTAGATGGCCGGATGAAGGATCTTACGGAGGAATACACTCCACTTCTGATGCCCCTGATCAGCGACAGATGGACCAAATATTTCTCCTGGAAGGGAATGGGTGAGATGCCGGAAAAAGAGAGGGCACAACTTAGATCGTACGTTCAACATGCCCATGAAAACGGCCAGTTGATCCGTTTCTGGGCTACCCCGGATTCAGCTGGTAAGGAACGCGAAGCCGTCTGGACTGAATGATTGGAAGTGGGAATAGATCTGGTTAATACCGATGATCTCACTGGACTGCGGGCGTTTTTATCGGCAAGGGTAGACGCATCGAACGAATAGCCCGGAGTAAGCAATTCTGGTTGTGGCGGATCTGCCAGAAGGATTGAAAGATGCTATAACCGATCTTGATGCAGGAAAAGGTATTGTTCATGAGGATGTAATCTCAAAATACCGTAAGAAATACCCAAATGCATAAGAAGATTATTTGGTCGCCCGATTCTAAGCGAGATCTTGAATAATTGAAATTTTAATACACCCAGCGCCTAACAATCCGCGTCTTTGTTCTGTGATAGAAATCTTCCTTGCACTGGAACATGATGCACCGGTTAGCAGTACAAGTAATGCAAGTCCCAATAAGATACGTCTGTTCATAGGCTGCGTTTTAGTTGTACGAAATATCCATACAGATTCCTGCCTTTGGGGTTACGCATTTTTGTGCCCCCTGTAAGCGAACAGGAAAAGGGCAACCGCGCAGTTAAATCCTACAAAGATGTTCCGCATGTTGGTGTGATAATAGGTGCTGATGCCGGTCTGTGTTTTCCATTATTCGGATGTCTTAAACATGCTGGTGGTCAGAGCATCTCATTCTCATCCAACCACTTCCTGACCCTTTCATGCTCTGCCTGGTATTTGGCTTCCATTTTACCGACCAGTTGCTGGAACCGTTCTTCTTGGCGGATGCTTTCAAACAGGGGATCCAGACCGTCCATAGCGTATACCCCATACCCCATACGGTTCATGTCATTAACATCAAGATCACCTGTGGTTTCCAGCTGACTGAAATACCTGGAATAGTAGGTATACGCTTCTTCATAGCGCTTTGAATCGAGAAATACCCTTCCCATATACAGTTCAGTACTTTCCTTTATTTTTGTCAATAAACTCTCGTAGTTTTTCATAGGGTTATGCGTTTTGAGATTCGTTAACCCTATGTTTTTTGTTTTCACCCAATATTACAAATCAAGTTTTCCACAAATCGGAATTGCACCCCCCTGGAGCACTGACACTTTAATCGCCATTCGTTACAATTTTGATTTAACAATAGACGACTCTGTGGATAAAAACTACTATTACCTCACCATGTCTTTCCCTGTTTACTTATTTAATCACTCTACCAATCAATATGAAATATATACTAACCAATATACAGAAATTCTAACGGGCGATTTACCCAAACATCAGCTTTATTTAAACAATGGATTACTCTTTAATGATGATGAATTCAATGGCTCAGGAAAGAAAATTTCAGGCACTGCAACCACTTTCACGCGTCCATGGGGTGATTTCAGTGATGTAGAAGAAGATATGAAATATGACAAAAGCAAATTGTATATCAAATTATATTCACTGTCGAGCGATGCTTATTATTATTTTTCCGGCTATGCCAGACAAATGGCTACTGAAAATGATGTATATTCTGAGCCAACACCTATTTACAGCAATATTGAAAATGGCTTAGGCATTTTTGCCGGAGAAAATATTACTTCAGAGGAGCTTGTAATTCAATATTAAGTCTAAACCAAAACTAATTGTAACACAATCATATTTTAAAGAGCATGAAGTCCCAGTTTGGACTCAATGGATTCATTCTGGATGCTTTTCACACAATCGATGGAAGGCAGGTAGGGTTTGATATCCAGTACCGGTGTTCCGTCAAATGCATCTATCCCGGAAACAAATAGTTTTCCGGACTCGATTTTATTGAGCCTGATTACAGAGAACCCTATGGGATTAGGTCTTCTGGGACTTCGGGTGGCAAAAAGGCCAAATTCATACCGGTGGTCAGATGCGGGTGGTTTCACCATAGGATCCCAGGTTTCAACCCTGTCGAAATGGTATAGCACTATGATATAATCAAACAGGTCCAGGGTTGTAAGGGCCGCTCTGTATTCGGGAAAAATCTCAATAATACCGGAGCTGTCGGGTACCAGGATACCTTGACGTGGAGCCCCGGTCTCCGGGGTATAGTTTGTATGTATCACTCCAATTGGTTGGTAGTGAATACCGGACATTTCATTCTGTGAATGTGTTTTCATAATGAGGAATATGATCAATAAAATGAATAGTAGAATCTTTTTTCTTTCACTATGTTTAAACATATTTAAAGGCTTTCTAATTTTTTCCAGGCATCTTCAATTATTCTTGAAATTTCCAGTCGGTCATCGAATTCGACAATGGTTTTACCTTCTACCATGGCTTCGACCATTCGCTTATCGAATGGAATTTTTCCTAATAAAGGGATTGACTCTTCTTCCAGGAAGTTTTCTGTTTCCTCAGTACCTGACGGATTAATATCATATTTATTTACAAGTGCATAGGTGGGTATTGAGAATGTGTCAATGAGTTCAACCAGGCGCCTGGCGTCATGCAATCCAGAGATTGTGGATTCAATAACCATGATAACCATATCTGTACCGGTAAGGGAGGAAATGGCTGCGCATCCAATGCCCGGAGGTCCGTCGTTAATCAGATATCTGGCATGACTGGCAATGGCCAGTTCTTTGGCCTTTTTGCGAACTTCTGATACCAGTTTTCCCGAGTTTTCTTCACCCGGGCCCATTTTAGCATGGACCAGTATGCCGAAACGTGTATCTGACACATACCAGTAGTTGTTGTACCTTTTTACAGATGTGATGGCCTGAACAGGACAGAGCCGTTCACACAATCGACAACCTTCACATTTGAATGGATTGATTTCAAGCTTGCCATGTCCATTGATATGGATGGCATCAAAACGGCAGTGATCTGAACATATGCCACAATCGATACAGCTGGTTTCATTGATGGATACTGTCCAGCCACCGGAAAAAGTATACTCTTCTTTAATTGTTGGGTTAAGGATCAAATGGAGGTCGGCGGCATCTACATCGTTGTCACAGAATACAGCATCGCTGGCAATGGATGCTATAGCCGATGTGATGGATGTTTTTCCTGTACCTCCTTTACCGCTTAAAATGGTAATCTCCTTCATTTTGTGGGCTCCTGGCCATAAGTTTTTGAATGATGGACTTATATTGTGTTTCAATCTCCCCTGGGATATTTGCAAAGATGTCGCCTTTCGCATACTGTGAAGCATAGTTCCTGTGGAAGGGAATTTCACCCAGGAGTTCAATATGCTCATGTAGAAGAAATTCATGGACTTTATAATCACCCAATCCTGCCTTATTGATAATGACTCCGAAAGGTATACGGAGGTCTTTGAGCAGCTCAACAGTAAGTTTAAGGTCATACAGTCCGAATGGGGTTGGTTCGGTTACCAGGATAACGTAGTCCGAATCCGCTACTGTCTCAACAACCGGACAGCTGGTTCCCGGTGGAGCATCGTATATGATAACATCCATATCCATCAGTGCCTCCTGTTTTACCTGTTTGATCAATAGGGTTTGCATGGCGGAACCGATTTTTAGTCTGCCTTCGGAGATGATGCTATGCGGACCGATGCGGTAGTGTTTGATTGTACCTATCTTTTCAGGTTTTTCTGAGATGGCTCCATATTCACACGCCACAACACATGCTCCACAGGAGTGACAGAGGCTGGCGTTTACCTCAGCGAACTTAACGGGAGGAATAACCACTACCGCATTAAATTCGCAATATTCAACACATTTCCGACAGAAGGTACATTCCCCGTTGTCTATTTCGGGGATTAATTGAGTGGCTGTCTGTTCCGAACTAAATTTTGCGTTTGGAAAGAACAAAACGTCATTTGGCTCTTCCACGTCGCAATCAATAATCTGAATTTTTGGCGTGTGCTCCTTCGAAAATAAATGAAACAAGTTTACCGCAACAGTCGTTTTACCTGTTCCCCCCTTACCACTTGCAACTGCTATTTTAAACGGCATAATACCATTTAATTAATGGTCACAATAGTTGGTCGAAAATTGGAGTGTTTTATTTAAGAATCCTTCTGTTATCTCTTCAGGGCTCAATTTTGGGGCACCTACAAATACGTTTACATTGTGCTGGTTAAATAGTTGAATTGCCCTGTTACCCATACCACCGGCTATTACGTCGGTAACTCCTTTTTCCGCCAGATACTTTGGCAGCAATCCGGGCTCGTGGGGTGGGGCATCGATCAAAGATTTTGATTCAATCTTATTGTCTTCTACTGATAACAGTGCGAACTGACGGCAATGGCCAAAATGCTCATCCAGCAATCCATTGCTGGAAGGAATTGCTATTAATTTCTTCATGCTTTTATTCAATATTATTTTTTTCTAAAATGATAAGAGGTACAAGATGGAAACTAACGGTTTCTACCAAAACCGCCTCCTCCACCCCTGAACCTTCCTCTTCCAAAATTTCTCCCTCTTCCAAAACCCCGTCCGAATCCCCTTTCATCTGGGCTCTCTTCACCTTTAACATCTTTACCTGGAGTTTGTGTTTTCGGGTCGCATTTTCCTAGTGCCCTGCCTGTTCGTGGTCCTTCTCCTTCAGGACCGGTTCTGTCAAATCCTGGCATAATAACCTCCGTTTTTTAATTGATTAATTGTGAAATAATTTCCTTAATTGATTGATTTTCACCTTGAATGATAACCATCTGAATATTAAATTTTTCTAATAATTCTTTTGCTTTGGGACCAAAATCCCCTGATATCACTTTTTGAACGCCAAGTTCTACCATCTTTTCAGCAGCTTTGACACCTGCGCCTCCTGTTGCATCTGCCTGTTCATTCTCAATAAAGCTGGGCTTTCCGGATGCATCATCAACCACACAAAACCAGCCCGCCCGGCCAAACCTGAGGTCAAAACTGGCATTCTGATTGTTACCCTTGGAAGTAATTACGGTTTTCATTGATTAAGTTTTTATGATTTCTATTTGTAATGATCTGCATAATGGGCATACCTGATCTCTTTTGAGATCCGGCATTGTGAACCTGGCATGACACTCTCTGCATATATACCAGGTTCCTTCCAGCCTTGCATTTCCAAATACCGATCTGATTTCTCTGGTTTCCACAAGAGCATTTGCCAGTTTCCTTCTTGCGCTTTCATAGATCCTGGCAAATGTGGGCCTTGATACTCCCATTAATCTGGATGCTTCCAGGTGATTTAAAAGATCATAATCGGCCAGTTTTATGGCTTCATATTCTTCATACAGTAATTCAACAAAAGGCTTATTCTTTTGAGAGTTCCCGTATGGCTTATAGCCCTTAAAACCTGGTGGAGCAACGACTTTTCTCAGTCTTTTTCTTCTTGGCATCAGATAAACTATACAACAAATATAATGAGAATAATCTCATATAAAAAATATTTTAAGCGGAAATGGGATTAATCGGTAATTTTATCCGGACAGAATAATCTACCCGGTCTTACTAATTGCTGACAGTTTTTCAGGATCCGGAATTTTTATATTCTTGCCATCCAGGGCAATGATCCCCTCTTTTTCAAACTCCTTCAGAAACTTGATAACGCTTTCTACCGAAATGGATGCAAAATCTGCAATATCCTGGCGGATGAGCAAATCAAATACCTGTTCCTTAAGAAATACTTCCGAGGAAAGATAGAGCAATGAAGAAGCCAGTTTTCCGCGCATTTGCTTAGAAGACAGATTTGTTACTATTTCCAGAAGGTGTTTTTCTGTTCCATAGTTTTTCGAAGTGATCCTGAGGGCAAATTCAGGATTTGTATTCAGTAGCTTTTTGAGGCTCTCCTTTTCAATCATCAACAGCTCCGAATCTTTAAGAGCCACTGCAGAATAATGGTAAATATTTTCTCCGAAAACGCATGAAAATGCTAAAAAATCCCCGCTTCGTGCAATCCATAGATTCAGTTTTTTCTTACCACCAGTCTGAATGTAGACTTTTACCAGGCCGGTCTGAATGAATAATACATAGGGGGCAAAAGCCCCCTGCTTAAATATGTTCTCATCTCTTAGATAGGTTAACTGTGTCCTGTTTTCACTTATGGATTCATAATCTTCCTGTGTAATAAGATGGAAACAATCGGGTTCGGTTCTTTTGTCAAAGTCATTATGCGGACCACCCTGTTTTGACATATGCGTTAACGATTAAACGACTAAAAAATTAGTTAAAGATAGTTGAAAACCTCTCTGCTTTCCTGAATATTCCACCAAAGGAATTGAAAAATAATAGCAAAAACACTATGGACTTTCAATAGAGAATATTTTGCACGTAATTTTAGAAACGGGATCTTTGCACCGATCAAATTCATCATTGTAAAGGAGACTCAAAATAGTGTTACGAAGATGATTTGATCTTGTAAATATGTATAATCTTAGTAAAACAAATCATAGTCATGAAAATGTTACAAACAAATCTTCAGGAAATTGAAACCGCATCAGAACTCGAAGGAATAATAGCGGAAAATGACAACGTAATGGTTTGCTGTGGTCGCATGGGTCCCATGTGTATCCCGGTTTATGACCTAATGGAAGAGATGGAAGAGGAACGAACAGACATCAAATTTGCGGTCATGGCATTTGATTTTCCGGAAGCACATATTATTCGTAACGCTCCTGAATGCAAGGGTTTTATGGGATTGCCATTTACCATGTATTATAAAAACGGCAAGGTTGCCAGGGCCACCAGCAGCATTCAGAACATGGAACAGGTAACAGCTGTTCTGGATGAGCACTTTAGTACATCCAATGTTGAAAAAGCATAGGCTTGGCCCATGCTTTGCCAATTACACCGGGAACAGTGGACGAGATCTTTGATATGACCATTGTTGGTGCCGGAGCGGCTGGTTTAACTGCCGGTATTTATAGCTCACCAGATGGTTCTTACCAACGAAATAGCAAACTATCCCGGGGTGGAAACCACCAATGGATACGTCCTTGCCGGGACCATGAAAAAACAGGCGAAAGATCAAGCGAATAGTGCTTGAAGACGGCAGGGAATTCAAGTCCAGAACGGTTATACTGGCCCCCGGGGGAAAATCCCGTCCTCTCAACATTCCCGGCGAAGAGACATTTAAAGGCAGTGGTATTTCCTACTGTGCCACCTGTGATGGTGATTTTTTTTCAGGAAAAGAGATTATTGTAGTGGGAGGGGGAAATTCTGCGCTGGAAGAGGCTGTTACGTTAACCAGGTATGCAGACAAGGTGACCATAATCCATCAATTTGATCAATTTCAGGTGTTTTTGCAGCGGGAGATTGTATCGTGAAGAAGTATCGACAGGTTACAACCGCGGTAGCTGACGGGACCATAGCATCTCTGAGTGCAGCTGCATTTTTACGAAATTGATTTCTCCGGATTATCAGTTAATCCAGTAAGACA
Organism: Bacteroidales bacterium; assembly: GCA_023138875.1. GTDB lineage: Bacteria > Bacteroidota > Bacteroidia > Bacteroidales. The sequence continues at coordinate 38,440 of JAGLOO010000055.1, forward strand.
GCTTTACCACAATCCCACGGTCCTTGGTCCGGAGACCGGTTGGGTATGCGTTTTCAGTATAGACGATAAACAGATCAGAAACGGGTGCAAAGCGCCACTGGAACCGCATGTTCACATTCAGGTTGTCGATCTGGTTGTTGTACTGAACGAACGTGGTGAAAAACAGGTTCCTGGTGAAGGTCAGGTCCAGCCGTGGACCTACCAGGATCAGGTCCACACTTGTGTATGGTTCAGGAAGCAAGATCCGGTTATAGGATGTAACAAGGGAAAGACTGCCATAGGGTTGCACACGGTAATTGATCTCGCTGGTCAGGCTCAGGCGGGTGCCGTTAAAAAATCCCCCGTATCTGCCGGATGCCTCGAAATTGAAGAGCCTTCGTACATCCGAGTTATAGGTCAGTGCCACCTCTGTCCACTGAAATTCGCTTCCCGCAGGCAGCATAACACCCCCGGTGTTGGTGGGATCAAAAGGTTCAATCAACTTCACATAACCCTCTTCCAGATCCAGGGAAATGGTGCTCCGGTTCATCCATTCAAGGGAATAGCTTAATTCAATCTCGCGGTCTGTCAGTGAAAAATCGGGTTCAAAAAAGAGATCTACTGTAACATCCGGGCCATGGTTGGCTACCCGTTTGGAAAGGGGGTAAAACCTGTATCCTATGGTAGGATTCGTTTGATGATACCCCTTCCTTCTAACGAATCCCATCTCGGCCATGTAGTTGCCGCCCACGAATACCTGGTTCCATCCCGCTGAAAATTGCTGGGTCTCATACAAAATCATGGCGGCTGTTGAGAACCGATCACCTCCCGGTCCGGGATTAAATGAGTGGTGATAAAAAGCCTTTCCGGTCCAGTTGTTGTTGGCGTTGGCAAAATTAAAATCGGCACCGGCCACCCTGTTATAGAGGTAGGAGTTATAGGACGAATCACCTGAGACACCCAGGGCCTGTTTATTGGTCATAAAAACACCCACGTTGGAACGGCTGAGGATCTTGCGTTGCAAAACGGCCACACTGAAATTATTGGCCAGGATTGAATCTTTTGTTCCTGTTTGCATATTCATCAGCCCCACGCGCCAGTTCTTCCCGGCATTCCCGCTGAGCCTTGCACCTGCCAGCACAGGGGCATCGAGACCTATGCGCCTGGAGAAGAAGGGCCTGATATTGTCTGTTCCCAGGCTGGCAAAGAGGTCGCTGTTCTCCAGAAAGAATTTTCGTTTTTCAGGGAAATAGAGTTCAAAACGATCCAGGTTGGTGCGCTGCTGGTCTACCTCCACCTGGGAGTAATCCGGATTGACAGTAACATCCAGGTTCATGGAAGAGGAGAGGATTACCTTGGCATCCAACCCGGCACCACCTGCAAAAACAATAGCCTCACCTGCTTCCTTTTGATGGGTGGCTTTTCCTGATACATAGGGGATCATTGAAAACCTCACACCCGAGCTGGGAAGTGGATTATCCCAAGCCAGTGTACCTGTATAGGCCAGGTTTGCAGATTGAAACTGCCTTGGAACCGGAGCCCAGCTCGATTTTTCATTGGTTTTCAGATCCAGGCGACTGAAGTTGATCCCCCACTCACTATCCCCTTCGCGATATCGTATGCTGCGGAATGGAATGCTGAATTCGGCAACCCAGTATTCAGGATAATTGGTGACAGCCGATTTCCATTTACAATCCCAGTCGAGCGAAACAAATCCTCCATTCGCCTGCAATCCGTCCCATTGTGCACCGGCTGCGGAGATCCCGAATGCAAATCCATTGGTCTGGTCGTTGTATGTATCGATGAATGCAATGAAGTTGTCATTCCTTGCAAAGCTGAAATCCCTTCGCAATGATTCAGCGGGCCTTTTCCCGGGTAGTGTGTCGTGGCAAATGATGCCCATGTAAATGTTGGTTTCGTCATAGACCACCATCACTTCAGATTGTGAATGGGCATAGCCCGTATCGATGGGCAGTATTCTGTAGAAGGGGCTTGTTTTTTCAGCTTGTGACCAGATTTTTTCATCCAGTACCCCATCCACCGTTATGGGGCTTTCTGTTCTTATGACCTGGAGCCGGTAGTTACCGCGGTTCACCGGGGTAGACTGCGCAAAAACTCTCTGGAAGCCTGGAAAAAGAATAACAAATAAAACCAGTAAGGCTGATCTCATAGGGTTAAGCAATCAGACCGCTAAGATAATTAAGAAGTTGGAACATCAAATCCTGATTGACTTTATAAAAGCTACTTTCCCCAAGAATTTCATCTTCGGTCTGGATGCAGGGACCCGGTACAAGATCGTCACGGCAATGATCCACCAGGTCTTTCACCGACTGAGGTGTCACCTCCAGGTGGAATTGAAGGGCGAAAACATGTTTGTTGTAAATGAATCCCTGGTTCGGGAAAGCCTGTGAACTGGCAATGCGTGTAGCACCTTCGGGAATGGGGAAGGTGTCTCCATGCCAGAGAAGTACCTTCCTGGTTCCGGGGAGGTCTTTCCATATCCTGTAGTCTCCCAGTGAAGGAAGGAATTGCAGGTTGTGCCAGCCAATCTCTTTTTCTTTCCCGGGATACACATCAACCCGCAGAGAAGCTGCGATGATCTGCGCTCCCAGGCAGATTCCCAGGACCGGTTTCCTGGTTCTTATAAAGTCTGCCACCCACTCAATCTCATCTTGCATCCAGGGGTGTATATGAAAATCAAAAACATTCATGGGTCCGCCCATGATGACCAGCATATCAATTTCTGAAGCATCAGGCAGGGGATTGTCTTCATAGAACCTGGTATATTCGAGGGAATGGCTTTTCTCCCTGATCCAGTCTGCGATAATCTCCGGACCCTCGAAAGGCACATGCATAAAGCAATGGATCCTTAATAAATCAGCCATTACAACTCTCCTTTCTGAAGCGGCACAACAACTCACGGACCTTATCTACACTTTCAATATAGTACGATGCTTTGGTGGTTTTAGTGCCTACCTTGATCGTACAGGCACTTTCTGGCATGGCATCAAAGGTATACTCATCGGTCCAGTCGTCTCCCACTGCAAAGATAAAGTCATAGGGGTCATCGCCCATTTTTTGCAGAGCAGCTCGTCCTTTGTTTATTCCTGAGTATTTGATCTCCAGTACTTTGTCTCCATCCATGATCTCCAGGTTCAGGTTGGAGGTGAGCGTCCGCAGCTCATCCTTCAGCTCCCAGGCACGCTGTAGCCCTAAGTCCGGGTCGGCTTTCCTGTAATGCCAGACCAGTGAGAAGTTTTTATGTTCAATGAACGACCTGGGAGTCTGGTCCACGTAGTACTCCAGCAACGGCTGAACCGACTCTTTCCACTCATTGTTGATCTGCTCCAGCATGTGCCAGTCTCCTCCCGGCTCACGAAGCCAGACTCCGTGTTCGGCAATGAAATGGATATTCCAGCTTTCGTCAAACCACCTTCCAAGGGTTTCTTTGTCCCTGCCACTGATGATCACTACTGTATTATTTTCATCCAGTGTTAACTCCTTCAATATTTCGTACAACCTCTCATCAGGTTTCGCGTCCTCCGGATCTTTTTTGAACCAGGAGAGTGTTCCGTCATAGTCCAGGAACAGGATGCGATGCTTTGTTTCTGCATATGTGCTGATGATTTGTCGCATCCGGCTATTACTGAATTTGTGGGTCAGGTTGACTTCCTGAATCTCTTTTACACCTTCGAGGCTTTTTATGAATTCGTTGGCCCAACGACCCACAGTATATCGCTGAAGCCGATGCATCATCACCTTATTACGCCGTACCTGCTCCTCCTTAGGCATTTCAATGGCTTCCCTGATGGCTTCGGCAATAGCATCCAGGTTGTTGGGATTTACCAACAGTGCTTCGTGCAATTCCTTGGAAGCTCCTGCAAGTTCGCTCAGGATCAACACTCCTTCACCATTGTGCCGCGAAGCCACAAACTCTTTTGCGACCAGATTCATCCCATCCCGGAGGGGCAGGATCAGGGCGATGTCTGACAGTGAATAAAGGTCAATCCGTTCATCCGTGGTAAATACCTGGTTGAGGTATCTCACCGGAGTCCATCTGATGGTACCGTAATTGCCATTGATCCGGCCGACCAGCTCATCCACCTTGCTTTTCAGGTTAAAATAGGATTCGGTGGTCTCACCAGACGGAATGGCCTGTACAATAAGGCTGATCCTTTCCTGGTATTCCGGGTAGGTCTGTAAAAACCTTTCAAAAGCCCTGATGCGCTGCGGTATTCCTTTTGTATAGTCCAGTTTATCGATGGAAATGATGAGCTTTTCCAGTTGCCCCGATTCTTTAAACATCTCCATCTCTTCCTGGATCGTGGAGGGTTCGTACTGATCGCTATGGATCTGTAGCGCTTTGTTCCTGAACCTGTCGTAATTGATTCCTTTTGGAAACACGTCCACCTTCAGGGTTCGTTCACCAAGTAAGATCTGGTTAAAAACCGAATCCACACCCAGCAGTCTTCTTACCGAGCTCATAAAGTGCCTTACATGATCGTAGATCTGAAAACCGATCAGATCGGCTCCCAGCATGCCTTCGATCACTTCCTGTCGCCAGGGCAACAGCCTGAAGAGTTCGAATGAGGGGAAGGGAATATGGATAAAGAGACCGATGGAGATACCGGGCTTTTGTTCCCTGATTAACTGGGGAAGAAGCATCAGGTGATAATCATGGATCCAGAGAATATCACCGTCATTGATGATCTGAAGGATTCTTTCAGCATATAGTTTGTTGATTTTTACATATGCTCTCCACGCTACTTCACTATAAATTACGTTTTCGGTAAAATAGTGAAAGAGCGGCCAGATGGTATTTCTGGAGAATCCGTGTAAATACTGGTTGCGGTCCCTGGGCCTTGCAAATATGGGGATACAGTTGAATTGGTCCAGTTTCTTATCGAGTTCTTCGATTTCCACAGGCGTAAAATCATGGTTCTCAAACCCGGTAAGTCCCACCCAGATAGGATGAAATGCTTCATAGAAGTTCTGCAGTCCGGAAATGGTTTGCTCATCTGCCTTTTCAATCAGATAATTCTCACCCCGACATTTGATGGTCACCGGTAGTAGATTGGAAGCAAGGATAAGTCTTTTCATCCTTTGAAACTTTTATAACAATGTTGTGAAAGCTTATATAAAATTAGATACCTTGATGGCAATTACCAACTATTAATATACACAAAATGGCATTTCAACCCAAATTCGACGCGGTAATTTTTGATCTGGATGGTGTGATCACTAAAACGGCCCTGGTGCATGCTTCAGCATGGAAAAAGATGTTTGATGAGTTTATGAAATCCCGGGAAGAGCGCCTGGGAGAGTTGTTCAAAGAATTTACACACGCAGGAGATTACCTCCCTTATGTGGATGGGAAGCCCAGGTACAAGGGTGTGGCTTCTTTCCTTGAATCCCGTGGTATAGATATTCCATTTGGCGATCCGGCCGATGAACCTGAACAGGAAACCGTTTGTGGACTGGGAAACAGGAAGAACATTATGTTCAATGAAGTGCTTGATGCGGAAGGTGTTGAAGTATACGAGACCTCCGTTGAAATGCTCCATGGCCTGAAAGCAGCAGGGGTGAGGATCGGTGTAGCCTCTTCCAGTAAGAATTGCAAACCTGTGCTGGAAAAAGCCGGTCTGCTTCACCTGTTTGAAACACGGATCGATGGAGTGGTTTCAGCCGAGATTGGGCTGAATGGAAAGCCGGAACCTGATATATTTACAACAGCCTGTGACAGGCTCGGGGTGGAGTACCACAGGGCGGTGGTTGTTGAGGATGCAGTATCGGGAGTGCAGGCCGGACGGAAGGGGAATTTCGGACTTGTTCTGGGAGTGGCCCGGGAAGAGAACACCAGGGAGTTGCTTGTGGGTGGGGGTGATATCGTTGTTGAAGATCTGGGAGATATCGGACTGGAAGGTATCAACAATTGGTTTGAAAACGGAATGGAGCGTGATGGGTGGTTGCTCAGGTTTTTTGATTATGAGCAGGATATGGAACGGTCCAGGGAAGCGCTGCTGGCAGTGGGTAATGGATATTTTGGAACACGAGGGGCCATGGAGGAGAGCAGCGCCAATAAGGTCAATTATCCGGGTACCTATATAGCCGGTTTATTTAACCGTCTTGTCTCGAAGGTGGGTGACCGGGATATTGAGAATGAGGATTTTGTAAATATTTCCAACTGGTTACCGGTTACTTTTCGCATTGAGGATGGACCCTGGTTTGATTTTTCACCGGAACCAACCTTTGCGATCAGGAGTATCAATCGTACCCTGGATCTTAAATCAGGGGAACTGTTCAGGGAATTGCTCCTGGAAGATGATCAGGGCAGGATCACCCGGGTAACATCGTCCAGGTTTGCCAGCATGGCCGATCCGCACTGTGCAGGACTCCGTTATACCATTACTCCCCTCAATTATGAAGGCAGGATCGAGATCAGGTCTGAAGTTAGGGGCGATCACAGGAATTCCGGGGTGGAACGTTACAATGAACTAAACCAGCAACACCTTGCTCCTGTCTCTGAAGAGGTGTTGCATGACAAGATGAAGCTTGTTGTAAAAACCACACAATCTGATATCCTGATTGCCGTATGTGCCGGAAACAGAATCGTCAAAGCAGACCATGAGATTGAGCAGTCTACCCGGACGGGAGGAGGATGGATAAGCCAGAGCTTTAAGATACAGGCTGACAAGGATAAAGAAATTGTACTTGAAAAAATGGTTTCCATTTTCACCTCAAGGGATCCGGGAGTGGAGGACCCTTCTGCGGATGCTGAGTCGACCCTGCATGGTATGTCATCCTATAAAGAGGAAGTCAAACGATCTGCGGGTAGCTGGATGAAGATCTGGGATAAGATTGATATCGGTATTGAGGGTGACAGGGAAGCGCAGCGCCTTGTGAGGTTGCACCAGTTCCATATGATGGTGGCTGCCTCACCGCATCATGCCGGACTTGATTCGGGGATCCCTCCCAGGGGCCTGCATGGTGAAGCATACCGGGGACATATCTTCTGGGATGAGCTTTACATACTGCCGCTTTATAACCTCCATTTCCCGGAGGTGGTAAAATCTGTACTCATGTACCGTTACCGGCGCCTTGATGCGGCCAGGGCTTATGCAAAGGAGTATGGGTATGATGGGGCCATGTTCCCATGGCAGAGCGGAAGTGATGGCCGGGAGGAAACCCAGGTCATCCATCTGAATCCACTGTCGGGTGAGTGGGGAGATGATTACAGCTCGCTGCAGAGACATATTTCCCTGGCCATTGCCTTCAATGTATGGAACTATTATCATGTTACCGGTGATCTGGCTTTTATGGATCATCATGGAGCGGAGATCCTGCTGGATATCTGCAAGTTCTGGGCGAGTAAATCAAGGTTTAATGAAGGTGATGGGCGATACCATATTGATAAGGTCATGGGTCCCGATGAATTTCACGAGAAGCTTCCGGGATCTGTTGAAGGGGGTTTAACAAACAATGCCTATAGCAACATCATGGTGAGCTGGATGATGGATAAGGCATTCAGGATCCTGGATGACCTGACTAACGGACACAAAGAGAGGATACTGAAAAAGCTTTCCCTAACCCGGGTCGAACTTGATCGATGGGAAAAAATCATGCACGGGCTGTCACTCCATATCTCGGACGAGGGTGTCGTAGAGCAATTCCAGGGATATTTCGACCTGGCAGAGCTGGACTGGGATTTTTACAGGAAAGAGTACGGGAACATCCATCGGCTGGACCGGATCCTGAAGTCAGAGGGCAAATCTCCCGATGACTTCAAATTGTCCAAACAGGCCGATTTTCTCATGAGCTTCTATAACCTGGGTAATCCCGAGGTTACAGCTATTATTGAAGGACTCGGGCATATCCTTCCTGAAGGTTATTTGAAAACCAACTTCGGGTATTATATCAACCGGACCTCCCATGGTTCCACACTGAGCAGGCTTGTGCATGCCAGACTGGCCTGGCAGATGGGATTGCATGATACAGGATGGGGACTTTACATGGATGCTTTGCGAAGCGACCTGGTGGACATTCAGGGCGGAACCACCGGTGAAGGGATTCATGCCGGTGTCATGGCGGGCACCGTGTATGATGTCATTTCTACTTTTGCCGGACTAAACCTCAGGGGAGATGTTCCGGAGTTGAATCCTTCATTGCCCGTTCATTGGAAAGGACTGGAATTTAAGTTCTCTTTCAGGGGGTGCCATTACAAGGTGAAAATATCAGGTAACGAGGTGAAAATTTCCGGAAAAAATGCAGGAAAGGAAAAAATAAAAGTACATCTTTGCGGAAAAGAAATCGAACTGTCACAGGATGAGCCTGTTTCGGTAAAGCTTAACTAAAAATTCAGGACCGATGTTAGGAGATATTCTTCTGATTAATGATATGCATAAAGATGCTGCACAGGCGATTTTTGAGCGTATTGTGGAAGATCGCAACAGCAAGGAGCAGCATTATCGATACATTGTGGCGATTTCAGGGGAGTCAGGATCAGGAAAATCTGAACTGGCACATGCACTTGGAAAGCTTTTGAAAGAAAACCATGTCAGGGTAAAAGTAATTCATACAGATAATTACTATAAGATTCAGCCCCTTCTCAGGGAGGAGTGGCGACGCAACAAGGGTTTTGATAAGATCGGGATCGACGAGTATGATTGGATCAAGATCAGGAAGACCATCCGTGATTTCAAAGAGGAACAGGAGTGCATGATCCCCTGTATTGATCTGATCCCTGAACAGGTGGATAAGCTTATTACGGATTTCAGCAAGATCGATCTCCTGATCATTGACGGACTCTATGCCATCAATGTACATGATATTGATTTAAGAGTATATATTGACCTTACCTACCACGAGACCAAGATCAACCAGATCATCAGGATGAAAGAAGCCATGAGTGATTTTCGTCTGGGCATCCTGGAAAATGAACACCAGGCAGTGGTTTCTCTGAAACCCAAGGCGGACCTGATCGTTGATAAATCATACCAGGTTGTTACTTCAGAGGAACATAAGAAGAGAAATTAAATTTCCAAAATGATGAAAAAGTATTTGAATTTCAGATCATTTGTTGCGATATCGCTATCCATATCCATACTTTTTTTGGGAGCCTCATGTGACAAAGAACCTGTTGACGAGCGTCCCGAGCTTCCCCCGGTGGAGAGCCTGGTGATGGATTTCTCTGATTTCGGTCAGCAACCCGGGGGAATGAAGGGGACTGCAGTATCTTATGAGAGCTTCCTGCATTCTTATCTGTCGGTGTTTTTCTGGAACGTAGCTTCAACAGTCACCTTTGCTGTTCCCGTTGCTGCCTATGGCCATGCACTTCAGCAGAATCCGGTTTATCTGGGGGACCATACCTGGGAATGGTCCTTTGATTTCACTGTGGCAAACCTGAATTATAAGGCTACACTTACCGGCGCAAGGATCAGTAATGAGGAGTTTTCTATGGAAATGGTCATCGCCCTCAGCGCAGCTCCTATACAGGGTGTTAAATGGTTTGACGGGGTGGTCAGGTACGATCATACCCATGCCACCTGGAACCTTTACAAGAATGGATCTGTGAAAGTCCTTGAAGCGGAATGGAATAAAGACTACGAATCTGGTGATGCAGATATGACCTATACTTATACGGAAGAGGGACATGAAGAAGATGGCAGTTATATCATGCTGGCTTATATGCCCGAGGAGTTTTATAATGCTGCTTATACCATCTCACTGGCCGCAGGTGTAACCAATATAGAGTGGAACACAAACACCAAGGAGGGCCGGGTGAAGGATCCTGTGAAATTCGGAGATTCTGAATGGCACTGCTGGGATACAGATGAGAACGGACTTGCAGATAAAGTTTGTGAATAGTATTCTTAAAGGGATTGCAAAAGACCTTTAAGAAACCTTTTACCTTCCGATCCTGTAGGAAACCTTCAGCATCATTGCATCGGTGGGGTGGATGTTCCACATGTTTGAAAAGTCATTTCCAAACCTGAATTCACCATTGGGATCAAAACCAGAACGGGTCTGTGACCATACCAGGTAGATGAACGATCCCGGCCGGTATTCCCATCGGAAGACCAGGTTTGAAAGGAACTCTTTGACATTAAAATCGGGATTTCCGAATTCGTAGTTTAGCCCGGAAGCAGACTCATTGATGCGATAGAGGTCGTCGTCCTCTATGTACTCAATCTCATCCTGACCATAGGGATGGAACCGGTCTGTGAAATTTTCAGCTATTGGATCGGTGATGTATTTGAAGTTGCTGTAGTTCCCGGAAGCGATAAAGGGTTGTCCCCAAAACTGCAGGGTGAGCTCAGGAGTAATGATCAGGTCCAGCCGTAATGAAACGCTTAGGGTCTTCTGGTCAATGCTTCCAAAGATATACCTCTCTTCATTCTCAAAGTGTTGTTGGGTCACATACTGAAGTTGACTTTTCCTGTGGCTGAAATCGGGATAAAGCGAGATGCTAAGGTTACTTATTGGCTTGTAGGTAAGTTCAAAGTCAATGCTATAGCTTGTTCTTGAGTTTTCATTTCCTTTGGAAAAGTAACCACCCACCTCAGCAATCAACTTTTTTCTTGAGCTGGTTGAAAGGAAACCGTTCAGGGTATAATCGCCCGGAAGCCTAATGGTTGGCCCTCCACGCAAGGTTGAATTGCTATACAAATCAGAATCAACATTGCCATAGAATCCTGCATTCCATAAGTTCTTGAATTCTGCACGACCATTCACAATGAAGCCCATAATCTGGTGCCGGCCTCCAAAGTCCCATGCACTGTATTGATTCACATTCAGGGATATACTTCTGAAAACGCTGAAGGGTTCATTGAACCGGTAGCCCACCCAGAAAATTTCAAGGATCTCATCGGTGGAATTTAGAAAGCCCATGTCATTGAGTTCCAGCCCCGGTGAATTAAAATAGACGAAGGTTCCGAAATTTAGTCTTCCACTTTGTTTTAAAAACTCTAACCTGCCGCCATATCCCGATAATGATGTTCGGGTTGAGTCCAGGGTAATATAATCAGCATCGGGCTTCTGAAAAAAGTGGACTGGTGAGCGCTGAGTCCTGATAAGAGCCTTTTCAGATCCATTGACCTGACTCATATAAGTGGATAAAGACAACACGTAGCTCCGGTTGGCAAAGTACTGCTGGAAATCGATCCCGCCAGAAATTGCTGAGGAATGCAGGTAATTCAGGTGCTCCTCATCATTGAATCGGTTGGTGGAGGTGACCATTCCTCCCAAAATTGTGTTTCCTTTCTGAAACTCTTTGGATACCCGGCTGGCGAAGTAATTGGTAAGCGGCTCAACTGTTTCAAATCTGCGGTCACCATTGTTGTGAATCTCCGCGTGCTCTCCCGAGGTAACACTTTCCATAATTCCTACCGATAGTCCGTTTTTCGTCTTCCCGGATACCTTTGCCGCTCCCAGAATTTTCGTGAAACGGGGTACACTGGCATATTCTTCATTAGCCAGGTTGGGGTAGTGGTGAGGCCTGCGCCCTATCCTTCTGGAATAGAAAAGGTTATCCATGCTGTGTACAGCCAGGTCATAGTCAAAGATGTTTTTACCTTCAATAAAGAAGGGGCGTTGTTCCTCGAAGAAGGTTTCGTAAGCAGTCAGGTTTACCTCGGAGGGATCGGCCTCCACCTGTCCAAAGTCAGGATTGATGGTCATATCTAGGGTAAAGTTGTTGGTGAGCCCGATTTTGGCATCCAGACCGCCGTTTATACTGCGATCGTACCCGTCAGCCCTGTAAGGATTCTCAGATTCCTTTTCGAACCACTCGGAACCGGCAACCCCATAGGGAGTGATCTCGGCTTGCTTCTTAGGATCAATATTTTCCAGTCCATGTAATTCACCTAATAAATGAACAAAGCCCGGCGATTCTTTTGAAATGGGTTGCCAGAAAGAGGTTTCACTGTTTCGGAATATCATCCTGGCCACCTGGAAACCCCAGACACCACCACTGCTCTTATCAAACCGGAGCTGACTGAAGGGGATCTTTGCTTCCATGGTCCAGCCCTGGTCATCGATCTGTGTCTCAACCCACCAGATTGGATTCCAAGTGGGATCTTCGTTGTCCCCATCCGCCGACATGTAAAAATCCATCTTTGATCCCGCCGCGCTGGCAGCAAAGGTAAAAGCGGTCTGCAGGTCATGATAGCTGTCAAACTGTAAACCTGCGAAATCACCATCCATATCATCGCGGCGTGTGAGCCTTTTAACAATACTGTCAGGTGCAGTATCATAGGCACGGATTCCCACATAGATGTTTTCATGGTCAATGACCACCTTGAACCTGGTCTCCTGGCTGGCAGGCCGGTCATCATAGGGTTCAAACATCTGGAATCCTCCTTCCCATGGAACATTTTTCCAGGCTTCATCATGCAGCCAACCATCAATCTGCGGGGGAATCCGGACTTCAGCTGTGGTGTATATCTTTTTAGGGTAGACCGTATCCTGCCTGGCAAAAGAGGGCATAAAAAAAACACATATGGCAAATAACAACAATAGTTTTTTCATCGTATTACTGTTACTGGCTTAAGTGGTGATGCAATGATACAATAAAAAGTACAAATATTAAAACCCTGTCCGTCAGGATTCCGGTCACAGGAGACAGATCCCTGCAGAATAGCTTACAGAAGGAGATGAGAGACCTGAGAGACCTTAATCCAGGTTATGTTTCTTAATAAACTCATCCAGCAATCCGGCCAGGTTGGGTTCGCCAATTTCCTGAAGGTCATAATATACCCTTGTATTTGGTTTCTTGATATCAATCACACGGTTCAGATCAATGGGAGTACCAATCACCACCGTGTCGCAGTCGGAACTGTTAATGGTGGTTTCCAGGTCTTTTAATTGCTCCTCTCCATAACCCATGGCTGGTAACAGGGTTCCGATTTCCGGATAGATCTCGAACGTTTCGGATAACTTACCGACCGTAAATGGCCTGGGATCCACAAGCTCCGAGGCTCCGAATTTCCGTGCGGCAACTACTCCGGCACCAATCTTCATTTCACCGTGTGTGAGGGTAGGTCCGTCTTCCACAACGAGCACCCTTTTCCCTTTGATAAGTTCAGGATTGTCCACCCTGATAGGAGATGCACCATCGATCACAGTGGCACCGGGATTGACCTTTTCAATGCTTTCACGGACTATCTGTATGCCTTCAGGAGAGGCGCTGTCCATTTTATTGATGATAACGATATCGGAAATTCTCAATACAATTTCTCCCGGGTAATATGACAGTTCATGCCCGGCTCTGTGGGGATCCACCACACCTATGGTAAGATCGGGTTTATAAAAAGGGAAATCATTGTTCCCGCCATCCCAGAGGATTACATCGCAGCCCTCCGGATCATTTTCTGCGGCGCGGACAATAGCCTCATAATCCACCCCGGCATAGATCACATTGCCTCTGACCACATGTGGTTCATACTCTTCCATCTCTTCAATGGTGCACTTGTGCATGTTAAGATCATCAATGGTGGCAAATCGCTGAACTTTCTGGGCAACAAGGTCACCATAGGGCATAGGATGCCTGATGGCGACCACCTTTAAACCTTTTTCCATGAGTTGTTCGATCACCCTTCTTGAAGTCTGGCTCTTCCCACAGCCGGTTCTTACCGCACAGATGGCTATTACCGGTTTTGTACTCTTGATCATTGTGTCATTGGTTCCCAGCAGAACAAAGTTGGCGCCAGCAGCATTGACCACTGCTCCAATACTCATTACTTTCTGGTATGGGAGGTCACTGTAAGAAAAAACGCATGTTTTAGCCTGCAACTCTTTGATCAACCTTGGAAGATGCTCCTCGGCATAGATTGGAATCCCATCAGGGTACAATGCCCCGGAAAGCTCCGCAGGGTATTTACGTCCGTCAATATCGGGAATCTGTGTTGCCGTAAAAGCAACTACATTATACTCCTCATTGTCCCTGAAATATGTGTTGAAATTGTGAAAATCCCTTCCTGCAGCTCCAATAATGATTATATTCTTTCTGGTCATATCTTTTATCATTAGAAATTGAAATCATCAAATTTATAGGAATATATGAATGGGAATACCGAATATGCTGTATAATAGCTTTACCGAAGAGCATTAAATTAATATATAGTAAATCAGCACATTAGGGTATGGCCAGGTGTTTTGATGTCAAGAATGTGTTAAATAAAAGCATCAATTAGAACATCTTGTTTACTATTGCGTAATATTAATATTGGAATTTTCGAATAGTTTTGTTGAAATTCAAATAATCAATTGCGGGTGAATTTTCTTGCACATACTTACCTGTCGGGATGCAATGAAGATATCATTGTAGGTAATTTCATGGGTGATTATGTGAAAGGGAGGAACTACATGCTTTTCCCGGAACTGGTGAAGAAAGGGATTCTGATCCACCGCGATATTGACTCCTTCACAGATATGCATCCCATCACCAGTAGAGGCAAACGACGAGTTGCGGATAAATATCACAAGTACGCGGGGATCGTTATCGATATTTTTTATGATCATTTTCTTGCTTCACAGTGGGACAGGTTTTCTACACTGCCGCTCAATGAATTCGTAAACCGGACCTATGATCTCCTGAAAAGGAATTATACAGTATTGCCAGAGGCTGTAAAGAGATGGTTCCCCACATTTCTTGAGAACAACTGGATGATGGCATATCAGACTGTTGATGGAATTGAACTGGTCCTGGAACGCATGGCAGCAAACACCTCCCTGCCCAATCACGCCGAATATGCGGTGGAAGTATTAAGGGATCGCTATCCCAGCTTTCAGGAGGATTTCCAGGAGTTTTTCCCGTTGATTATTCAATTCCTGGAAGAAAAATACGGGATCGATATTATTGAGCAGAGAGCAGGATACCCCGGCTGCTAAGCGTATTGTTTATTATCTGTGTTCAGTATATGGCCGGGAAGCTTGTCGACCTTCACCAGTTTGTTGTATTCCTTTTCAAAGAAAAACCCGGATGCTCCAAAGGCTGGTACAAGGTCATCCAGCCATTGTGCTTCAGGATCGAATGCTGCGAAAAATGGTTGTCCAACCCAATCGGGATTTCTGCCCTGCAGAAACTCAAGGACAAATACTTTTTCACCCTGTACCTTGGTAATACCGACAATGCGAACCTTACCCGGACCGGCTGACATGCTGGGACCCCTTACGGTGCGACATATGCCACTCACCTGTTTATAGGCTTCATTGAATATATGGCTTGACTGTTTCAGGGTAACTCCAAAATAAGATTGCGCACCTGTATCCCTGGCAACAAACATGTAGTATGGAACCATTCCCATTTCTACCTGTGTGCGCCACATGGTGGACCATACCTGCGGGTCATCGTTGATGTGCTTCAGCAGGGGTGATTGTGTACGTATCTGAGCGCCTGTACTTCTTATTCTGCTTACTGCTTCACGAATGGCATCCGTCTCAAGTTCCCGGTGGTGGTTGAAGTGAGCCATAAAGGCCAGGTGAATGCCCCGGTCAGATACTTTTCGAAACAATTCCAGTAAATGATCCGAATCCGGATCTGTAAGATACCTGTATGGCCAGAATGAAAGAGATTTGGTTCCTATACGAATGGTCTTTAATTGTGGGAGATCTGCATACAGTATGGCATCGATATATTTTTCCAGTACTGAGGCTTTCATAACCATTGGATCACCACCGGTAAACAGGATATCCGAAATGGATGGATTTTCCTTCAGATAGGAAACCACCAGGCCCGGTTGCTTCATAGTAAACTTAAGCTCATTCAGCCCGGTGAACTGGGGCCACCTGAAGCAAAAGGTGCAATAGGCATGACAGGTCTGACCCTGGCTGGGAAAAAACAACATGGTTTCACGGTACTTGTGCTGGATCCCGGTCAGCTTCTCACCCTTAAGGGTAGGTACGTTATGCTCCAGTTGTCCGGCGGGGTGAGGGTTAAGGGTCAATCTCAATTCGTTGACATACCTGGCCAGGTCAGTTTTACTGGCATTTTTCTCCACCATCTCCGTAAGGGTCCTGAACTGTGGAGGCCGTAACATGGATTTCTGAGGGAAATTGAGGATGAACAAGGGGTCATTCTTATAATTATCCCAATCAATCAACTCATTGACCACATAATTATTGGTTTTGAACGGAAGTACTTCGGACACAATATTGATGGCCTGGATCTGGCTCTGGCTTAACCGTCCATACGCAGGGATCTTATTTAAATTATGTCTCGCATATGCTTGAAACTTCATAAGAACTCCTTCCCGATTTTCGCTGGTGGTTTTTTCCAGCGG
Source organism: Bacteroidales bacterium (assembly GCA_023138875.1). Lineage (GTDB taxonomy): Bacteria > Bacteroidota > Bacteroidia > Bacteroidales. Next base: position 54,696 of record JAGLOO010000055.1, read on the forward strand.
ATTGCAAAGTTACAAAAAAAAGAGGAGAATTAAAAGTAATGTCCCTGTCACGAAGCATAATGTAACATAGAATTAACGCGGGTTACCTGAGTAATTCAAGCCGGTTTGCATCCAGTCTGAGGAAGATAAACAGGAACATGGTAAAGGCCCAGAGAGAGGAGCCTCCGTAACTGAAAAATGGCAATGGAATACCGATCACCGGCAGTAGTCCGATCGTCATACCGATGTTGATCATGAAATGTGTAAACAGGATGGAAATAAAGCCATAGCCAAAGATCCGGCTGAAGGAAGAGCGCTGTCTTTCTGCGAGCATAACCATTCTTAACAGGAGTCCCACATAAAGTAGAATGATAAAAGTTGTGCCGAGGAATCCCCACTCTTCACCCACGGTGCAAAAAATAAAATCGGTGCTTTGTTCGGGTACAAAATGTAATTTGGTCTGGGTGCCATTCAGGTACCCTTTTCCAGAAAAACCGCCTGAGCCTATGGCAATTTTTGACTGGTTCACATTGTATCCAACGCCCTGGGGATCATCCTCTATTCCCAGTGTTACATAAATCCTGTGTTGCTGGTGAGGCTTCAGGATACTGTTCATGGCAAAATCAACTGAAATGATAAATGCAATGGCTATGACCAGGCCAGCCAGGATTTTCATATGACCGAATTCCCTTGTGTTAACGCCTTTTATTGCCAGTATAATGGAGGTTGGAATGACGGCAGCCAGGCCCAGGATGAACAGGGAATAATCAGTTTCAATAAAATAATTGATCCCATAAAGCATCCCGAATAAGCCGGCTGTCCAGGCAGCTTTTATCGCGGTCTTTTTAAGTGATTTTGCCGCAAACATGTATATGATAAGACTCACAACGACAAGGATGAGCAATATAAGCGCCTTGTCCAGTAATATAGAGGCAAAGAACAGGAACCCCAGCGCAGCAAGCATCAGCATAGTATTTGCTGAGAATCCCTCTCTGAACAGGACGAAGATGAACGCAAAATAGACCAGTGCGGATCCAAGGTCGGGTTGAAGAAGGATCAGCAGGGGGGGGGCCAGGATGATCAGTCCGGTTTGTATCAGGTGTAAAAATTTCTTTATGTTATAGTTATGGGAGGTCATCAGGTTGGCCAGCGCAAGGGCGGTAATGGGTTTGGCAAACTCAGAGGGTTGGAGCTGGAATCCACCGATGACGAACCAGCTTTTTGCACCATTGATCTCCTTCCCGAATACCAGGACACCCATCAGGATCAGGATAAGAATGGCATAGAGGAAATAGGAAAAATAGATATAAAACTTCGCATCAAGAATGAACAGGAGCAGTGCAAGCAGGATGGAGGCCCCGATCCATATGAGCTGTTTCCCGAAACGTTGCGACAGGTCGAATACTCCTGTGTCGGCTTCCATGACATTGGCCGAATAGATATTCATCCAGCCGAAGGCCATCATAATCAGCCAGATTGAAATGGAGATCCAGTCGATATTTGCATATATGTTATTCCTGTGTACCATCGGTGCTATCCACGATTTGAGTTTTCATCACGGGCTGGACCAGTTGCATAACCCAGTTCTCATACCAGGTTCGTTTGATCTCTCCCGTAAGGTATTTTTCAATCATCAGGCTTGCGATGGGGGCAGCATAGGTGGTTCCGAAGCCCTGGTTTTCAACGTAGACCGCAATGGCAATTTGAGGATCATCTTTAGGTGCAAAGGCGATGAAGATGGAATGGTCATTACCATGTGGATTCTCAGCTGTCCCTGTTTTCCCGCAAACCTGAATGCCCTGGATCTTCGCATTCCGTGCGGTGGAACCGGTACCTCCGTTCACTACCAGGTCCATTCCATCCACAATTGGAACAAAGTTGGCCGAGTCAATGGTAGCAAAGTGTTTTTCTGCATATATGGGATCAATGCTATTGACCCCTTCAATCTCCTTGATCAGATGAGGAATGAAATAATATCCCCTGTTTGCAATGATGGCAGTCATATTGGCCATCTGGATGGGCGTGATGAGCAACTCGCCCTGTCCTATAGCCAGTGACCTTATCGTGAGATAATTCCAGCGACCCTCTCCGTAAATCCTGTTGTAATAGCCTGCTTCCGGAATGTTACCATTCAATTCATTGGTCAATTCAATTCCAAGGGGCCGGGTAAATCCAAAGGAGAGCAGGTGCCTTCGCCAGTTTTCATATGAAAGAGCAGTATTATTGAATTTCGCATCCTGGAGTGTACTTTTAAGAACATTGATGAAATATGTGTTACAGGAATTCTGCACCGCCTCTATAAGATTTAAAGGTGTGTCGTGCAGGTGACAACGTGTGTGAATATTTCCCACATAGAACCCGTAAAAGCAATTGTGTTCGGTGGATACCGAGATAACCTTCTCCTGCAGACCGATGAGCCCCATTATTGTTTTGAAGGTAGATCCGGGAGGATATTGTGCCATCAGGGCCCTGTTAAACAGGGGATTCAGTGTATCTGAGGCCAGCTCGCCAAATCGGGTTCTCAGGTTTCTACCCACCAGCAGATCGGGCGAGTAACTGGGAGCACTCACAAGTGCCAGCACTTCACCTGTGGAGGGTTCCAGGGCTACAATACTTCCCACATAGGGTGCTAACAATTTTTCACCATACTCCTGGAGTGTTGCATCAAGGCTGATTTGCAGGTTTTTACCCACTTCTACCTGTACATCAAGTCGCCCTCCCTGGTAGGCCTCGATGGTTTGGTTATGCACGTCTTTCAGAAAGATGTTCTTTCCTTTTTGTCCCCTCAAATAGGATTCATAGGCCTTTTCGATTCCTGAAACCCCTATGTAATCTCCAAGCTGGTAATAAGGATCATTGTCGAGTACCTGACGGTCAACCTCCCCCACATATCCCAGAGCATGTGAAGCAATAGACCTGGTATACTTTCTCAGGGTACGGGTCTGAACATAAAAACCGGGATACTGGAACATCTTTTCCTGGAGCAGGGCTGAGTTTTTATAATTAACCTGTTTCATGAAGACCGATGGAACCCTATATGAATAGGACTTTGCCGACTGAAGCCGTTCTTTCACACTTTCCATGGTAATCTCCAGCATCCTGCACAACTGGGTGGTATCAAATGGTTCAAGAAGGCGGGGAGTTACCATGATATCATAAGCAGCCTGATTGTAAACCATGATCTCGCCGTTGCGATCATGTACCAATCCCCTGGCCGGATAGATGACCCTAACGCTCTGGGCATTGCTAAGGGCATACTGTGCATAGGATTTATCAAGGACCTGGATCTGGAATAATCTGCCAATAAAAACCAGGCCCACCAGAATAATTATAACAACAAAAACATACCTTCTGTCAGTAAACTGATTCATCTATTTCCGGAATACAAAATATTGGCTCAGTACGATGGTTGAGGCAGACAGGATTGAACTCAGGATCACCCTGAGCAAGGTACTTAAAAATTCTTTCAACTGGAATACTTCCAGGTAAAAGAGCATGAAGTGATGGATGACTACAATGATCAGTGTGTATTTCAGGAACCAATGAAAGCCGTAATAATGAATCCTGGGGAAAGTTTCGGATTCATATCCATCTCGTGGAGCCAGCAGATTCAGTAAGTATGGACGTATAAATACAACCATGACTGTAGCAGCGGTATGCATACCCGGGGTATTCTCAAAGAGATCAATGCCCATGCCAAGCATAAAGCCTGAAAGCAGCTGTATCCATCGTGGTGTTTCGAATGGCATAAGGAGGATAAAAAGGAGATAAACATAGGGGACCATATACCCGTTGATCATCACATTGTCCATCACCAGTACCTGGATCAGGATCACCACAAAGAAACGGACGATATTTCTGGTCAGGATATACATTATCTGATTCGGTCCTCCAGGTTTTGCTGCTCTTCATGCTTGTAATTCCGGATCACATTCACGTGGAATAAACTCTGGAAATTCGTTGAAAGCTTCACCCGAATATCGTAAAAATTACCTTTTTCCAGCGAATATGACTCAATGATTCCCACCTCAATCCCTTCCGGAAAAATGGAAGAAAATCCACTTGTCAGGATGGTATCTCCTTTCGGGATCTCCAAATGAAAAGGTATTTCATTGAGTACTGCATAAAGGGGAGATTCCCCTTCCCATCTAAGGATTCCGGCATAGTTGTTGGACTTGATTTTGACGCTTAACCTGAAATCCCTGTTTATTATGGGAATAACTGTGGCAAAGTTTCTGGAGGATTCAAGCACTATGCCAACCAGTCCATGGTCGGAGATGACTCCCATATCCTTAAAAACACCCTGTTTCTTCCCTTTGTTCAGAGTGATATAGTTGTATTGTTTGAAAACGCTGTTGTGAACGATCCGGGAAGGAACATAAAAATAGTGATATGGCTTTGTGAATTCACTGATGACGATGGTGCTGTCCATCTGCCCGGAAATACGGTCGAGCCTGTTTCTCAATTCCAGGTTTTCATCGACGAGTTGCTGGTTCACCCCCTTCAGGGACAGGTATTCCCTGGCACCATCCACTTTACTGAATATATACCCGGTCACCTGGCGGTTCAGGCCTATAATCCTGGATTTCTGGTAGCTACTGCCCTGGGCAATAAAGGTGATGGCAATTGTTTCAAGCAGGAGAAACAACAGGAAGTTAGAATACTTCTGAATAAACCTGAGCAGCGTCTTCATATTTTAAATACGATTCCTTTTAACGCATAAGGAAGGGGTACTTATCTACATTCCTGAGAGCTATTCCTGTTCCACGGGCAACGGCCTCGAGGGGGTCTTCCGCCACATGAAAAGGTATAGATATTTTGTCTGCGAGTCTTCTGTCCAGCCCCCTGAGCAGCGCACCTCCACCCGCCAGGTAAATCCCTTTGTTTACAATATCGGCATATAACTCGGGTGGAGTCTGTTCCAGTACAGATAGAATGGCTGTTTCAACTTTTGAGATTGATTTGTCAAGACAGTGACCGATCTCCTGGTACGAGATGGGGATCTCTATGGGCAGAGCGGTCATCAGGTTAGGTCCCCTGACATAGAAATCCTGTGGAGGATCATCCAGTTCCGGAAGTGCAGATCCTACCTGGATTTTTATCTCTTCAGCAGTGCGCTCCCCGATCTTGATGTTATGCTGGTGCCGCATATATGTTTGAATATCACTCGTGAAAACATCACCAGCCATGCGAATGGACTGGTTGCACACAATTCCACCCAGGGCAATGACAGCAATTTCGGTGGTCCCTCCTCCGACATCTACTACCATGCATCCTTCGGGTGCTTCCACATCCAGACCGATACCGATTGCTGCTGCCATGGGTTCAAAGATCATATATATATCCCTGCCTCCTGCATGTTCTGAAGAATCCCGTACTGCCCGGCGTTCCACCTCGGTGCTGCCGGAGGGAATACAAAGGACCATTTTCAGTGAAGGAGTGAACAGCCTGCGTTTTGAATTGATCATCTTGATCATTCCCCTGATCATCATCTCTGCCGCCTGGAAATCGGCAATTACCCCATCACGCAGGGGCCGGATGGTCTTAATGCCCTCGTGGGTCTTCCCATGCATCTGCCTGGCTTTTTCTCCGATTGCCACAAGTTTTCCTGAATGAGTGTCGATGGCGACAATGGAAGGCTCGTTCACAACCACTTTATCATTGGAAATAATGATCGTATTTGCCGTACCCAGGTCCATCGCGAGTTCCTGCTGGAATGAAAACAGTCCCATATAATTCGTTTGTTAAATTATCAATGTTTAAAATGTCTGATCCCGGTAAATGCCATGGCCATTCCATGGGCATCGCAATAATCGATGGATTCCTGGTCACGGACCGATCCACCTGGCTGTACTACCGCGGCAATTCCCACATTCCCTGCAATTTCTACGCTGTCAGCAAATGGGAAAAAGGCATCGGATGCCATGACGGCGCCTTTCAGATCGAATTCGAAGTGTAAAGCCTTTTCAATGCTTTGTTTCAGGGCGTCCACACGTGAGGTCTGGCCGACTCCGGAGGCTGCCAGTTGTTTATTTTTTACCAGGACAATGGCATTGGATTTGGTATGCTTCACGATCTTGTTGGCAAAGACCAGGTCTGCAAGCTGGTCAGTGGTTGCTTTTTGAGAGGTCACCGTTTTCATATCCTCTTCTGATTCGGTAGCGTGATCCCTGTCCTGCAGGATTACACCGTTGAGGATGGTCCGAATGCTTTTGTCAGAGAGGTCTGTTTCCTTCTGCAACAGAATGATCCGGTTCTTTTTCTGCTTCAATACCTGGAGTGCATCCTCGTCATATTCCGGAGCTATGACTACTTCAAAGAAGATCTTATTCATCTCCTCTGCCGTTTCTAAGTCGATGGGCCTGTTGGTGATCAGGACACCTCCGAAAGCCGACACCGGATCCCCGGCAAGGGCTTCATTCCATGCATCCACCAGGCGTTCACGGGAGGCGAGGCCGCAAGCATTGTTATGTTTCAGGATGGCAAAGGTGGTTTCCTCAAATTCATTGATCAGTCCCACCGCAGCGTCAATATCCAGAAGGTTATTGTAGGAAATCTCCTTTCCGTGCAATTGCCCGAACAGCGCATCCATATCCCCGTAGAAGAGACCTTCCTGGTGCGGGTTTTCACCGTAACGAAGTTTCTTTGCTTTCCGTTCGCTGACTTTCAGGGAGCTTTTGTTATCCCCGTCAAAATACTTAAATATTTCTGAGTCATAATGGGAAGACACGTTGAATGCTTCAGCAGCATATTCTCTCCTGGTTTCCAGCGTGGTCCGGCCATTACCGGATTCGAGCAGGGCAAGCAATGGATCGTATCTGTCGCGGGATGCTACAACAAGCACATCTTTGTAATTTTTAGCTGCAGCCCTGATAAGAGAGATACCTCCAATATCAATTTTTTCAATGATTTCCTGGTCTTCCGAACCCGATTTAACAGTATCCTCAAAAGGGTAGAGATCAACGATAACCAGGTCTATCTCAGGAATCTGGTATTCGGCCAGCTGTTCCAGGTCACCCTGCAGTTCACGGCGTGCCAGGATACCACCGAATACTTTTGGGTGCAATGTCTTTACCCTGCCGCCCAGGATGGAAGGATAGGAGGTCAGATCCTCAACAGCAGTTACAGGAATTCCAAGATTTTCAATGAAAGAATGGGTTCCTCCTGTGGAGTAAATAGCAATTCCCATATCTTGGATCTTTTTTACGATCCGGTCAAGACCTTCTTTGGAAAAAACTGATATAAGAGCATTGGAAATCTGTTTCTGAGCGTCCATTGGTTTTTCTTAAAATATCTTGCTAATTTTAACTTTCTTTGCAAAAGAAGCTGTTTCCGCTGAAATAACGAAACGGAACGGCAACAATTTATTAATGAAACGGAAATGATTTTCCCAATCATATATTTATCATTCAATAATGAGTAGCATTCGCTTGATCTGGGAGAGCCTGATTATGGCCATTCAGTCGGTTACAGTAAACCGGCTTCGGGCTATGCTGTCCCTGCTTGGAATTACCATCGGGATTTTCGCCATTATCGCAGTATTTACCATTGTTGATTCGCTGGAGACAAATATCAGGGAGAGTGTAAGCAGCCTGGGAAGTGATATCGTATATGTGGGAAAATGGCCATGGGCGCCTGAAGACGGAGGGGAATGGGCCTGGTGGAAGTACATGAACAGGCCCCAGCCTACATTTGATGAGTATGAATTCCTCAGGGAGAAGAGCCGTAGCGCTGATGAAGTTTGCTTCGTTTCTGCTGTAGGACGAAGGATCGAATACGGCAACAACAATGTGAATGGAGCCTATATTTTTGGTGTCTCAGAGGGTTTCCAGGACATTCGATCCTTTGAATTGGAAAGAGGCAGGTATTTTTCACTCCTGGAAGGCAATGCGGGAAGGAATGTGGTGGTCATTGGAAGTGAAATTGCAAAAGAACTGTTCCAGGGTGCCGATCCAATAGGGAAGCTTATAGAAATGCTGGGAAGAAAAGTAATGGTGATCGGGGTGATCGAGAAAGAGGGCAAGGGCACTTTTGATGCTTTTATCCTGGACGAGGTGGCCATCCTTCCGATTCATTATTACAAGGGATTTATCGACATCCGCAGTGAAATGGCCGGTCCGGAGGTCTGGCTGAAAGCCAGGCGTAATGTGGATGTCCAGGAAATGACCTTTGAGATCCAGCAATTATTGCGTTCTTACAGGAGGTTAAGGCCATCAGAGGAGGATAATTTTGCACTGAATCAGACCAGTATTATCAACAACCAGCTGGACCAATTCTTTTCAGTGCTGAAAATCGCGGGATTTTTTATCGGGATATTCTCCATCATTGTAGGGGGATTCGGGATTGCCAATATTATGTTTGTTTCGGTGAAGGAACGCACCCATATTATTGGCATACAGAAAGCACTTGGAGCCAAGAAATACTTAATCCTTTTTCAGTTTCTGTTCGAATCGGTCATGCTCTCTATTGCTGGTGGAATCATCGGTCTGTTTATTGTTTTCCTGGGGGCTACGGTTATTAATTTATCCAGTGATTTTTCTGTGTTTCTTACAGTGAATAACATCGTGCTGGGTATTGGAATCTCCAGTATAATCGGTCTTATCAGTGGTATATTCCCTGCCTGGCAGGGGGCCAGGATGGATCCCGTGGTGGCTATCAATACCAGTTTCTAATCGTCCCCTGATCAAATAAATATGCCGTAAAGGAGTCTGCCCATCAGGAAGTAGATGAACAGTCCAATGATATCATTCATGGTAGTGATGAATGGCCCTGTGGCCAGAGCAGGATCGATTTTCACCCTGTTCAGCAGCAACGGGATCATGGTCCCGAACAGGGCCGCAAAAATAATCACTACGAACAATGAGGAGCTTACAGTGAAGGTGAGGGCCATGTTTTTGCTGATGAAGAAATTGTAAAGAAACAGGAGCCCTGAAAGGATCAGTCCATTCAACAGGGCAACGAATAACTCCTTCACCAGTTTCCGGAATGTGCTTTCCAGTCCCAGGCTGTTGCTGGCAATACCCTGTACGATGATGGCCGATGACTGGATCCCCACATTCCCTGCCATGGCAGCTATCAGGGGAATGAAAAAGGCCATTTCGGGATTGATCTTGATGTCTTCTTCAAAACGCCCGATCACCCCAGCCACCACAATCCCTCCCAGCAGACCGATGATCAGCCAGGGGAGCCTTGCCCTGGATAACCTGCCTGCGGAGTCGGTGGTTTCCACATCGGTGGTAATACCCGATGCCAGCTGGTAATCCCGCTCTGCCTCGTCCCTGATCACATCCACCACGTCATCAATGGTGATTCTGCCCATTAGACGTCCAATGGAATCGGTGACCGGAAGAACAATAAGGTCGTACTTTTCCATGATCTGAGCCACCTCCTCGGAAGGCGTATCAGTTTTCACACTGCGGACTTCGGCGTCATAGATGTCTTTTATCCGGGTGGAGGCACTGGCGAGCAACAACACTTTAAGGGAAAGGATTCCCAGGAGTACATTTTCGTCGCTTACCACATAGATATAATATATTTCATCCAGGTCCTTGGCCTGCTTTCGCATCTCCCTGATACAGGTGGCTACTCCCCAGTTCTCATTGACACGGATGAGCTCTTTTGCCATCAATCCACCCGCACTATCCTCATCATAGCTCAGCAGATCAACAATATCACCAGCCTGCTCAACATCATCAATATGAAGAAGCACCTCCTGTTTTTTCTCTTCAGTAAGGTCCCCGATCACATCTGCAGCATCATCTGAGTCCATGTGGTGGATGAACTGACTGGCAATCACATCCGACGGAAGGGCATTGAGGAATTTTTCACGGTCGTCCTCCTCCAGTTCCACAAGCACATCTGAAGCTTTCTCCGGATCAAGCAAGAGATAGAGGTATTTGGCTTCCTCCAAAGAGAGTCCTTCATAAATCTCAGCAATATCTGCAGGATGAAGATCCTTCAGCTTTTCCAGCGCTGCCGTGTCATCCCTGAGCTTGATGATGGATATCAGCTCGATTAAATATTTGCGGGTCAGTTCAGTTTTCATGGCTGTTGACTGTTTGCTGCGATTCTACCCAGCGCGTCAATTCTATGAACTCGGGAATGCCCAGTTGTTCCGGCCGTTTCGTCAGGAGCTCAAAATTGCTGTCCAAATTTAGTAAAATTGATTTTAATGAGTTCCTGATCATCTTCCTTCTCTGGTTAAACGTGGTCTTTACAATACGGACAAACAATTTTTCATCACAGGGAAGATTTTTTGTGTTGTTCCGGTTAAGCCTGATAACACCGGAGGTTACCTTGGGTGGCGGGAAAAAGGAGCCGGGTTTGACTGAAAACAGGTATTGTATATCAAAATATGCCTGCAACAGGACACTCAGTATACCATACGCCCTTGATCCCGGAGGAGATGCAATCCTCTCTGCTACCTCTTTCTGGATCATGCAAACTACTGAGGGTATGCGGTGCCGGTAATTGAGAATCCGGAAAAAGATCTGGCTTGAAATATTGTACGGAAAGTTACCGATCACGTGGAAAGGATCGGTGGTATACTCATCTATTTCGAGTTTCAGAAAATCCTTTTCAATGAGGAGCTCATTCAGAACAGGCCATTTATTTTTCAGGTGCTCGGCCGATTCAGGATCAATTTCCACGGGCAGGAGACGAATCTCACGATCCAGCAGCAAGCCCGTCAGCACACCTGTACCCGGTCCGATTTCAATGACAGTATCTCCCCTGGCAGGTTCCAGTGCATCCACGATGCGCCCGGCGATGGAAAGATCGGTAAGGAAATGCTGTCCGAGATGTTTCTTGGGACGTACCATTGTACCCAAAGTTAAAAGGATTTAGGTATTTTTGGAACAGATAAAGATAATTGCGACGATCGAGCTCAAGAATCCTTATGCCGATTACCCGGGATACGATTGTTTTGGTTGCAGTCCGTCCGACAATCATGGTCTCAAAATGAAGTTCTATGAAGATGGAGATGCACTATCCCGGAAAAGAAGCGTTTTTTTAATAAACTGGTTGATAAAGTAGTGAAATACGATTTTGATAAGATCATTGAAAGAAGGGGTACAGACAGTGTGAAATATGATCTGCTCAATCCGGTTTTCGGGAGTGAAGACCTGCTTCCCATGTGGATTGCGGATATGGATTTTGAGGTCCCGGATTTTATCCGGGAAGCAGTCATTGAACGGGTCAATCATCCCGTTTTTGGTTACACCTACCGACCAAAAAGATTTTTCAATGCAGTTGCATCTTGGATGCAAAGGAGACATGGGTGGGAGTTGAAATCCAACATGATTAGTTTCAGTCCCGGTGTAGTACCGGCCCTGAATCTATGTGTGATGGCCTTTACTGATCCGGGTGACAGGATTGTTGTGCAACCACCGGTCTATTTCCCGTTTTTTACTTCAGTTACCAACCACGACAGGGAGCTTGTATACAACCAGCTGGTGGAACAAAATGGACAATACGAGATTGACTTTGATCATCTTGAAGAACAATTCCGAAAAGGAGCGAAGATGTTTTTCCTGTGTCATCCACACAATCCGGTGGGGAGGGTCTGGAAAGAAACAGAGCTTCAGCGACTGGCAGAGCTTTGTGTCCGATACAGGGTGCTGGTAATCAGTGATGAAATTCATTCAGACCTCATTCTGTTTGGGAACAAACATATCCCCCTGGCTTCGCTGGGTAAAGAGATCGCCGATCAAACCATAACCTGTGTGGCTCCCAGCAAAACTTTTAACCTGGCCGGTCTGTACTCTTCAGCTGTGATTATCACCAATCAGGAATTGAAGAAGAATTATGACAGGATCCTTGATGTGGTCCATGTGGGTGGAGGGAATATTTTTGGCCAGGTGGCCATGAAGGCGGCCTACACCCATGGTGATGATTGGCTTGATCAGTTGATAGGTTACCTTGAAAAAAACTATGCGTTGCTTTGTGAGCTCCTGGGATCCTCTGTTCCGGAAATAACCATATCCCCCCTGGAAGCCACATACCTGGTATGGCTTGACCTGTCTTTCCTGGGTAAGAACGATAAGGAACTGAAGGCTTTTGTCATTGAACAGGCCCGGCTTGGCTTAAATGATGGCCCCGTTTTTGGTCCGGGTGGGGAGCAACATCAGCGAATAAATATTGCCACCCCGGCAAAGGTGCTTGAAGAAGGGATCGGGCGATTGTCTGACGCTGTACTGGCGGCCGGGTAATCTTTTTGTATATTTAAAGAAGCAAAGACATCTGATGAAGCTCAGGTTTTCCTTTACACTAAAGATCATGCTGCCGTACCTGGCAATTGCAGCATTGTTCCTATTTATTTTCCTGGGTGAACTGGTTGAAGGGCATTCACCGGTGATCTGGTTGTCAGCAGCGGGTATTGTAGCCAGCATCATTGTGGGTATCGTTCATATTGTCTGGTTGAAGAAACCCTTATACAGGATCAGGAACCTTGTGGTTCAGTTAACCAGGGGGAATATGCCTGTTTTCAGTGCCTCGAAGGCAACCGATGAGATTGGAGACCTGGAAAGGGGCCTGGAAAAGCATGTGTCCAATCTTCAGCAAATCGCTGCTTTTTCACGGTCCATGGCTACAGGCGATTTTACGGGGAGGTTTGACAAGCTCAGCGGCGAGGATGAGCTGGGTGAGGCCTTGCTTTCATTGAAAGACAGCCTGATGGAATCTCTGAAAGATTCCGAATCCCGCAGACGCGAAGAGGAAAACCGCACCTGGTCCGCTCATGGACTGGCCAAGTTCAGTTCACTCTTCAGGGAAGCCGAAGATAACCTTCATGACCTTTCACGGGTATTGATGAAGGAACTGGTCGGATATTCTGAAGCCGATGTGGGGGCGCTGTTCATTGCAATGGACCAGGAAGAAGAAAAAGGCCAGGTCCTCGAACTGTTTGGAAGTTATGCATTTGATCGGGAGAAGTATATTCACCAATCCTTTGAATTTGGAGAAGGACTTGTTGGAAGAGCAGCGGTGGAAAAGGAGGTGATCTATGTGACCGACCTTCCTCTTGATTATATAAAGATCCGTTCGGGTTTGGGTGAAGATGTCCCCTCCTCAATACTGCTCGTTCCCGTTATGCTCGATAACAATGTACTGGGAGTAATTGAACTGGCATCCCTCGGAGAAATGCCGGCCTACCAGATCGAGTTCATTGGCCAGCTGGGCGACGCACTGGCCACTACCCTGGCCAAAGTGAAAGCAAACCTGCAGAACAGGAAGCTGTTTGAGCAGACTAAAAAACAGGCAGAAGAACTTGCCTCCCAGGAAAAGGTATTCAGGCAGAACATGGAAATGCTTGAAAAAGCACAGGATGAATATGTCCTCAGGGAAGAAGAGCTGCTCAAAGAGATCGAAACACTCCGTAAAGGATCCTCCTGAGATCCATTCTCACTCATTCAATCCATTTTGTCAGGCATCACAAGACGTGAAGTGACAATATGACATGCTATTTTATGAATAACATGTCATATTGACATACATAATGCGATGGCATGTGCTTTGACATATAGTGATCAGCGTTTATAACAAACATATGTATCATAAAATAATTTGGAGAAAATTAAAATGTTAGCAAGAATCAACAAAAGTTACGTTCCCACTTACTGGGATGATTTTTTCAATGACAGCTTTTTTAAAAGTGTAAATACCATCAACTGCAACGGTACGTCGCCGGCAGTGAATGTTATTGAAGATGAGAAAGAGTACAGGATCGATGTAGCGGTCCCCGGCATGACCAGGAATGAATTCCGGATTGATCTGGATGACGATGTTCTGACCATATCCTCAGAGAAGAAAGAAAATGATGAGGAAGATGAATCCAACAATCCCCGGTATATGCGCAGGGAATTCAGTTACAGCACATTCAAAAGGAGTTTCCAGCTTCCCGATACCATTGACCAGGAAAACATCAAAGCCAGTCATGATGCAGGGATCCTGACCATTACCCTTGCAAAAAAGGAAGAGGTTGTGCAGAAAGCACCGAAGCAAATTGAGATTAAGTAAAAAGTCAAAAGTTTGAGAGGATAGTTAGGTCGAGTTTGTGTAGTTGGCAGTGAGTACTAGGCAGGGATCTATTCAGGTCTCTGTCTTTTTTTTTACCCAAGGTCATCACGATCACACACCCGATGGTCAGAATGACCCCGATGGCCTCCACCGGGCTAAACCCAAACCAGTAAAATTTACATTGGGAAAAAGGTTCTTCATAAAAAAAACCGGGGTATAAGCCCCGGTCCTGAAAAATGAGATGTGATAAAATGTTTATAATCTGGATTTGATTTCACGTGTCTCCTCTTCAAAACCCGGTTTCTCCAGCAAAGCAAACATGTTCTTTTTGTAGGCTTCAACCCCGGGTTGATTGAATGGATTGATGCCCAGCATGTAACCACTTACTCCACAGGCATTCTCAAAAAAGTATAGCAACTGGCCCAGATAGTAGGCATCGAGCCTGGGAATCGATATCCTGATGTTGGGTACCCCACCGTCCAGATGGGCCAGGGTCGTTCCCAGCTCGGCCATTTTGTTCACATGGTCGATATTTTTACGGGCAAGGTAGTTTAGCTGGTCCAGGTTGGCTTCATCTTTAGGTACAGTTAGTTGGTTATCTGCTTGTTCCACACTTAATACCGTTTCAAACAGGATCCGTTCCCCTTCCTGGATGTACTGACCCATGGAATGCAGGTCTGTTGAATTGTCCACCGAAGCTGGGTAAATACCTTTTCCTTCTTTCCCTTCACTTTCGCCATACAATTGTTTCCACCATTCAGAAACATAGTGAAGCTTGTTATGGTAGTTAACCAGAATTTCAATCTTCTTGCCTGATCTGTATAGTGCGTTTCTGGTGGCAGCATACAGGGCTGCCGGATTTTCCTCAAAGGGCATGCCCGGATCACAGAGCTGGCTCATTTCACGTGCACCTTTTACCAGCTGTCGGATGTCGATACCGCAGATGGCCAGGGGGATCAATCCAACAGGTGTGAACACTGAAAACCTTCCTCCTACATCATCGGGGATCACAAAACTCCAGTACCCTTCCTCATCGGCCAGTTGTCTGAGGGCCCCTTTGCCGGCATCAGTAACAGCAATGATCCGGTCCCCGGCCTCTTTTTTTCCGACCTTCTCCACCAAGTGATCCTTCAGGATCCGGAATGCAATGGCCGGTTCTGTGGTTGTGCCCGATTTCGAAATGACCACAATGGAATAGTTGTAATCATTAAGCAACTCAAGCATTTCATACATGTAGTCCTCACCAATGTTGTGGCCGGCAAATAACATATGAGGAGCCTTACGGTCTTTTTTCAAATGGGCAAAATTGTTTGCCAGGGCATCGTTTACAGCCCTGGCTCCCAGGTAGGAGCCGCCAATACCCACCACTACAAGGAGCTCGGTTTTTTCTTTCAGCCCCGATACGGCATCTTCTATTTCAGAGATTTGCTGATCTGTGATCGCCGATGGGAGTTGGAGCCAACCCAGGAAATCATTACCATCCCCGTTTCCTTGGTACAGGGTATTCTGTGCAAGGGTCGTTTCTTCACGGAGACTTTCGATTTCTTCCTTACCAATAAAGTCATATACCCTTGAGATATCCAGTTTTATGTTTTGCATGTTTTCGATATTTATTTCTATGGGTTAAAGCAGGATTTATTCAGGCGCAAAAGTAAAGAAAAAACTTGTTCGCAACTCCACTTGATTCATGTTCATTTTTTGGTTTTCTTATGCATTAAAATTCTCCCTCATGACTGAAATAGAAAAACTGGACAGGATCGCCATCGATGTCAGGTCCCATAAATTGCTCAAGCAGCTTCTCAATGAAAATCCGGAGTTGGAAGAGATTCTGCGAAACTCGAAGAATGAAACTGAGGTGGTGGTAGGTGTGAGGGAGTGGATCAAGAAAAACCTGAAAGGCCGCGAGGATGCTTTCAGGTTCTATCATGCCAGACACTCCACAAGGGAGCTTTTCGATAAACTGGAATGGCCGGATTATGCCATCATCAGGATCCTTGATTATATTGATCTGGCAGGGAAGGAGTATGCAGACCTGAACCTTCGGGGTGAAATTGCTGTCAGTAACCCGCTCCGGCTAATCTGGCTTGCGGTGAATAAAGGAACAGGCGGTGCCAAGCCCGATTTTTTCATCGACATGATCATGCTCTTTCGCCAGCTCAGGGGGGAAAGCAAACGGCGAGCCTTTTCGCTTGACCGGGTGGTGTCCTGGATGGACCGGTATCCATCCGGACTGGACCCCCGTATTGTCCAGGTCAGGGAAGAAAATAAGCAGCGAATTATCTTGATCCTTATGGAGCGGATCGACCGGGGAGAGGTGAAGAGTACAAGGTATTTCTTTGAACCGGATCTGAGTACGCCACAGAAGCTTGAAAAGATGCAGCAGTGGTGGGAGGATTACAGGTTTCATCTTCGCTTTGCCGTTAGATCCCCGGAACTCCTGAACGAAATGCTGGATCACTCCCTTGATCCGGATACCATGAAGATTCTGGAGGATGCCGAACGGGCAGGTATTCCATTTTTTGTTAATCCATACTACCTCACCCTGCTCCATGTCAGGGTTCCCTATTTTGCAGTTGGGGCAGATCTGGCCATTCGCCACTATATTCTATACAGCAAACAGCTTGTGAAGGAATTTGGTAAGATCGTTGCCTGGGAAAAGGAGGATCAGGTGGAACCTGGTAAACCCAATGCTGCCGGGTGGTTGCTGCCGGAGGGACATAATATCCACCGCCGTTACCCTGAGGTGGCCATTTTAATTCCAGATACCATGGGCAGGGCATGCGGCGGATTGTGCTCATCCTGTCAGCGCATGTATGATTTCCAGGGTGGGCGTCTTAATTTCAACCTGGATAAACTTGTTCCGGGTGAAAAGTGGAACGAAAAGTTAAAGAAGTTGATGCAGTATTTTGAGGATGATGCCCAGTTGAGGGACATCCTGATCACCGGGGGTGATGGTTTGATGAGTTCGGACCATTCTCTGAAAGCGCTGCTTGACGAAGTGTTCAAGATGGCTCTTCGTAAGGTGAAGAAGAATGAGCAATTGCCGGAGGGAGAGAAAATGGCGGAAATTATAAGGATCAGGATCGGTACCCGTTTGCCGGTGTACCTTCCCCAGCGAATATCCCTGAACCTGGTGAAGATTTTAAAGGAATTCAAGGAAAGGGCTTCTCAGGCAGGTATCAGGCAATTCCTCATACAGACACACTTTGAATCTCCCATGGAGGTGACTCCTGAATCGAACATGGCTATTCAACGGTTGATTGCGGCAGGATGGACGGTAACAAACCAGCTGGTATTTACAACAGCAGCTTCCCGGCGTGGCCATTCAGCCAAGCTCAGGAAAGTGCTGAATGATATCGGGGTGCTTCCCTACTATACTTTCACTGTGAAAGGTTACATGGAGAATAACGCCGGGTTTGCACCTAATGCCAGGGTGGTCCAGGAACAGCTGGAGGAGAAGGTGGCCGGACAGATCGATGAGAAGTACTATGATACCATCCGGGGATTTCCTGAAGAGGCCAATATGATGGTGGAGAATATTGAAGCACTCCGGAGGTATGCCGGTCTGCCGTTCCTGGCCACCGATAGAAATGTACTGAACCTTCCTGGTGTTGGTAAGAGCATGACATTCAGGGTTATAGGAATTACGCGGTATGGCCGTAGGATCCTGGAGTTTGACCATGATGAAACGCGTCATCACAGCCCGATCATTCATAAAATGGGTAAGGTCATCATCATTGAATCCAAATCCATTCATGAATATCTTAAACAGCTGGAGGAATTGGGTGAAGACCGGGGGGATTATGAAGGATTGTATGGGTATTCTATCGGTCAGACCGAGCATCGCATTCCTGTTTATGATTACCCGGAATATGTCTACCAACCTACCGGTGCTATGACAAATCTGGAAGTTTGAGCACTACACGCTGGTAGTCCTGCTATAGCGGATCCAGGTAAATATTCCGGAATTGCATGGGTGAACCTTCCGATTGCAACAGAATATTTCCTTCTGTGAGGGTCATATCAGATCCAGTATTCTGAAGCACACCATTGACTTTTACCTCAAGGGTCCCATCCAAAGAGGTGATGTCGTAGCTGTTCCACTCACCTGCAGGATTTTCACTTACCTCCTCAAACTTGGGTATGATCGCGATACGGTTTTCTTCAGAAGTGATCAGATAAGTTGAGTCCTTAATGGTTATTCCTGATCCTTTGCCAATGAGTACGATGTCACCCGCATGCTCATGCATGAGCTGGCATTCAATGGCAAGGGGCCAGATAAGGTCTTCACCCTGGACATGGATCAGTACACCGCTGTTGGTGGGTTCTTCGGTCCATCGCCATTCCAAGTGAAGCTTAAAGTTGCTATAAGTTTCCTTCGTGCGGATGTAACCGTTGGGTTTTCCGGAAGTGTGGATCATTCCTTCATCCACCCAGAAAACATCTCCGGGCTCCACGTCGGAAGTGCCTACAAAGATGTTCCAGTTCTCCAGGGCCTCACCGTTGAACAACATGACCTTGTTATCTGAACCGCACGAGGCAATCAGTAGGGCAAGAAATAGAAATGTGAAAGATTTGGTTAAAGTTTTCATCAGTTAATAATTTTTAAGGAAGATTTATGATTTGAGGGATTTAAAAAATCCAATGTATAAAAAAAACTTACAGAACCTTATTTGGCCTTTATTGGTTTAATACACTTCAGGGACAAATGTCTGATCTGAAATGGGGGGTCTAACATACCCTTCCATGCTGATGGTAGGAAGGTCTATCTTTTTATGTTTGATATCCTTATAGGGGATCTTTGACAGGAAATGATGTATGCAATTGAGCCGGGCCCGTCTTTTATCATCCGCGTTGACTACGAACCAGGGAGAGATCTTTGTGTCCGTATAGGAGAACATTTCATCCTTCGCCTTGCTGTATTCTATCCACTTGTTCCTTGATACCAGGTCCATATCGCTGAATTTCCATCTTTTCAATGGGTCTTCGATCCGCTCCCGGAAACGGTTTTCCTGTTCCTCATCACTGACAGAAAACCAGTATTTAATAAGAATGATCCCAGAATGGATCAGCATCTCTTCGAAACGGGGACAGGAACGCAGGAAATCCCAGTATTCGTTTTCCGTACAGAATCCCATAACATGCTCTACCCCGGCTCGGTTATACCAGCTCCGGTCAAGCAGGACAATCTCACCAGCTGCTGGCAGATGTGCAACATAACGCTGAAAATACCACTGTGACTTTTCACGCTCTGTGGGTACACCAAGTGCTACTACCCTGCATATCCTGGGATTAAGTCGTTGGGTGATCCGCTTGATGACCCCCCCTTTTCCCGCAGCATCCCGGCCTTCAAAAATCACAACAACACGCAGGTCATTGGCTTTCACCGATTCATGTAGCTTTACCAGTTCCAGTTGCAACCTTTCAAGTTCCCGGAAATAATATTTCTTATTCAGCCGGGTCGGATGCGCGTCTGAGGACACATCAGACTTTTTCTGCTTGTGATTCTTACTCATAACTCCCCGTGGTTTAGAGTAAATTTATAATAAAAATGCTATGATCCAATATCATAGGCCGTTTCATTTTGTGCCAAACAACCGGTCACCTGCATCTCCGAGCCCGGGGACTATGTAACCAAGTTCATTTAAACCTTCGTCAAGCGCAGCCAGGTAGATATCGACCCCGGGATGATCTTTTTTAATGCGGCTGACACCTTCAGGGGCTCCAACGACACACACCAGTTTGATGATCGAAGCTCCCTCATTTTTTAAAGTTTCGATGGCCGCACTGGCACTACCTCCCGTGGCCAGCATAGGATCAAGCACCATTACAACTGCATCTTTGAGATTTCCAGGGAATTTGGCATAATAGTTCTTTGGCTCAAGCGTATTGTGATCCCGGTACATTCCTACATGGCCTACTTTGGCAGTTGGAATCAGGTTGGTGATCCCATCCACCATCCCGAGTCCGGCCCGAAGTATAGGAACCAGTACGATATCCCTGGCCAGTTCGTGGGTGGCACAAGTTATTAGGGGTGTCTCGATCCGGATCTCCCTGACCGGTAAATCCCTGGTGATCTCGTATGCCATGAGACCCGCAATTTCATCGAGGTTTTCACGAAAATCTTTTGTCCCGGTTTCCTTTTTCCGAATAAGGGTAAGTTTATGTTGTATCAGCGGGTGTTGGACAACTGTAAGCATGGGTAGTTTCAACTATCTTTTGAATACTGAAGGATCTGTTTCTCGTTCATTGTTTCGGAATGCAGCTACAAATCCCTGGCTATAGCCTGCATTTTTGCACTTAGTCCTGAAAGAGAGAGCTTCCTGTACAGAGGTAAATTCACCAACTGTGATCCTGTATGCTCCTTTGTAGTAGTATTCATAAGTGGAATACCTGGTTCCAGCAATAGTAACAGATTGGTTACTA
Source organism: Bacteroidales bacterium (assembly GCA_023138875.1). Classification (GTDB taxonomy): domain Bacteria; phylum Bacteroidota; class Bacteroidia; order Bacteroidales. The sequence goes on from JAGLOO010000055.1 coordinate 75,114, forward strand.
TTGGCTTTTGAAGCCGAGAGGATCTGAACACGGAATACCACCTGGTCTGGATCAGGCTCAAGTTCCGGCTCCGACTCAGGTTCTTCTACCTCCGGTTCGGTTGCCGCCACCGTTAGCACCGGTTCGGGCTCTGCTACCTGCAACTCTGGTTCGGGCTCAGATTCTTGTACCAGTGGGACGACCACAGGCACCACTGTTGCAGGTTCCGGTTCCGGCTCTTGTTCTTGTTGTTGTTCGGCTGCCTCAGGTCCTGCAGTTCCGGTAACGTCTGTTTCAGCGAGCAACGGCATGGCACTCATGTCAAATCCGATATCCTCGAGGGTCTCAGTTCCAGCAGCAAATACGGCAGAGGTAAAACCAGTCTCCACGAGGTCTCGCAAAAGCAGCGAGATGTCCTGGTTCCGTGTATCCTCTATTCCTGAAAGAAGAAATGCCTTGTTATCCAAACTCATTTTGTAAATTTCACCCGGTGTTGATTCAGGTTCCAGGGAAGTGGAAAAAACTGCCATTTTCTTGTTGGGATGGATAGAAAATCCCAATTCATCATTGCTGGTATTGATGTAATCGGTCAGGTTCTGGGGTTCCCCCCAACTGGAACCATTGAAGAAACAGACGTATACATCATAACCCCCTATTCCCATATGTCCGGATGAAGAAAAATAGAGGTTATTGTTATGGTCAAGGTATGGGTACCATTCATGACCAGAAGTGTTGATGCTGCTCCCCATGTTCACGGGAGTTGACCAGCCAGCTTCAGTTTTACTGGAGATAAAAAGATCCAGACCACCATTGGAAGGGGTGCGGTCAGAAGAAAATATCATATATGAATCATCCAATGAAACGGCAGGGTGCATATAACGGGAAGGATCGCCGGTAAACGATAGCTGGTTATGCCTTGAGCCCTCGCCGTTGATAATCGACATCTCAAAGATCTTCTCCACGTTCCGTCTCCCTGATAATCCCACCTTTTTGGTGAAATAGACGGTTCGGTAATCCCTGGTAAACGACATTCCAGCAGGCGAATAGGGAAAATCATCATTAATGAATAAAGGTCTGCTGCTTTCAAGAGCGATGTATTCAAGAGGCACAAAATAGGCTTTGATCACTCCGAATGTGATGTGATCGGGAATCATGTTCTGGTGGTACTTGGTATTAGACAGGAATACCATACCATTCATGTAAAAGGTGACATCGTTACCTGGACCGTGAATCTTCAGATCCACCGTATCCATCACCAGCAATTCCTTCACCCGGACCGAATCCTCATCGGCCATTTTCGGAGCCGGAGATCCATTCAAGTACAAAGGTTGAAGACCAATTGCAATAAAAAGGGAGAGAACTAGATTTATATGTGAGGTGATCCGATTCATTTCTTCAAACTATTACCAGTGTCTGTATTGTAAAAATGTATGTCCGCCCTTACCCAGGTTCACCCCCAGTGAAACTTCAAATATGATGTTGTCGTCATTCAGGAAGCCTTCCGTGGGAAATTCCAGGAACACACCTGTATAAAAATGTGGAAACTGGTACTGGAAGAAAAACGCAAAAATGTCAAATGATTTCACATATGTTCCAATATAGAAATTTTGCAGGTAGAGCTTAAGGTAGGGGACAATATGTTTATGTGGTTCTGATATGGTTGAATCATTCAGGGAAATCAAAAGGGAGGGCTCAAGAACGATTGAACTGCTTCGATTTAACAAGAATTTATACCCTCCGTAAAGATGATACTCTCTCGAAATATAAGCATCCGAATCTATCGACACTTCTTCGGTAATCCTGGTGCCAAACAAGGAGGTAACGGAAAGACCTGCGAATGCAGTCGGCCCATAATAATATACTCCGAAATCCATGTTGGGATTGAATGCACTGCTCACTGTGTCTTCAATGGATTCGTCTGAATTCTTCGGTATATTAAAGAATCCCTTCAGCGAAGCCCCAGCAGCAATATTGTGAACACTGGCTTCATCAAGGGCATAGTGGTAAGAACCTGCAAGTGCCAAACCAGTATTCCAGGATTGATCCAATTGTTCCTGAAAGGCGTAAGCACCTAATCCAATATTTGAGAAAAAGCCATTGGTGCCGGAAAGTCGCTTATGAATGTTAATTATCTGGCTATTAGGATTTCTAAGAACCTTTGAGGTGAGACTGATGTTGGTGAAATCCTTGCTGCCTACAAACGCAGGATTCAGCACCATGGGATTATAAACAGGAATTGATAATGGTTTTGAGGGGACATCCTGGGCTCCCAGCAGGAGGGTAACGGTGAGCCCGACCAGTGTTAAAACTGATTTCCTGAAGTTTGTTTCAAACCACATAATATAAACGTTCCGTATATCCTATAAACGGTATGAAAGGTACCATTTTTTGAGAAATGGCACAATGTTTAGAAAAACTAACATACTAAAATTAACTTCTTTTACATAGCTGCTTCAATAGATCTTTAAAAATGAAAAAGTGGAATGGCAGGAAATTATACCAGTACAGATATCCGGGAACTCCTTCTGGCTGAAAATATGCAATTACCCAGAGCCTGTTCTGTTGGTCTTCATTTTCAATGTTGAATTCCAGCCAGGCTTTACCCGGAATTTTCATTTCTGCCCGCAAAAGAAGCTTTTTATCCTGAATCAGCTCTTCAACTCTCCAGAAATCGATGACATCATTCACACGAAGGGAAGTGACACTTCTTCTTCCTCTTGAAGTTCCAACTCCCATAAAAACCCTGTCGATCATTCCTCGCAGGCGCCACATCCAGTTGGTATGGAACCAGCCATTCTTGCCACCGATCTGGCAGACAGAACGGAACAATGCCCCGGAGTCTTTGTCTGTTTTCAGGGAATATTTACTTATATACCTGGGTGGGTCACTCAATTCAATGAGTTTCATGGCCAGTTCGTGTGCAGGAGGATAAGCATCTGACCACCTGGTTGCAATCTTGTCGTGTTCCTCGCGGGACAGGGCCCTCAGTAATGCAACTTTAAACCGGATAGGCTGGAAATCAATGTATTTCCCAATCTCATATTCCTTAACAACTACTTCATTTTTAACCCCTTCCATCAGGCAGGAAATAACCGGGGCCGGAACCGGTGTTATAAGACTGATGATATAACTGTATCCTTTTATTCCTGAAAATGGTGATGGAATATACAGGCGGTTTTTTCTTAATAACCTGGCAAATATTTTCATCATATCCTTGTAACTCAATACATCTGATCCTCCGATATCATAGGTCTTCCCGGTTGTCTCGCTGTTTTCGAGTACACCTGTAAGATATTTGATGACGTCCCTGATACTGATCGGCTGACAGAGCGTATTTGCCCAAGGTGGATTAATAATTATTGGAGTATTTCGAACGATATTCTCAAGAATCTCAAAAGAGGCGCTCCCCGAACCTATGATGATGGCTGCCTGGAGAATCGTAGTGGGGACCTTGCCCTGTTCAAGAATTTTTGCAACATTGATCCTGCTCCTCAGGTGATTGGACAGATTTGTGTTGACATTTCCAAGAGCACCCAGGTATATAATACGTTGAAGCTTCTGCTCCTCGGCAGTAAACCTGAAGTTTGTGACAGCCTGCAGGTCTGACTGTTCAAACGCCTTTTTCCCAAGTAATAGGGAGTGGATCAGGTAATATGCCACCGAAACACCTTTCAGGGCCATTTTAAGTTCAGAGACCTTCAGCGCATCAGCCACCATAATTTCAGCATCAGGCCATCTTTCTTCATATTCAGGAGAATAACTGCGGACCATCACCCTGACATTGTATCCACGGCCAATCAGCTCAGGAACAAGGCGGCCTCCAATATATCCTGTTGCCCCTGTGACCAGAATAACTCCAATTTCGGGTTTCGGAATAGAAGGAAGACCCTTACAAAAAGACTCCTGGCTGTACCAGTCCATTTTACCAGTTGTTGAACAAACTCAAAACGATCACCTATTGAGGAGTTTGGGGGAGGAGATCTGAAATGATGAATTGCGATTCCTGGTAAAAATCTCCAGAGGAAACCAGCTTGTCATTGGATTCATCATTATCATTGCCAATATCTGCATATGCATTAACGGTGCCTGATGCAATTACAATGAATCGCCTGTGAGAGGTAGTATCTGCGGTAACAGTATAAACCTGAGACAGTCCACCACCGCTGAATGCATTGACATCAATAATGTTTCCGGTTGCGGTGTTGTAAATGGCCAGTTCACCCGAGATCTTAAAAAGGGTAGGAATATTACCTGTCGTAAGTATCTGGGAATTCACATTGATCAGAGCTGTGGCGAATATTTTCCGGTCTTTAATATGGGCACTGAGCTCTACCGTAGGGTTGATCTGAACTATGGGTTCTTCCTCAAGATTGAAACAGCTGACCATCATAAGCAGGGCAAGGACCGGAACAATATATAAAGCTTTCATAAGGTCGATCTAAGAATAGCTAAAAGTATGAATTCACAATAATATATACAACTAACATTTCATCGGGATGACAATATTTACGAGTTTCATCAATAGATATGTTATAATCCCGTGGTAATTCTTGTATCTGAGGAAATACTCGGTTAGCGTCTCAGTTCATTTGACTATCCCTGGATATTTTCAGGGTCACCTGGAAGGAGGAACCTTTGTTCTTACCCTCTGATTCTGCAATGATCTCACCTCCCAGTTGTTCCACAAGTTGCTTTACAATGGAGAGCCCTAAACCTGTGGAAGTTTCGTCCCCGGTGGGCTGGGCGCTGAGTCTTTTAAAATCCTGAAAGGCATTGGACAGGTCTTCCTCGGACATTCCCAATCCTTCATCTTTTACGATGAGCTTGAGCCTGTCGGCCAATAACTCGGTATAAATATCAACCTGTGTATGAGGAGGAGAATATTTTATAGCATTACTTATTAAATTTGAGATAATACGATCTAAATACTTTTTATCATATTCCACATTGGGCAGATTTTTATCAATGACTGCCTGAATGGTTATACTTTTATGAATTGCCTCAATCAAGTATTTATCGATAGTTGATTGGATTGTATAATAAGGATTACCGATCTCAAGTTGATCCGGTTTCACTCCACTTTCCAGTTTCGTCCTGTCCAGAATCAGGCCAATGTTTTCGAGAATGTCGCTGGAACTCCTCCGGATAAGAGAAAGATACTTTTTCTGGTTTTCTTCCAGTGATTCGGATTTTTCGCAGAGCAAATTTGACAACCCATGAATTGCGGAAACGGGATTCTTTAAATCGTGGACAATGGTACCTACATACAGATGGATTTTTTTATTTTTCTCCAGTACTGTATTCCTCTCCTTCTTAAGAGATTTTACGAGCAGTTGGTTTCTGGAAATGAGTGTTCCAAAAATGAAACCCACAATACATGGGATGATATAGTCAAACCAGTGATCTGTTGTCTTCAAAACAATATTATACTGAACATAGGCAAATCCAACTACCAATGTTGCTGATATAGCATTGAACAACAGGTACTGTCTGATTCCCAAATAGTTTTTAATCATTGTTCCCATTTATTAATTGTTAGACTTTTCGTAACTGTTCAGCTGCTACTCAAAAATAAGAGAAATTCGGTGGTTATCAACAAATAGTGAACTGGTTTTACCTTCTGTTTTTACCAGGATCTTCAGAATCAAGTGGTATCAACATTTTCACGATATGATTCATCCTCAACCGGAGCGGTACTTTGGGCTACTACCAGATCAATGATAAGCTTGTTCCGGGCTTAAAGGCCTGAAGATAAGATAAATACCCGGAAAGATCCTACATCTGGAGTTGTACCTTCTTCTTAGAATAATTCTTGTACTGGATCAACAGTCCAAGGCAACCTATATTTCCTTTTATTTCCTCTTCTGATGATTCTCTGGCAAGAACATCTACCCTGATAATGAGTGATTTGGTAACGTCAAATCCCAGGCCTAGCGATTCCAGGTATTTGTCTTCCTCATTGTCATAGAGCACCTGTTTGGTTTGTTGATCAATCAAAACAAAATGGATGGGGTACATCTTTTTGTGTGTGCAGAATGAAAGGATATAATCTTTCTGTCCGTAAAATACCATATTGAGTTCAATGGTGTCAAGCGGACTCAGGGAAATCGATTTTGACTGGCTGTAGATCTTATGGCTTTTTTGCAGATCATACCTGCAATCACCTTCTTTATGGTGGTATTCACAATCCTGAGAAAGTACATTTACTGAAATTGATAAAAGCAATAATGCCAGAATCTGTATATGACGGATATGCTTCATGGTATTCATGTATAACTGTTAACCTTCAATGATTTTTGTTCTCAATTCTGTCACCGCTACCTTCAGGTTCTCGAACTCCTCCTGTGAAAGACTTGGCTGACTTTCACTTCCACTGCCTCCGATAACAAGCTTTTTTGGTTGATTCTCTCCAGTATCCCGGGCTGCATTAATTGATACTTCTCCAGATCCCGGATTAATTCCGTCGTAGATTTTTTTGATCTTTTTCAGATCCTCTATGGTGGCGGCCACATTCGGATCATCTTCCTTTACATTTTCTGCGAACATCATGAAATTATCGATGGTGTATTTCTGGTCGGCCAAGTGCTGAAGAAGGTGGTCGGCATGTTCATAATCTTCGACCAGATTCACAGCCAGGAAAAGGCTTTCAGTAAAAGCTCCGGCTGAGAGCATCACCACGGTATTTGACCTTTCATTCCTTTCACAAAATGCAAGGATGTTCATGAATGCTTCATTGGAAATATTATAAAGAGAGTCAAGGTATTCCACATTGGTCCTTGCCTTTTCAATCATTTCATCATCGATTGCTTTCTCGATCCGGATCTCTTCAGACAGCGATCTGACCACCTCCAGGTAATCCAGGGTGGCCTCGTGCCTGCCAAACAGGGCAGCATAAGCCAGGTCTGTCATGTACACTCCCAGCATAGATGTCCTGGATTTCGTATCGAGGTACTTATCGGCTTGTCCAACAGGATTTAACAGGTTGCCGTCGAAGGACATTTCGGTCATATCTATGATGCTGAGCATCTCAGCAGGTGAGGGATATAAGTGATAGATCTGATTAAATGATTCAAGTCCGCCTTCAGTGGTGCCTAACTCCAAATCATCGATCAGGGCGGGAGTTCCCCTGTTTCCCGATTTACAACCCGTGGCCAGGAGAACGGTGACCAGGACAGTGACCAGTGCGTATGTATATTGCTTTCTTCTCATATAACGTGGTTTTTCAAGTTTTTTATATTCGCCAATTTAAGACAAAAAATTCAATTGTTGTAATGGAATTACTGCCTGCGGTTAAGTTCACCAAAAAAATCTACTGCCTTCCGCAAAACACTATATCTCAACAGGAAATAGAGAACAAGAGACATGACCCAGATGGCTAGAATGTTAAAAACGAGTGTGGATATGTGAAAGTTCCCAAATCTTTTCACCGATGTATAAAAATGTGCACGTCCGTTTCCTTTTACGGGATACATGTAGACGGGTTCCATCTTTCGAAGGAGCATTCCATCTTTCTTAACGATCTTATGTAACTCGGTTCTGTTCAATACCAGGTCTGCCAGCTGATCATTGTGATAGGTTCTTTTGAATTGCAGATACTCTTCCAGTCCCCCGGATGCTGACTTCAGTGAATCCACAAGGGCATCTTTTTCAAAGGACAGCTTTTCCCGATGAAAGGAGAGTCCTGACTGGTATTTTTGTAACCAGCGGATGGCATCCTCACCGATTGCTACCGAGAAGTCATCCGGATTGATCTTTTCCAGACCGGGATAGGTGCCGGTCAGAAAGATGGACAACAATCCTTTTCGAATGGTGCTGAGATGTTTCCTGAGGCTGTGATCATCCTGTCCATTCCTGAAAATCTCACTGGCATCCTCTATTTCCTGGATCAGTGCCGGGATCAGAAACTGCATGTCGTAGGTAATGTTGCTTTCGAGCATCTCCAGATCATACAAATCATTCTGGTACCGGTTATTCATAAACTGGTTAACAGCCAGGGCCTCATAAGCCCACCTGCTGGTCATCAGGTCTCCCGGGACCGGGACCGATTGATGGGAAGCGAATGTGTAGTGTAATTTGTCAAATTTTACGATTACTCCGGCAAGCAGGATCTGGGGTACCAACAGAAATGGAACAATAACATAAATGGCTACTACAGATTTTAATCCGTCGGATATGATCAGTCCCAGCAGGTTGGCAAAACAGGCTGTGCTAAAAAGGACAAGCCAATAGGAAATGGTCAGACCTTTTATTTCCATGATCAGATTCCCGATGACCACGAACAGCACCATCTGGATGGCCGACAGGATGAAAAGCAGTGCAATTTTCGAAAGAAGGTAAGAGGTCCTGTTCAGGTTCAGAAATGATTCCCTTTCCAGGATTTTGCGGTCTTTAATAATCTCTTCGGCAGCAATGATCAGACCCAGGAACAGGGCCACAACTACACTCATAAACAGGTAGGCCGGCAGGTTTGCATTCTGACTGAAAATGTACAGGTGCGGATCTGTATCATCCCCTGATACGTACTTGGAAAAGAATCCCAGGATCACGGCCAGCAGGGGTGCCACCAGCAACGCGATTGACATGAACTGGCGATCAGCCAGTTTGGAGAGCAGGTTTCTCCTGAAGAAGATCAGGAACTGGCGGAAAACCCCTGGTACCATATACTTGTTATATGGGACCCATATCTTTTCGGAACTGAATTTCATTTCGGATTCGATCTTCTCCCTGTAATGTTTGTACCATTCATCAGGGGAGGTTTTCCGTTGGCTTGTATAATCACCATACTTATCCACATCCCTGGCCTCGATCACCTGAAGAATATCATCGGGATTGGTATTGCCGCAGGTTATGCATTCACTCTCAGCGGCATCAACCCGTTCAGCCAGTTGCTTGAAATATGTGATCCCTTCGATGGGATTGCCTGAATAAACAGGAAATCCGCCCCGGTCAAGCACCAACAGGTGGTCAAACTGTTTAAAAAGCTCGGATGACGGTTGATGAATATTGGCAAGGACCAATTTGCCATTTAAAGCTTGCTCTTTCAGCAGGGCCACCACATTTTCCGAATCGGTGGATGATAGTCCGGAAGTTGGTTCATCAACGAATAGTATATGAGGTTCCCTGATCAGCTCAAGGGCAATATTCAACCGCTTCCGCTGGCCCCCGCTGATGAATTTATTCAGAGGCGTCCCCACTTTCAGTTCCCTGACTTCGTACAGGTCCAGGTCTTTCAGCACACTCATAACCGCTTCATTGATCTCTATGGTTGTGTAGCCATCGAGGCATAACCTGGCATTGAAATACAGGTTCTGGTAAACCGTCAACTCTTCTATAAGCAGGTCATCCTGGGGAATATACCCGATCATCCCTTCCAGTTCATCAGTATTGTTTACCAGGTGGTGACCATTAATATAGATATCTCCCCTGTCAAGTTGCAGGCTCCCACTGAGGACCTTCAGAAGGGTGGATTTGCCTGTTCCGCTCCCACCAATGATCCCTACAAGTTGTCCTGACTTTCCCTGGAAACTGAACTGCTGGATCCCGTTGGGAGAGTTTTTAAAATGGAATTCAATGTCTTTTGCCAGGAAATTCACTGCATGCCCATCTGTGTAACTGATATAACCTGTGACAATATCAGAATAGTAAATGGGTGAAATGCCTTCACCTCTGATGGACCCTCCTCTTGGCAAAAAGTACACATGCCTGGGAAAAATGTATTTTCCGTTGTTTTCTAACCGGGCTTTTCCCACATACTGAAAGAGATAGGTGTCTGCCCTCTGGATCTTAAGGACGAAGATCTGTCCGGACATGTTGTCTTTCTGAACATGCCTTATCTCTCCCTCAATATAATCCCTGTCATCACTGACGATCAGTAAACTTTCCTTTTTCGGTACATTATAAAATTTGTCCGTGATAAATGCAGAGCAATTCTCATACTCTTCTGCGGTGATCAGAAGTCCATCTACTACAGTTCGTACTGCGTCTGAAATGGTGTCTGAAAAATCAGAGGTGGAGGTGGATACATCCGAAAAATACCTGGAGAACCTGATGAGACTCAACAGGATCATGAACCGGTGCCTGATGTGAAGCTCTTCAACAATCTGGTCGCAGATTCCGAGGATTTTAACTGACCAAGCTGATATTTTTTTATGCTTTTCTCCCTTCTCATACTGTTCCAGTTCCTCTATATATTCATCAAAGATTGTAAGGTAACTGTCTGCAAGCTTCTGACTGAATTGCTGGGTCAGGTATGATTCGACAAAGTTGCGGGCAAGGATATGCACAATGTCCCTGTTGATGCTAACCATGATCGCAAACAGACGCATCAGGGAGTTGAGCATTGATTCATTCATGGAAATACCATCTTTAAGCAACCCCGTGGTTCACTGGTTTTCTCAAAAATCAAATATCCTCCGTGGGCTTCCATGATCATCTGTGACAGGGCAAGTCCAATTCCCATGGTCAGGTTGAACACGGTATCAGAACTTGAAAAATGGTTGGATAGGACCTCAAACAGCGCATCTGAATAGTTGGCACCCTGATCTTCAACCCAGCAGGCGAGCTGTCCGTCCTGCATGGTTGAATCAATCACAATTGTACCATTATTCTCGGTATGTTCCCGGGCAAACCGGATGAGGCTTATGAGGCAGCTGACCAGCAACCCTGAGTCACCCTCAACAACATAATCAGGCGATTCGGGATTTTTTTTCAGACTGATCCCCTGTTCTTTCAGTTCTTCACCTGTTTCAATTGATCCAAACTGAATAACCTGTTTGATGGAAACTTTATCTCTTTTTAATTGAAATCCAGGTGATTTAAGCACGGATATCTGTTTGGCCAGCATGGAAAACTGTTCCAGTTTAAAAACTGAATGATCCAGAATGTTAACAACCTCAGAAAGCTCGTCTCCTTCGATCTTGCTTTTCAGCAGGTGCAGCGTTCCCATGATCCGATTCAAAGGGGTGCTGATCTCATTGCTGATGGAATTGATAATTTCAGATTTTAATCCATCCATGTTCAACAGCTCTTTGTTTACCGATTTAAGTTCCTCCATTATCTGGCGATTTTTCTTCTTCAAATGGTAAACCTCAAGGGAACTGTTAATGGACTGACGGATTGCATCGGGCTCCATGGGTTTTTTAATATACCCATGGATACGACCCTTATTTACTGCCTCTATAACGGTTTCTGCATCGGTAAACGCCGTCAGCAGGTATCTCCTGATGTCGGGGTGTTCTACTGATACGATCTCAAGCAGTTCCGTGCCAGACATTTCAGGCATGCGCTGATCTGATATAAGTACCTGGATCTCTTGTTTTTTAAGGATATCGAGTACTTCCTTCGGCGACTCGGTTAGAATAATGTCATAATCCTTTTTGAAAGTTGCCTCAAACAACTTCAGGTTTATAGGAACATCATCCACATAGAGTACGGTTGGCTTATCCTGGGCCATATTGAGAATTAGTAAAAAGGTTGACTAGTTTATTCAAATATAAGGTTTTTCACAAACCCGTGTGCAGAAACGGTTTCCCGATTTGTTAAAAACCGGAAATGATATCAACAACCTTTGGATTTTCGCCTGTAAATGTGTTGTTGATCCCGTACTTGCTTTAGATGATTATGAAGATCAAAACAACAGTCACTGCAAGTCCACTGTAGGATATCTGTATTAATCCTTATCGATTTCAAAGAAATTGCAACTAAAACAGTTTTAGTTTCGTTAAATAGATGGAATTGTCACTTAAAACAGATAGCTATGAATAAAAAAAGATTGATTTCATTGGCAATATTTGGAGTGGCTCTTTTATATTTTACAGGTTGCCAGGAGGCTGACAATGATCAAACAGGCAGGATCATTGTGAAGATCACAGATGCACCGTTTCCCATTGATTTGATTGATGAAGCGAGTGTGACAATCACCAGGGTTGAGGTCCGAAATGAGGCTGATAGCACAGGAAATCCTTTCCTTACCTTGTTCGAAGGTTCCATGGAGTTTAACCTGCTTGATTTGAGAAATGGGGTGACCGCAGATCTTCTTGACGTGGAAATCCCTGTTGGAAATTACAATTTGATTCGTATATACGTCGAAAATGCCAGCATATCAGTCAAAGATTTTGATACTTATACGGTTAAAGTACCCAGTGGATCTCAGACCGGTATTAAGGTTTTTATCAAGCCCTCCTTAAAGGTTGCCGGCGGATTGACAGCTGAGGTTCTACTGGATTTTAATGTGGATAAGTCATTTGTGCTGAAGGGGAATATGAACACTCCTGCCGGTATCAAAGGATTTAACTTTAAACCTGTAATCAGGGCCGTCAACAATACAACTGCCGGTGTTGTACAAGGGGTGGTCATGGATACCGATTCTGTTCTTCTGTCTGATGTATCGGTTTGGATTGAACAGGATACAGTTGTTACTACTGCCTATACAAATGATGAAGGCTTCTATGCCATGCCGGGTATTCCTGCAGGTCAATATTCTCTTTCAGCCTTAAAAGAGGGTTTTGATACTTTAACTTATAATAATGTTGAAGTGATAGAGGGTAACTTTACCATTCAAAACTTTATGCTGGAGGCCTTAGAAGAATAACATTCATATAGCTTCATAATTTATTAGAGTTATTGTGAAAAGACTGATCAAACGTCTCCTGTGGGTGCTCCTCGTTGCACTCCTTCTCTTTGTTACATGGTATGCATGGCCCCGGCTTCCCATCATCACTGCATTCGCCTCAAAGGGCATGTGTTCCAGTGTCTTTCTGGCTGATAAGGATCCTGAAAGGGTCATGGCAGAGGATCTCTCTTTTTTTCCCATCAGTCTGGCCAAATCCAACATTGATTATGAAGAGAAATCGGTCACTTCAACCGTACTCGGATTGGCCAAACGAAAGGCAGTTTACCGGGAAGGACTGGGGGCGGTAATCGTTCTGGAGAGTCCGGAAGAGGAGTTGAAGGCAGTATCCTTTATGATTCCCGATCCAGGTTATAGCCAGGACACTATTCTCTGGCCTATGGGAGATTTGCTGCCTCCGTCATTACCTGAAGGTATGGATTATGAAAAGCTGGGAAATATCATTGAAGATGCTTTTGATACAGTTGGTGTTGAGCCATTTAAAAAGACCCTGGGTGTGGCCGTGGTTTATGATAATACGCTTGTTGGAGAAAAATATCTTGACGGATATGATGCCTTTACAAAATTCCATGGCTGGTCGATGACAAAGAGTATCGCGGGTGCATTGATCGGGACACTTGTAATGGATGGCATGATGGATATCAAAGCTCCGGTGGATATACCTGAATGGGCCGGTGACAAACGTAAGGATATTACATTGGAGAACATCCTGCATATGAGTAGTGGATTGGACTGGGTGGAGAATTATTTCACCATTTCCGAAGCCACTCTTATGCTGATGCAAAGTGATGATATGTATTCCTCTGTCATCAGTAGTGAGGCTGCATATGATCCAGGAAGTTACTGGAATTATTCATCGGGAGATGCAAACCTTTTATCCGGTTTGATCCGAAAAACTATTAACAATGATGATGAATACCACAGATACCCATACACCCAACTTTTGCATCGCACAGGGATGCTTAATACCGTTGTAGAAACCGATGCAAGCGGGTTATTTGTGGCTTCTTCTTACAGTTACGGAACTACGCGTGACTGGGCCCGTTTCGGACTTTTGTTCCTGAATAACGGAGTTTTTGCAGGAGATACCATTCTTAATCCGGAATGGGTGGAATATATGAGGACAGAGGCACCTCAGTCAGAGGGGATGTATTCCGCAACATTCTGGCTCAAAGAACCGGATCCCCTGAATGAATTGAAGGATGCCCCCGGTGATATATACTTTGCTGATGGGTTCCTGGGACAGCGTATCTACATTATTCCATCTAGTAAGCTGGTGGTCGTACGAATGGGGTACAGTTTGAAGAACTTCAGCGTAAATGATTTTATCAGGGATATCATCGAAACTCTTCCTGGATACTCTTTGAGATAAAAATTGAATTACCTAACCAGAACCAAGCAATGTGGGGGCATGTCCTCCAAGCAGGTTCCTGAGGTGTGTTAGTGATGAGTCCATTCGTAATTGATTTATCCAAAGATCGTTGGTGGGTTTATGCTATTGCGTACGTGGGAATTCACACAGATATGTTTGATCTGGTATTTATACATTGTTAGGTTCTGACATTTGTTAGTGTCAATCTATTTAGGGTTTGCTGATAAAGTCGATTTCGATTCTCATGGTGTTGATAACCAAATATATATGTTCACAACTGCAGTCTGAAATAGTAGACAAAATGCAGCTGAAATTGTAAATTCAGTTCAAAAGGCTTGCATTATGATTAAGTATATCTCACAGAAACAGCTGTCAATCGAAGAATTCAGGACACCTTTCCAGGCAAAGTTGCTTGAGGATAACAGATGGGTTCAATTGAGCAAGGTAGTTCCCTGGGATAAGTTTGCTTCAGCTTATATGTCGATGATGACAGCCGACTTTGGTCGTCCGGGGATATCCCCACGCATTGTATTAGGTGCACTGATAATCAAACATAAGGAGAAGCTTGATGACAGGGGTGTTATTGCGGCCATCCAGGAGAATATCTACATGCAGTATTTTATTGGATTAGAAGAGTTTACACCTGATCCAGTATTTGATCCTTCCCTGTTTGTGGATATCCGCAAACGTGTAGGCCATAAGACGTTTGATACGTTGACTGTTGATTTGATCAATTCGGTAAGCAAGGAGAAAGACAAGAGGCATAATAGGAGAAACAAGAAGGATGATGGTGATGCACCCAAGAATAAGGGAAAGATGCAGGCCGATGC
>JAGLOO010000056.1 GCA_023138875.1 Bacteroidales bacterium
CCCGACAGATAATGGCATCCTCAATGAAAGCCGCAAAAAGTGTGAGAAGCTTATCGATAAGCTCTATGAGCTGAATGGTAAGCAGGGTGTGAAGCCACGGACCTATCGCCGGAACCTGGATAAGGCTTATCTGTCATACTCGAAGAAAAAGAAGAAGAGCAAAGGGACTCACCGGAAGATGACACATAAACTACTGGAGGCAGTCAACCGCAATATCAAGCACATCGACATTCTGCTGGATCTTTTTGAGATGAAAGGTGAACCGTTTCCTCTTCAACACTCCGAACAACGTTTGTTTTGGGTCATCCGCACAGCGTACATGCAGCAGAAAATCATGTATGATAACAATACGCACAGCTGCCCGGATCGGATTGTGAGTATATATCAGCCCCATGTGCGGCCAATTCCAAGAGGGAAAACTAAAGCACAGATTGAGTTCGGTCCAAAATTGGGAGCAGGTCTGGATCAGGGTTTTGCCCGTATCAATACCTTTAGTTGGGATGCGTATCATGAGGCTGGTGATCTGATACCACAAGTTGAAGACTATAAAGAATTACATGGACATTATCCTGAACTGGTTCTGGTGGATCAAATATATGCTACAAGAGAGAACCGGCGTTGGCTAAAGGAAAGGGGCATTCGGATAACGGCACCACCACTGGGACGCCCGAAAGCGAAGACAAACCAGACCTATTATCAGAAAAGGAAGGCCAGGAAAGAAGCCGCTGAAAGGAATCAAATTGAGGGCAAGTTCGGACAAGGTAAGAATGGGTACAACCTTAATGAGATCCGGGCCAGGCTAAAAGAAACTTCAGAAAGCTGGATAGCATGTATCTTCTTTGTAATGAATTTGATACATTACGAGAAAACCTGTTTTTTTGGCTCAATTTTCAGGTGGCTCAACGGTATAGGAGGAGCATTGGCTGCTATTTTCGAGTTACCAGTGGCTTTAATTGAGCTGAAATATCAAACCGATCGGAAATCGGGAAGATTACAATATGGATAAACTGACTTTATTGTTTATTCCGGCGATGCTGACCCCCATTCCGGGCATCCTGACCCCCATCCGGGGTTAACCTCTTTTTGGCACTGCCAAAACGGCACTGTGTAGTCTGATAACGGATAGCAAAATAGTCAAATTACTTAATTTTTCTTAGTGAGTCTCCCATTAATTCTACTCTGTGAGCACCATTTACCAGTCGATCTAAAATTGCATCAGCCACGCTTCCTTCTCCAATTACATCATGCCACAGGCTTACCGGTAATTGTGAGCTGAGTATTGTTGATTTTAAACCATGCCTATCCTCGATTATTTCAAGGAAAGCCATCCTGTTCTGATCGTCCATTTGCTGAAGGCCGAAGTCATCAAGAATAAGAAGATCCATTTTCTCAATACGGTTTATCTCTCTCATATATGATCCATCTGCCTTGGACATTCTAAGCCTGGTAAAAAGTTTTTGTGTATTGAAGTATAGCACTTTAAATCCCTGGTGACAAGCCTGGTTTCCCAGGGCTGACGAGATAAACGATTTGCCCACACCAGCTGCTCCACCGCCAATAACGATATCAGCACTTGATCGGGAGAATTCTCTTTGAAATCCTTCCTGGAGGGTGAATTTGACAATGTTACTCATCGTCCCGGGGCTCGAGGAATAAGATCCCCAATGGGGCGCCATCTACATTAAGCTTTCTGGGCGCCTCATATCCGAGCATCTTAACGATGCGATCGGTAGTCCAGGACTTGCCATGGAGTTTGAGCTCTATCCCATACTTAGTTTCCTTCACGCTTTCGACAGCTCGAAGCTGGGCCTCAGTGAGCTTCGAGAAGTCTTTGAGTGTCACAGAGCCTCCTTTTATTTCAATGTAGTCGGAGATCTTCGCTTCCATGATGGCCTCGAGCTCGAAGAGGACTCTCTCCTTTTTGATATCGGAGGTTTCCTTAAGCTCATTTTTGATCTCGTTGAGTCTTACCGCAACCTTACCGTGTTTCAAAAGCTCTGATGCCTTCACATTTATTGTGGCCTCCTTCATCCGACCACATGAATAAGATTGCCGATATGCCTCTGATGCATTACCAGTTTCCATATAGGCATGGCAGAACTTTTCCTGTTTTGGTGTGAGTCCCATATTGTAAAATATATGGCACAAAAAAAACCCTGGTATTGACCAGGGATTTTAACAAAAAAAGCGAACCTATGATGATGCTACAGTTATAATTGGATGTTTAGAACTCTTACCCTGACTCTTGTGTTTTGGGGCACATCATTCTGATTTGCTTAATATATATTCCACTCCGATACTTAGCCCCAAAAATAACCTATCTTCAGGTATGTTCAAATGATCTGGTCGTTGATTTTTATAATCTGGGATCAAACTCCAATCAACAAAAGATGAAAGATTAACTAAACAGTTTGGAAATAGTGATTTGGTAATTTTCATACCTATCAATAATGAAACTCCCAAATTTCGATTCTCTTCATTTCCATCCACGGTCTGCACATCTCCATTTATAGAATGAATTAGAATTTTGTGATCGTAGATGCTGTGAAAACTGAAACCTGTGAGAATACTTGGATAAATTGTTTTTTTTGTATTTAAACCAATACTTCCATGTATAGGGATGCTTATATACTTAATTTGATGCTCATATTTGTCGATTGAGTAGAAACTACTTCCATATAAATCGATACATTTGAAAGTATAAGTAAGTCCAGTACTAAGTTTAAGTTTATCAATTTTCTTTGATACAACAAATGATAACCCATAACTAAAATTATTTGAGAGGATTTCGCCAGACAAAAAATTGTAATAGTTAGCATTTACTTCTGCTGAATAATAGCTTTTCGCTTGACCGTTTAAATTCAATAGCCCTAACGAGAATCCCAAAATCAACGCTAGATTAATAGGTTTCATATTAATATGGAATAGTATGACAGTGTGATAATGCTGGCATTAAGTTATCGATTTCAGAATCATATTTATAATTCTTTGAGATTTTGAAGAGTTTGTGCAGGCATAACATGGAGAATCTGTTGATATCAATATAACAATTTT
Source organism: Bacteroidales bacterium (assembly GCA_023138875.1). Classification (GTDB taxonomy): domain Bacteria; phylum Bacteroidota; class Bacteroidia; order Bacteroidales. The sequence continues at coordinate 3,055 of JAGLOO010000056.1, forward strand.
CAGTCTATCATTAGACTTACCGATGAACCAGATCCCGCAAAAAATCCTTCATTCAAAGTTATACTGTTAGTGGCAATTACAGCAAGTTGATCGCTCGCTTGAATTTGGTATGTACAATCAAATTCCACTGTTTCCCCGATGATGGTATTATAAACTTCATCGTCCAAAGGATATTGATTGGAATTTGTTATTATTACACTGGACAAGGGAGATTTTTCGTAATATCTTACCCAATCTACAGACATTTGACTTGGAAAAGTAGTTGTAGCATCTGGAGAGTCAGCACCGCTTTGAATTGCAAAATTGAATATTATGCGCATTGGATCTTGTGGGAATAGGTCATTCATCAGATAAGGGGTCCATGCTACTATGTCACATTCAACAGGGTCAGACATATTTTCATGATATCGATAATCTGTCCTCTTTAAATTACCATTAACATACCATTCGAGTATATTTGGTTCCCATTTTAGTGAAAAAATAAAATAATCTTGAGAAAAGTCATCATCCAGATAGCTAGAGTTACACATTGAAGGATCGCCATCTGCATCATGGTCATAATGTATTGTCATATTATGGACACGTGAGTTCCTACCAGACATATATATTCCTGCAAAATACTCATTCCAGAATTCAAAAATATCTATTTCATTGGTAACTGGATCACCTCCATGGAGCCAAAATGCTGGCCAAAATCCTTTACCTTTAGGTATTTGTACACGAGCTTCAAAAATGCCATGGGAGAATTTCTTGATTGTCTCAAAGTTTGCAGAAGTAAAATAAAAGTTCCTTTCATTTCGACCTCTATTTTCGTCGTCACAATAAAGATCCTCATTTGGTGGTGTACCATCTTCTGCACGAGCAAATATTGTCTCCTCTTTTGCAACTAAATGGATTGCATCATTACTAAATTCTAAATTGTCACCTTCAGTATAATACTGTTGCTCATCATTACAATATCGTATCCTATCTCTGTATTGCCAATCATTTAGATTCAAATCACTTCCTTGGAATTCATCTTCGAATACAAGGATGTAGGAATCATTATTGCATAGATCGATCGATCCATTACGGTTGAAACGCTTCTTACTCCTACAAATGCCTCGATTACTGATCACCTTTCAAGGATCCAGGCTCTCGAAGCGTTGCCGATTCCTGCAACTGACCATGGAGCTCTTACCGGACTGGGAGACGATGATCATCCGTATTACTACAACCTGGCTAGACTCACATCTTGGTTCGGTACCCCCCCCTGGAATTAGGGTTTTTTCGTTTTCGAACCTTTGCAATACCTCGAACATTCCGCTATCACCCTTATAACATCCTGATTACCAAGCTACATTTGAGCCTCTCACGGGACTCGAACCCGCGACCTGTTCATTACGAATGAACTGCTCTACCAGCTGAGCTAAAGAGGCAAATAAGTCGAGGGTGTAAAGTTAAGAGTTAAATATTGTATTCAATGCGAGAATTAAACAGTCTCAGACGTTCTCTTAAATATACGAGCTTGTTTTTCTGGCGGGCATTCCTTAATCAAGCAATCAATGACTGTTGCTGATTATTAACCTTCAAAAGATACCTTTGCATTGAATGAGCAATTTCGATGTGATAGTGGTTGGAGCAGGTCCGTCCGGTTTACTGGCAGCTGGTAGCGCAGCTGAGTTGGATGGCAAGGTCCTGGTTCTTGAAAAGATGAGGCAGGAGGGACGTAAACTTTTAATTACCGGAAAAGGACGATGCAATATCACTAATGATGCAGCCATTGGTGACTTCATCACTCATATAAACCCCAACGGTCGCTTTCTGCGAAATGCCTTTTCACAATTCTTTTCACAAGACATCATTGAATTGCTTCATAAATACGGTGTGGATTCGATCTGTGAACGTGGGGGGCGCTACTTTCCTGCCAGCAACAAATCAGCAGATGTGTTACAGGCACTGCTGAAATGGGTTAATGAAATGAAAGTGGAGATACGCTGTGGACATCGGGTTGAAAAACTGATCATTGAAAACAATGCCATCCAGGGCCTTCAGGCAAACGGTCAAGTATTCAAATCCAGGAATGTCATCCTCGCAACCGGAGGAAGATCCTATCCTGCCACAGGATCCAATGGGGAAGGTTATGAATTGGCCAAAGCGGTTGGACATTCAATAGAAAAGGTCAGGCCCGCACTTGTACCCCTGGAAACAGAGGGTGATGTGGCACAAAAACTACAGGGGCTTAACCTGAAAAATGTAAAGGCTACGGTATGGATCAATGACAAGAAAAGGGGTGAGGACTTTGGTGAGATGATCTTCACCCACTTCGGCTTATCGGGTCCCATCATCTTAACCCTGAGCAGAATAGCTGTCGATGAATTGCATAAGAACAACAAAGTGGAAGTCACCATTGACCTGAAACCTGCCCTTAACGAGCAAAAACTCGATATGCGTTTGCTTCGCGATTTGGATGAATACGGAAAGAAAATGATCTCAAATATTTTCCGTAATTGGGTTCCTGCGTCGATGGTTCCTGTTTTTCTAGATATTCTTGGAATAGATCCAGAAAAAGAGGGCCATCAAATCTCATCAAAAGAACGGAAGAAAATACGGCATCTCCTTAAAAATATGCGGTTCAGGATCACCAATCATCGGTCTTTTAAAGAAGCTATAATAACGGCTGGCGGCGTTTCTACGAATGAACTATCTTCCAAAACAATGGAATCGAAACTTATATCAGGACTATATTTTGCTGGCGAGATGATCAACCTGGATGCTGAAACAGGTGGTTATAACCTGCAGATCTCATATTCGACCGGGTGGCTGGCTGGTAAATCAGCCATGATATAATCACACAATTGGTAGTAAATACTGTAGAAATAATGATCTGGGTTATTACCATTTGTATGATTATTTGTGTATTTTACCACGAAACAATAAATAAAATAGTATGATGAATAATAACCTGGATTTTCTTAAAGTCATTAGAATTATTGATGAAAACAGGTTAAGTTTCTTTACCAGTAATGAATTGGCTGAAATTATTGGTGTGGAAACAAAATCCATCCAGAATTACCTTGAAACTCTGGCAAATAACGAGCTGATCATCAGAGTTGAAAAGGGGAAGTATTGCAGAACCTACATGAAAGACCGCCTGGTTATTGGCAGCAAACTGATTCGCGGTGGAGTAGTATCTTACCAGACAGCGCTTATTCATCACGAGTTGATACAGGACAATTCAAACAAAGTCTTTATTGCATCCGATCATCAGAAGAACAATAAATCGCTTTTCGGTTACCAATTTCGTTTTATTAAAATCAGCTCTCACAAATATTTTGGATTTTACGAGGAAGAAAACCGTAATGGGGAATTTCGGGTAACCGATCCCGAAAAAACCATTCTCGATTGTTTCGATTTGCCACAATATGCCACCTCATATGAAAAGCTTATATCAATATTTGGCGGAATACACTTTGATGAGGAAAAACTGATTGAATACGGATTGAAAATGCAAAATCTATCGGTATTAAAAAGGCTTGCATACCTGAGTGAACAACTGCACGTTCCAGGGTATCATAAATTCAAGAAAACTGTTGAAAATTTAACAAATGATAAATACACACTCCTGAATCCGTCAGGACCAGATATTGGCCCCTTTCATACAAAGTGGAAAATCAGGGACAATATGAATCAATCCATGGCCCAATAATTACTGTCATCGTTTATGAGCAATTCAAAATCCTCATCAGAAAGTAATCATTACAAAAATGAGATTCAACGTCTGGAAAGACTTTTTGAAAGTTCAAGTTTGCATTATCAAAGTCTTGACGCTGAAGGGATCCTGGTAAAAGTGAACGCGGCATGGTTAAACACGATGGGTTATAATGAAGATGAAATTATACACAGATGGTTTGGAGATTTTCTTTCCGAGGATTCAAGAAAAAGATTCAGCAGAAGCTATAAAGATCTGCTGAAGAATCGAATTAAGAAAGAGATTGAATTAACGCTCACCTGCAAGGATGGTTCAAAGCTATTTGCTGAGTTCATCTGTAATGGAAATTTTGATAAGAGCGGTGCCCTGATCAATACTCACTGTATATTTAAAAATATTACAAAGTTACGGCTTACCGAACAGGCATTGAAGGAGAGTGAGAAGAAATACTCTCAACTGGTCGAATTGTCAAATGTCGGAATCTTTGAATTTGATCTTGGCACAAGAAAATTTACATATCTGAATGAAGTCATTAAAAGAGAGTTAGGCATAAAGGATGAGGATGTTGGGCATTTTGATATTGAGGATTTTCTTTCCGATGAAGATAAAATCCTTTACCATGAAAGAATGAACAAACTCTTAAATGGCGAGAACATTCCAAATGTGGTTGAATTCCAAATTACAAACAGTAAGGGCAGGAATATCTGGGGTCAAACAACAAACAGTTATATACTTGATGATCAAAAGAGGATCCGGATCATCGGAGTTGCGCAGGATATTACAGCCAGGAAACAACTGGAACTGGAACTTGAAAGTTATTACAGTACTTTACAACAAATCACAAACAATATTCCGGCTGTCATATTTCAATATAAAATTGAAAATAACGAGAGCTCCTTCGTATACGTGTCCAGGAATATTGAACAATACACCGGGTATACCGAACAGCAAATCATAAAGGATCCGTCTCTCGTAACAAAACTTATTGATCAAAAAGACTTTAAAGGACTTTCTGCATTAATTGATACAGCGTTGGAGAAAGGAGAGCCTGCCCACCTGACCTACAGAGTGACTAAGCTGGATGGGACCAGAAGTTGGACCAAGACCATCTTATCCCCTAAAGTCCTGAATAATGGAACTACGCTCTGGACAGGTATCTGCAGCGATATTACCAGTGAAATGGAGTTAAAGGAAAAGCTACAATTCTCAGAGCTAAGGTACAAAGCGCTGGTGAATTCAGCTGCTTCTGGAATTTCCACAATGGCAAAAAACGGTATCATCCTGACAGTGAATCCCCGTTTATGTGAAATCAGCGGATACAGGGAAGAGGAGCTGGTTGGTAAGCATTTTCTAAAGATCCCGGCATTCTACACCAAAGATGCTGCAAAATATATTACACTTTATAAAAACGCACTGAAAGGTATTATTCCATCAGAACCGGTTCAATTTGAATGGAAACAAAAAAACGGGGAGAAACGTTGGGGAGAAGCTTTTCTCGGTGTCCTGTTACAGAACGATAAACCGGTTGGCTACCAGTCGGTGTTAACTGATATAACGAACCGTGTCTTATTGGAGAAAAAGGAAAAGCAGAGAGAAAAAGAGATCAATTTCCTGTTTGAATCGGCAGTAAAGTTACTAAACATTGAAAACGAAAAAGATCTGTTTTCCTTTATTGCTACCCAGGCTCAAAAGCTGATTCCCGGATCAATTGTTGAGGTTAATTCAATTTCCGAAGAGGGAGATACTTTGAGAATTGAAGCGATCAGATTCCCGGATAGATCCAAGTATACGAAAGTTATGCGCCTGCTTGAGAATAGTTTAACGGGAAGGACATTTAGCGTCAATAAGTCAACCTTCAATTATACCATTACCGGAAAACTGGAAAGATATCATGACAGTATTTATGAACTGGCATTGAGGCAGGTCCCAAAAGTCGTCTGTGATCAAATAGAAAAGGTGATTGACCTGGGATCGATCCATGAAATATCCCTGGGCACCCGGGATCGCATCCTGGGAGGGTGTGCATTTTTTCTGAAGAAAGGTCAGGAGATCAAAAACGCAGGTATTATTGAAACACTATTCAGGGAGGCCTCCAGTGCGCTGGTTCGGTTACGTACAGCCAAGGGATTAGATAGGAGTGAAAAGCTGTATAGATCATTGGCTGAAAGTTCAGGTGAATGGATCATACGGTTTAACAAAGAGTTCCAGCATATATATGTGAATTATGCTGTAATCAAAGCATTCAATAAGAATACAGATGAATTTCTTGGAAAGACTTGCAGTAAGATGGGATTTTCTAAAGAGCATACAAAGTTGATTGAAAACCAGTTATCAAAGACCATAGTAGAAAATAAACCATCTCAATGTGATATTGAACTCACTATCGGGGGAAAATCAGATTTCTATGAATGGCACTTTTACCCGGAATCGTCGGAAAAAGGTGTTGTAGAATCCGTGCTTGTAAATGCCAGGAATATTACACGTAGAAAAGAGATGGAAGGTAGATTGTTAGAGGCCGTTTCCAAGAAGAATAAGTTATACTCCATTATCAGTCATGATCTGCGTTCACCTTTCAACAGCATTATCGGGTTTCTCAATTTATTGAAGGATCGTTATCCGAAACTTTCAGATGAAGAACGGCTAAAATATATCAATATCATTGAGGAATCATCTCAGAATTGTTTGTCTCTTTTTAATTCCATACTTCAATGGTCCAGTGAATACGAAACTGCTGAGTCAATAAAGCCGGTATTTTTCGATCTAAGTTTACTTGTTCAAAAGGTAATTGATCTTAACAATGCAGCAATTTTGGAAAATGAGTTAAAAATATTTAATGAGGTTACCAATGGCATCATTGTGATTGCAGATTACAATATGATCTTTACAGTGATCCGAAACCTTTTTACCAATGCAATGAAATTTTCTAAAAATGGGGGAGCAATTATTTTATCAGCACTGGATCAAAAGAACAATATTTTATGCAAGATCCAGGATTTTGGGATTGGGATGAGTGAAGAGAATGTGGAGAAGATCCTCAGGAAAAATGTGCGGATAACAACAACCGGCACAAATGGCATAACCGGATTCGGATTGGGCTTAAAGCTCTCAAAGGAGTTTGTTGAAAACAACAATGGCAGGTTATGGATAGAGAGTAAGCCCGGGAAAGGCACCACCGTTTTTTTTACACTGGAGAAATAGTCTTAATTTAATTCTGAAAGGAAAAACTCTATTTCCTGATTCAAGAAGTATAGTTAATTGATGCTAAAACGCCCTTGAAAAAGCTTTTGACATTATATCCTGTTCCATAGTAGAAATTCCATATTCTTTTGAGATTTCTCTCCATTGTTGAACAGATTGCCGTACTTGGTTTACAATCTCATCTGACCTGGGTCCTGTCAACCTAAAATATTCTGCTACTTCTAGTGCAAGATCAATATCAAGTGAATTATCATCCTCTGAAATATTTATACTTAGCCCGGATCCGGTTTCAACTGGATTAATATCAAAAGCTGGAGAGAGAATCCAGCCATCGTCATTTAAAATAAAACCATGATTACGAAGGTGATCATCAGTGTTAGAGACACATATATAAAAAACAATTCTTCTCCATAATTCTTCAAGATCTTTGTTTACTCGAGCGCCATGTTGAATTAGAAACTCTACCAGTTCCAAATAGCTTGCTCCATCGCTATAATCAGTGCCATCCTTATAACTTAGCATGGTTAGAGCTGAAGCAAAATGAATTCTTTTTCCATTTGAAGTTCGATCAAATCGCTTGGTTAAAAAAGTATGGTGGTGACTGGAAAACTTCTGAACTCTCGATTCAGCAACATTTAATCCTGCATTTTTTGCCAATCGATGTATAATCATTTCCCACGCTCCAATATTATTTAGATCCTTTGAACTAGGGAATTTTGCTATCCATGGTTTATTGTCAGGATCTAAAACACTGGACTTGGGCCGAGCTCCACCCAGAGCCGACCCAGGGGCTATTAACAAGTTTAACCAAGTAAGGTATTCCGGATCTTCCGAGATATCTTCTTTTTCTAATTGTAAACTTGCATATTCCAAGTTTCTTAGTGTTGTCCAGGGAGGAGATGCAAGTCTGCTTTTATTATTATCCAGAAAATCACCTGTAGGATCTGTCCTGAATCTCAATGCGCCCATTCTATGTCCATCAAAAACCCCTAATAAGTAATCAGATTCATAAAGATTCTTAGGCTCCCTGCCTTCTTTCCTTGCAATAGCAGCTTCTCGTCTTCTCATCAGCATTCGTCCCCAACTGTCGGGTGAAGAATCTAAAAATAATTCGAAATCTGCCTTATCATCATGTAAATACTGAGGGCCTGAATATAAGCCCAGTTCCGGATCTAAGACTTGAGCTATTCCGGACTGCAACCAATCCTCACTATATTTAAAGTAAAAGACCTCTTTGCCCCTGGTGACATTAACATTTAGTACGCCCAATCTAAATGGCTCATCTAATTCTGACCAATGAGCATAAACAATTATTCGTTTTTGGTTAGTATTCTGTGTCATAAGACTATTTTGTTCTGGTTCTTTTAGGAGCTCTTTCTTTTACTGTAAGTTTTGAATCCTGAAGCTTTCTACCCAGCGCATCATCCTTGGCAACATTACCTAAATCTTTTTCCAATCCAAGAACCAGAAGAACCTGAAGATATGCACCAATGCTTACAGTAGAAGCACCATTTTCAATTGCCCATAGTGTTTTACGAGAAATATTAGCTCTTTCAGAAATCTGGTTAGCACTTAGTTTTCGTCTTAATCTAGCATACTTTATATTCTCACCAAGCTCCTTAAGTATTCTTTTTTGCTTTGGTAGTAAAATCGTTCTCTTTTTCATAACGTGTAGTATAATATACAAATATACGATAAAATGAGTAATTTAATACACATTATAATTATTTATTCATTAATATTAAGGATTGAATACTCATCTCCTGGTAAAGTTTACCGGGCTTTTCAATCTCTTTTAGTTTGTCAATAAAGGAATAGCAAAGTCATTTCCAGCTTACCTGAAATGTACAAGAGAAGAAAGATTTGGAAATCAAACACAGAATGCAGATTTGACTTGACTTAAGTATTAATACATCATAACTTTGATTAGTTAACTGATTTTAATTTCTTAATGCTATGAAAAAACAAAAAACCCTCAAACCAGTATTGCTACTGATCCTTGCACTTCTTGTTACTCAGTGTACTCAGGAAGTGAAGGAAAAGACGATCCCCATAACAACCGATTCTGAAGCTGCCCTTGAGCTGTATCAAAAAGCAGTGGAAACTTTCGAAGATGTTTACATCGAGAAGGCAATAGACCTGTTTGATAAAGCCCTGTCGGAAGATCCTGATTTTTTTATGGCATCTTTTCGGCTGGCAGCATTCAACCTTTACTTTTATAAAAATGAAGAGAGGTTTAACAAGTATTCGGAAATTGCTCTAAAGTCTGATGCAGAATTAAGTAAGGGTGAAGAACTGTTCAAATCCATGCTTGAAAGAATGAAGAATGAGCCGGAGAGTGATTTTACTGATCTGGCGAAACAGCTGGTAGAACTATACCCGGAAGATGATGAGGCTTATTATGCACTGGCATTTGCAAATAGGATTATCAAAGATTACCAGGGTGTAGTTGAAGCCTATAAAAATGCACTTGAGGTAACAGATAATCAGGCTCCTATATATAATATGATGGGCTATGCCTATTTGGATCTGGAGCAATTTGACGAGGCTCGTATTGCTTTTGATAAGTACATTGAACTGGAACCAGACCTCCCTAATCCATATGATTCAAAAGGCGACTATCATATGAAGGTTGACGAGTATGGAAAAGCATACGAAAGTTTTTTGAAAGCTTACGAGATTGACAGCTTATGGAGTTATAAAAAGGCTATGAAGGCGAAAGGCCTGCAGGACAGTCTCCAGGTGGAGTAGAAATGACTTCGCTTGAAAATCCCGGAGCTAATATTCCGGGTTTTTCTTGCGGTACCCCATCATCTCCTGGTGTAGTTTACCGGGCTTTTCAATCTCCCTGAGTTTGTCAATGGTGGTATAACCCAGTTTTTGGAGGGGCTCTATCCATTCCTCCGGGATCCCAAGGTCTGAATATTCCTGCGTACTGCTGACTGCCGACTACCGACTGGTCTCCGATTTCATCTTCGGGAAACATCTGAGTTGGGATGAGAGTCTTGATGGGGCTTGATCGGAACTGTGGTTGAGAGTTTAATGATCATTTTATCGGGCGAGATTCCTGCTTTGTTAGTGGAATAAAAAGATGTTACAAAATACATTGTACCTTCTTATTCTAATTACGAATAATATCTAGTTTTACGGGAAATATTTACAGCCATCAGTAATACTTTGATCAGTTTTTATATCAGATAAAAAATCTTATGACCAACTGAATATATAACCATGAGAGATCTAGAAGTTTTAATGAATCCGAATAAGATGGTAAGACATCTTCAAAAACCGACGTATGAGTTTACAAAATACGACATCATTAAGTTTATTGACGATCATAATATCGAGATGCTCAACTTCAGGTATGTGGGTGAAGATGGAAAATTAAAAACACTCAATTTTGTCATTACCAGTAAAGATTATCTGGAATCGATCTTATCGACAGGCGAGCGTGTTGACGGGTCAAGTTTGTTTTCTTATATCGATGCAGAATCTAGTGATTTGTATATCATACCAAGATTTCGGACCGCATTTGTCAATCCTTTCACGGAGCAGCCCACCTTAGATATCCTTTGCTCGTTTTACACAAAAGACGGGAAACCTCTTGAAAGCGCCCCGGAGTATATCTTGAAAAAAGCATCCATCCTGTTTACAAAAGAAACCGGCTATACTTTCAAAGCAATGGGCGAGCTGGAGTATTATATAATCAGTGATAAAAACGATTTATACCCGGCTAAAGACCAAAGAGGTTATCATACTGCGGCTCCTTTTACCAATTGGGAAAGCCTGAGATTAGAAGCCTTACAGATTATAGCTCAAAGTGGTGGGAAGGTAAAATACGGCCATTCAGAGGTTGGCAACTTTAATACTGAAACCCATATGTATGAACAGCATGAAATTGAGTTTAATCCTGTAGAGGCTGAAGAGGCTGTTGAGCAACTTATAATAGCCAAATGGATATTAAGAATGCTCGGTCAGAAATATGGAGTGACTATCAGTTTTGCTCCCAAAATTACCGTTGGGAAAGCCGGTAGTGGATTACATATTCACATGCTGATTGAAAAGGATGGTATAAACTATATGGCAGATGATGAAGGTTTAACTGACACAGCTAAAAAAATGATAGCAGGCATTTTAGATAAAGCGCAATCCTTAACCGCTTTCGGCAACACAATACCTACCTCCTACTTACGATTGGTACCCCATCAGGAAGCACCGACTATGGTGTGTTGGGGCGACAGTAATCGATCGGTATTAGTACGTGTACCATTAGGATGGATAGCTAAAACCAATATGATTAAAGACGCTAATCCTCAGGAAAGAGGTGAGGTACCTTACATCCCCGGAAAACAAACCGTCGAATTCAGAGTGCCTGACGGCTCTGCTGATTTATACCACTTAATGGCCGGAATAATACTGGCTTCAAAAGAGGGATTACTTTCAAAGGATTCTTTAAAAATAGCCAGAGATTTATACATCAATGTCAATATCTTCAATCAGGAACACAAAGCCATCTTAGATCGGTTAAAAGCTTTACCAACATCATGTTATGAATCCGCAGAGTATTTAGAAAATGATGCTGAATTCTACCAAAGAGATGAAGTTTTTCCAAAAGGGACTCTTGATAGTTTTATAGAAAGACTTAAAGCATTTGATGATCAAGAATTAAGTGAACGTCTATTCAATAAACCCGAAGGAGTAAAAAAACTGGTTGATCAACATTTTCATTGTATGTAACTGTCATCTTCATTTTGTAGACAACCAAGTAACAAAAAAGCCCCAACCGAGGAAGAACGAAGTGATGACGAGCTCATGAACAGCTGAAAGCTGTGAGTAATCGGGTGATTGAGATAACTTTAGGAAGGGAGAGGAGCTGGGACAAACTTGTGACATTCTTATAAGCGATTAGTTGGTATGAAACTTTTGAAAATTATTGATGTAAAGTTCATAGTTGAAATCAAATTTGAGAACTCTATTCTTACTATTCTTTACTGTGTAACGTCAGCTAAAAGTGGACTAGTTTATTATTCTTGTTGGATACGGCACATAATATTCAGGGGAGTAGCAAGATTACTCACCGCCTACCGGCGGATCGTTATCTTTCGTGATTATGGAAAGTCTCAGTTTGCGTTTTTTCCATCTTGATTCAAATTCCATCACCTTTTTTTCTCCTTCGCGAAGCGGATCCCTTGCATCAAAAAAATAATATATACCGTTTTTAAACTCACCATATTCCTTTTTCAGGATCTCATTTCTGGCAGTGCTGATGTAATAAACAAATTCAACACTGACCGGGGTTACAGGGTGCAGCATAAGTTCACTGTTCTGTGTAATCTCATTAATTTTTTCAGCAGCTTTTTTTTCTTCAAATTGAGGCGTTTTCACCAACCTGTCCGGTAAAACAACCAGATTGAAAAATATCCTCAAAAAAAGTAAAATGATAATTAGCAATTCAAGCCTTATATCCTTTTTCTTCAACATCAAAAAATAACCTGTGAGTACGATCACCAGGGTAAAGCAATAAGTGATTAATGCTCTTCCCGATCCAGCGATGCTGTGTGTTAAGAAATACCATGTTCCGATGACCAGTGCCAATCCGGATAAAATGAAAATCATTTTCCATAATGCCCTGTAAAAATTATCCTTCTGCTTTAGATCAGAATAATAATTAACCAGTAAAATAAGAATGACAGGATATAACATAAACAGGTACCTTGGATAAGTACCAACAGATGTCCAGTAAACTGGAATATTCACCACAAAAACCAGTGCCAAGTATCCAGGGTATTCCTTTTCCCTGAGATTGCTGTAGAATGATTTCCTGAAAAGAAATATAAATAATAACGACCAGGGAAGAAGGTTGTAGGCCTGATCAAAAGGAAAGTAAAATAAGTGCTTTATTGTTCTCCAAAATCCATATTCAATAAATGTCCTTTTTGTTGATTCTGTCACCAAGCTTCTGAAAAATTCAGGTTCCCTGCTGTTTTCCCATAAAAGATAATAATATCCACCAACCAGAAAAATAAATACTATCAGACCGGTCAGATGAGAAGGATGGAACAATTTTTTAAGGGATTTGAAATATGCCAGTGCAGTAACCAGGGTCAGGACCTGAAAAATCAGGGCAGGTAATCCCTTCATTAAGAAACCAGTGGATGCGAGAAAATAGCTTATTAAATAAAGGGAAAAATACTTCTTCTTTGTTATGAAATAGTATATCAGGTAGAAATTCAGAAAAATTACCATGGAAAAGCTCAGGTCTATCAGACCTCTCATTGAATCGTAGAAAAGGATCCTCCCGCAGCTTATAAATATCAGTGAACTCAGGAAGGCCACCCGTGTACCCAGTTCCTTCCGTGTGGTATAATAAATGATCAGACCAAAGATCAGCAATGAAATTACAGAAGGTAAACGCAAGATAAATTCAGAATACTGGTTAAAAAGATTGAAAAATCCCAGTAAAATCCAGTTATACAAGGGAGGTTTGCTAAAGTAATATTCTCCATTAATAGTAGGGGTTATCAGGCTGCCGGAATGATGCATTTCAAATGCGACCAGCCCCCTGGTTGCTTCATCAGCAATTAATGGCGACAAGCCGAGGTTAATAAAAAGAGCCGGTATGAGCAGGAGCAGGATAAACCAGGCCAGGTATTGATGGTGTCCAGGGGCAGTTTTATACATGACTGAGGCAAAAATAAGGCTTAAAGATTGTCCTGCCACAGAAATAACGCAAAGATTAAGTATTCATTTGGAAATAGGAGAGGCAAAAGCAGCTACATCCTTACCGGTGATTTGCCTGTCACAAAGAATTAGCAGCCTTTCCAGCACGCTTCTGAACTCACGGATATTCCCGGTTCATTCAATTATTTGTAATTCTTCAATGGCGTCTCAGGTGATTTCTTTTACAGGCCTGCAAAGCAGTACAGTTCCCCCGGTCTATATGCCAGTATAACCTATTCTCAATTCTGGCGTGTGTTGCATCAATACAGCTCTTGTATTATTTTTCCTAAACAGAGAGAAGAAATAGACACTCATTTAACTAAATACATTAACTAATGGCTCAAAATGGATTCGGACACCTTGACACTTATACCCTCAAGAAAAGACGAAAGAATTATAATCTTTATTCTATTCTGAGAATGGTGTTAGTAATTGGAGGTCTTGCACTTTCACATACGACAAGGAATAGTATGATCTGGCACTTTTCGGATCAATTGCTTTTTACTTGATTCTTATGTATTCATTCCGCACCTGGGAAATTAAAATGAAGAAAGAACTAGAGAGACGAGGCGAGATTTAGGAAGTGACAACCTGGTGACAAAATATTATATTCCAGGAAGTCGTATTAGTCTTTGATCCATTCCCCGACAGCTTCCGGACTTAAGCCCGCCAATCCCAACTTGTTCTTTTTGTTATAGCCATTCAGGTCATTGGCCAGTTTACCCGGTTTTTCAACCTCCTTGAGCTTCTCAATGGTGGTGTATCTCAGCTTCTTTAATACTTCCACCCACTCCCCGGGTATCCCAAGCTCTAAATATTCTTCCTTTGGGCTTTCGATTTTCACTTTAGGGGTTTCTGGTTTCATCTGGGGGAAGAAGAGTACTTCCTGGATGCTGGACTGGTTGGTCATCAGCATCACAAGCCGGTCCATGCCCAGGCCCATTCCCGAGGTGGGGGGCATGCCATACTCCAGTGCGCGTACGAAGTCCATATCGATGAACATGGCTTCGTGGTCCCCTTTTTCGGAGAGTTTCAGCTGGTCATGGAAGCGCTCCAACTGGTCGATGGGGTCGTTTAACTCCGTATAGGCATTGCAAAGCTCTTTGCCGTTGACAATCAGTTCGAACCTTTCGGTGAGTTCCGGGTTGTCGCGGTGCTTTTTGCACAAGGGGGACATCTCGATGGGGTAATCCGTAACAAAGGTGGGTTGGATCAAATTGGGCTCAGCCTTTTCCCCGAAAATGGTATCGATGATCTTTCCTTTGCCCATAGTTTCATCCAGTTCCACGTCCAGTTTTTTTGCCAGGCTCCTTAATCCCGATTCGTCCATTCCGGATATATCAAACCCGGTGCTTTCCTTGATGGCATCAGTCATCGTGATGCGCTTGAATGGCTTTTCAAAATCAATGGTTTGATCTCCAACCTGAACTATGGCTTTTTCATGCAGGTCACGACCCACTTTCCGGATCATCTCCTCGGTGAAATCCATCATCCAGCGATAATCCTTGTAGGCCACATAAATTTCCATGACAGTGAACTCAGGATTATGCATACGGTCCATTCCTTCATTCCTGAAATCCTTGGAGAACTCGTAAACTCCATCATACCCGCCAACGATAAGCCTTTTCAGATACAGTTCGTTGGCAATGCGTAAGTAAAGAGGAATATTTAGCGTATTGTGGTATGTTTTAAAAGGACGTGCAGCGGCTCCGCCCGGTATGGGTTGCAGGATCGGGGTCTCCACCTCAAGGTACCCCCTGTCGTTGAATAACTCCCTCATCGAATTATAGATCTGAGTCCTTTTCCTGAACAGTTCCCTTGACTCGGGATTTACGATCAGGTCCACGTAACGTTGCCTGTACCTGTATTCCAGGTCCGTTACCGCATCATACACCTTTCCTTCTTTCTCTTTGACAATGGGGAGGGGTTTAATGGATTTGCTGAGCAGTACCAGTTCCTTTACATGGACAGAGATTTCCCCAACCTGGGTCCTGAAGGCAAATCCCCTGATCCCAATGATATCTCCGATATCGAGCAGTTTTTTAAATACAGTATTGTACAGGGTCTTGTCTTCTCCTGGGCAAAGATCGTCCCGCCGAAAATAAATCTGAATCCTCCCCGAGGAATCCTGAATTTCCGCAAAAGAGGCACTACCCATGATCCGGCGGCTCATGAGCCGTCCGGCAAGAGTAACATCCTGTAAGGCCTGTTCATCCTTCTCAATCACAGATATCACATCCGAGGCTTTGTGGCTGATTACGAATGTCTCCGGAGGGTACGGATTAAAGCCAAGCTGTCTGATTTCTTCAAGGGAGTTCCTTCTGATTTGTTCCTGTTCGCTGAGTTCGGAATTGTGCATTATGGATATAAATTATGATGGGCACAAAGGTATAAAAAGATTATGTTAATTTTGCAAGATAGAGAGGGGGGGAAGCCTGTTGTATTGCTGACAAATGATGGATAAAAACTGGATCATAAAAGCACAGGGTGATGAAGATGTGATTGCTTCCCTTACCCGCGACCTTGGCATAGATAAGCCCCTTGCACGGCTTCTGATCCAGCGCGGGATCAACACCTACGAAGAAGCCAGAGCCTTTTTCCGTCCCGACCTGGCAAACCTTCATGATCCATTCCTGATGAAAGATATGGATGTAGCTATACAGCGCATCGAGGAAGCGATAAAGGCAGGAGAGAAGGTAATGGTGTACGGCGACTACGATGTAGACGGGACCACAGCTGTTGCACTGGTTTATTCATTCTTCAAAGACAAATTCAAAGAGATCGATTACTACATACCCGACAGGTACGCTGAGGGATATGGGATTTCGTTGAAAGGGATTGATTATGCTGCTCAGCAGGGGTTCAGCCTGATAATTGCCCTGGACTGTGGTATTAAGGCAGTGGACAAGATCGAATATGCCAGGAAATTGGGCACCGAGTTCATTATCTGTGACCATCACAATCCGGGTGAAGTGATCCCCGATGCTATAGCTGTACTGGACCCAAAACAGGAAGGCTGTAATTATCCCTATAAAGAACTTTCCGGGTGTGGAGTTGGATTAAAGCTTGTACAGGCCTATAGCAAGAAAACAGGATTTCCCGATGAGAGGATCTATGACTACCTGGACCTGGTGGTTGTCAGTATTGCTTCGGACATTGTACCTATTACTGGTGAGAATCGGATCATGGCTTACTTCGGATTGAAGAAGCTGAATGAGAGCCCTTCGATGGGTCTCAAGGCCATCAGGGAAGTGGCGGGGATTGATAACAGGAAGATTGACATCGAAGATATCGTCTTTAAGATCGGACCGCGTATCAATGCTGCGGGAAGGATGGAGTCGGGAAGGAAATCGGTTGACCTGCTGGTTAGTGATAAGAGCGGGGAAGCCAGCATTATCAGTAAAATGATCAACAATTTCAACCTTGACCGCAGGAATATAGATACAGAGATTACCCGGCAGGCCATAGAAATGATCCGCGGCAATGCCCAGCTCCAGGAGCGGAATTCCACTGTACTTTATAATCCGGAATGGCACAAAGGGGTGATCGGGATCGTGGCTTCAAGGCTTCTTGATCATTATTATAAGCCAACGATAATCCTGACCAGGTCCAATGGTTTCGCCACAGGGTCGGCCAGGTCGGTCAATGGATTTGACCTCTACCATGCCATTGAATCATGCAATGATCTGCTGGAGAACTTTGGCGGACATAAGTATGCTGCCGGACTGACCATGAAGATTAAAAACGTTGAGAAGTTTACCGAACGGTTTGAAAAGATCGTTAGCGAAACCATTGATCCGGAACAGTTGATCCCTGTGGAAGAAATCGATACCGAGCTGCAGTTGAAACAGATCAATGAGAAATTTTTCCGTGTATTGAAACAATTCCAACCTTTCGGACCAGAAAATATCAGCCCCATCTTCCTATCGGAAAATGTGGTAGATAACGGATATGGCCGAACCGTTGGAGTGAATGGTGAGCATCTGAAACTGACACTTATACAGGAAGAAAATCCCTTCAAGGTGTTCCCTGCCATTGCTTTTCACCGGGGAAAGGACTTCAGTAAGATCAATAAAGGCATCCCCTTTGATATCTGTTACCAGCTCACGGAGAATGAATTCCGGGGCAAGGTTAACCTGCAGATCCACATCAAGGATATCAAATTTGATTAAAGGCTGAAACGCATCTGCAGCCCTGTTTCCCATTTTTTATTTCCTGGAATCATATCATTGCCCGATCCTGTATTTTCCCTGTCGTGATAGGTGATAACCGATGCTGTACCTGCAATGGTCAGTTTCCTTCCGGGTTTCAGTGACAATACAAATGAGACCTTCTGGCCTTTCCCATAATAAACAGGGAAATTGAAACTGTAATAGAGACCGGGTTCATACAGGTATATCCTGTTATCCCAGTCGGCTATATTGAAGACCACGAATTGCAGGGTGCATTTCAGTTTTTTCAGGGCACTTATTCCTGCTTGCTGAACAGCTGCATAGCCCGGGATCGGTTTGATGTTTCCTGACAGAAGTGACACAACCACCCTGGATTGCCACTGAAGAATGAATCCGGGATTATAAATGATCCGGAGATCCAGCCTGGTCACCTCAGAGGTCCTTATGGAACGAATGCCGGGATTGTCGGTTCCCGGAGTAGTCTGCCAGAGTTTTTTCACGAGTCGGATCTTCCACTGGAGGCTTCCATACCCGGTATTCCGGAATGTACAACTGTACCTGTAGCCTGTTGATGGAACACTGGTAAGGTAACGTGAGGCAGGATAGCTGAATAGTTCCGCCGTAAAGTTAACAATGAATGATTTTCCCGGTTCTGCCAGTAATTGCAATGCAATTCCCTTTTCATTACCAATGGTACTTCCCGAGGCGTACGAGGATGGAAGGAATCCCCGGTAGGCAGGACCGTAATGATGAAGAAGCAGGAGTGCCTGGAAGAAATCATTGAAGCGGTATTTAAAGCCGGTCAGGATCGCTGTCGAATTCCAGCTCCCGGTAGCAAGTTCCCCAAATGATTCGAATTGCCTTTTGCTCCATTGCCATTGGAAACTGCAGGAGTGATGTATTGAGGGATCTATGTCCGCCTTCAGGCTATCGATCCCCTTCCGTGTCAGGCTGCAGACCTCGAATCCGTACATTGAACCGAGGGCCAGGTTTTTTATCCTGGTTACTGCCTGGACCCCGGAAGTAAACCGGAAACCCAGGGAGCGTCCTTCCAATTCACCGGATAACCTGTGCAGCCCGGTCTTTCGCTGGTGATCCATCCAGTCAATACCTTTTATATTCTCAGGAAGATCATTCAGGGAAAGGTCCAACTGTTGATAGGACGACCATATCATCAGTTCAACCTGCTTCAGATCCATCCGGCAGGCAGCACCCCTGTGAAACCTGTACTCATTCAGGGATGCATATGGTTTCAGTTTTGATATGGAGTTCCTGTTCAATTGAAAACCCTCAGGGGAATGCATAAAACCCACACCGTTAACAAGCCCAAGTCCATGATGAAGCTGAAAATTCCCTGCGACGATCTGCTTGATGATGCGGTACCCCCGGTAAATGATATATCCTGACATAAATTCTGGCTGGATCCCTTGAGAAAATCTTTCACCCGCATCTTTTTCATAGGCCAGGCCCAGTGAGAAATTCCTCCCGGCATGGGCTTTTATCCTGATACTAATCTTAAGTGGAGATGCATTGTATGCCGGTTTATTCATTACTCCACCGGTAGTGTTGTAACCAACGGATTCGGGAAAGACCCTGCCTGCATTGATCAGGACCATGCCATTTCCGGAATGCTCTGGCCTGATAGCCGCACCAGTTTCTACGGTGAGATAGCAGGCAATCTTCCTGATGCGGGAAACCCTGAATCCTGTTAGTGAAGCCAGTTCATAGATGGAGTAAAGATTGCCGTATTCATTTCTGTATTCTATCAACACGTGTACCTGGAATGGTGTAAACAGGCCTGATTCACCCAGCTGTTCAGGTGTTGCCGTATTGAGGTTTACCGGATGATTGATCCGGTCCAGATGTTCTTCAAAGATCTCTTCTGGAATTTCTGCCGTTTCATTCCTGTACAGGAGCTCTTCTGCATTGTTCACAGGTTCCTCAGGGTGTTGAGGAAAAACGACCGGTGAGAACCGGATTATAAAGAGGAGGAACAGTATATGAAACCTACCAGACATAAGTTAAGGACGATGAAGGTGTACTTCCGGAATCAATCATATATTCAAATGCAACGTGAATGGTCCAATGCATGTATAGAACGACAATCCCCCCGGAAACGGAGAATGGCCTGTTGTGCATTCCAAGGTTGATCCCAATCCGGTCTTTGAGTTCCAGCTCGATGCCCTGACACATTTGAATATGGCTTTCGGGCATGATATGCAGATCAGAATGGAATGTGGCGGTTTGAAAGAAGGTATATGAGCATCCGGCTGAGATTATCATAAAGTTCATTTGTTGGCCATGCGTATCAGCGGACCAGTAGGCAGGATGCATTACATGTCCACCGATAACCAGTTTATCATTGATCCTGGCCTGGATCCCCATGGCGCAGCTGAATCCCGGGTGGAAGATAATCTGTTCGGGGATGCTGGAATTCCAGACATGAATACCCAGACCTGCAGTGATCCCCGGATGCAGTTTCATGCCGTAGGAGATCCATGTCGAAGTATGGTACAAGCCCCTGATCCCAAAAGCGGAAAGCGTTGCTCCAAATGCTCCCTCACCGGTGGGAACCTGTCCGGAAATGGAGGAGATTCCCAGTTTGTTAATTATAAACGGCCGCGTATGTTGCAGTGAAATAGACTTGCGATTGATCCACCCCAGACCGGCCTGGTTATATCTGGCATCGGTAAATCCTGACCGGGTGACAAAGCTGCCCCCGATGGCTGCAACAGAGGCCTCCTGCCAGGGGATTTGTCCTAACGCCGGAAATAGAGATAAAAAAAAGACCGGGATTACAAGTCCCGGTCTTTTCAAATTCCACTTCTGTGGGAATATCATTGCATACTCAATTGGTTTTGAACTTAAACTTCACTTTTTTCAGTTCCTCATTGGCCTTTACGATTTTAGAAGCCAGGTTTTCTTTGAATTGTTTCATTTTTTCCATGACTGAGGGATCTGCGGTGGCCAGGATCTGTGCGGCCAGAATACCTGCATTCATGGCTCCATCCAGTCCAACCGTGGCAACCGGTATACCAGGAGGCATCTGCAGAATGCTCAGGATTGAATCCCATCCGTCAATGGAGATGGATGCCTTGATGGGGACTCCGATTACCGGCAGTGGTGTAAGGGCAGCCACAACACCTGGAAGGTGTGCAGCTCCACCGGCTCCTGCAATGATGACCCTGATGCCTTTGTCTGCAGCATTCTTTGCAAAATCCATGGCCTGTTGTGGTGTTCTGTGGGCCGACAGGGCATTGATCTCAAAGGGAATTTCAAATTCATCCAGCAATTTGGCTGCCTGCTCCATTGTGGGAAGGTCAGAAGTGCTTCCCATAATAATACTGACTTTAGGATTCATAATGGTTGATGGTCTTTTGGAGTTATTATCAGCTAACGAAATTACAATTATTTTTATTCTTGTTGATCATTGACTAATTTAAGGAAAAATATTTCTGATGCAGAAAGAAATCGTACGGGTACATGACAAGCAGTTTGAGCTGTTCATTCCGGAAACTGTGATCCAGAAGGAGGTAACCCGGATCGCCATGGAGATGAACCAGGATCTGACTGATAAAGATCCTATATTCCTGGGGATCCTGAACGGGGCATTCATGTTTGCCAGTGACCTTTATAAGCAGCTCACCTTTCCTTGCCAGATTACATTTCTCAAGCTGGCCTCTTACAGTGGAACAAAGTCAACCGGAACTGTAAAACAATTGATCGGAATTAACCGTGATCTGAAAAACAGGGTTGTGGTTGTGCTGGAAGATATTGTGGATACCGGTGTTACCCTGGAGACAATCATCAGGCAGCTGTCGGGCTACCAACCCGCTGAGATCAGGGTGGCCACATTTCTCCATAAACCGGAAGCTACGGTAAGGGAGGTGAAGCTGGATTATGTGGGGATAGAGATTCCCAATGACTTCATCCTGGGGTACGGATTGGATTATGACGGCTATGGTAGAAATTTTAAGGAAATCTACCAGCTGGTTAATTAATGCCACAAATCTTTATTACTTTTGGATACGTTAAAAATAATCTGATAAATCATGCTACATATTGTATTATTCGGTCCTCCGGGATCGGGAAAAGGAACCCAGTCCGAAAAAATTATTGAGAAGTATGGCCTGGTTCATATTTCAACGGGAGATCTGCTAAGGGAAGAAGTGGCTGGCCAGACAGAACTGGGAAAGAAGGCCAAGGCAATCATGGATAAGGGAGAGCTTGTGTCAGATGATATCGTGATTAGAATGATCCGGAACAAGCTTGAAGAGAACCAGAATGGTTCAGGTTATATTTTTGATGGTTTCCCAAGGACTGTTGATCAGGCAAGGGGATTGCGCAAGGCACTCACCGATTATGATGATCGGGTCAGTGTGATGATTTCACTGGAGGTACCCCGGGAGGAGCTGGTGAAAAGACTCTTAAAACGGGGAGAGGAAACCGGTCGGACCGATGATAACCTGGAGATCATCAATAACAGGATTGATGTGTATAACCGCCAGACCATTCCGGTGACCTATTATTATGATAAGATGCACAAACACGCTGCTGTGGAGGGAACGGGATCTGTCAACAAGATCTTTGATCGCATTGTTGAGGTGATCGACAAGGTGAAGGATTAGAGAAGAAGCGTTATTTTCATGTCCGGTCATGTCCAACGTGAATTTCGTCGACTATGTAAAAATTTTCTGCCGCTCCGGCAAAGGGGGTAGCGGATCGGCCCACTTGCTTCGTGATAAGAATACAAGGAAGGGTGGTCCCGACGGTGGGGATGGTGGAAGAGGCGGACATGTTATCCTGAAGGGAAATGATCAGCTCTGGACCCTTTTGCATCTGAAATACCAAAGACATGTATTTGCCTCCAACGGCGACAATGGGGGATCATCTCTGAAAACAGGAGCCAGTGGGGAAGATTCTTATATTGAGGTTCCCCTTGGTACAGTTGCACGGGATGCAGAAACCAAAGAGATCTTGTTTGAGATTACCGCTCACGACGAGGAGAAAATTCTCATCACTGCTGGCCGGGGCGGATTGGGCAACGACCATTTCAAATCATCCACCAATCAGACCCCCAGGTATGCCCAACCTGGTGAACCCGGACAGGAAGGGTGGTATGTTCTGGAGCTGAAACTGCTTGCAGATGTGGGGTTGGTAGGATTTCCCAATGCCGGCAAATCGACACTGCTGTCAGCCATGTCAGCGGCCAAACCCAAAATTGCCGACTATCCCTTTACCACCCTGGTTCCCAACCTGGGCATTGTGAAATACCGTGACGACCGCTCCTTTGTCATGGCAGACATACCGGGGATCATTGAAGGAGCCAGTGAAGGGAAAGGTCTTGGGCATCGCTTTTTGCGTCACATTGAACGGAATTCTATGCTGATCTTCATGGTCCCGGCTGATAGCAACGACATCAAAGATGAGTACCAGATCCTGTTAAAAGAACTTGAAAAATACAACCCGGAGCTGCTGGACAAACGCCGCCTGCTGGTGATCTCAAAATCGGACATGCTGGATGAGGAGCTGAAAAAGGAGATCATCCCCGAACTGCCTGATATACAGCATCATTTCATCTCATCCATCGCTAACCAGGGGCTGGTCAGGTTGAATGACATCATCTGGACCATGCTGAATTCCTGATTACTACCATGGACTGGCTGCTGCAACTCGATTCCCGGCTTTTTTTGGTCATCAACGGATTTCATAATGAGACCTGGGACGGGATCATGTGGTGGATCAGCGGGAAAACCACATGGTGGCCTTTTTATCTCCTTGTTCTGGCATTCCTGGGTTGGAAGAAGGGTTGGCAGGTTTTACCCATGATCCTGTTTATGATCGTTATAATCACCATCACTGACCAGACATCGGTCCACCTTTTTAAAAATCAGTTCCAGCGTCTGAGACCCTGTCATGAACCGGCACTTGAAGGCTTGGTTCACCTGGTGAATAATAAGTGCGGCGGTCAGTTTGGTTTCATATCATCCCATGCTGCCAATGCCATGGGTGTGGCCATGCTGGTTACTGTCTGGATCAGAAAGTGCTGGTTTACATTTATCATGATTGCCTGGGCCATTCTTATCGCTTACAGCCGCGTTTATCTGGGTGTACATTATCCCGGGGATGTACTGGTCGGTGGATTGTGGGGTGCCGGTTGCGGATGGCTGGTGTACATATTATTCCTTAGGATCATTAACAAATTGCCTCAAAACTGGTGGATCACGAAAAGGGATCCTGGAACCTGATCACTGATATGCTCTGTATTACAAGTCCAAATTCAGATCCTTATTTTAACCTGGCCTCGGAAGAGTATTTTCTGAAGGCTTTCGATGAAGATGTTTTCTTATTCTATAGAAATATACCATCCATTGTTGTGGGGAAGCATCAGAACACACTGGCGGAGATCAACTTACCATTTGTACAGGAAAACGGCATCGTTGTGGCCAGGCGGATATCTGGGGGCGGAACCGTATTTCATGATCTTGGCAATCTGAATTTCGCTTTTATATCGGATAGTAAGGAGGGAGAACTGGTGGATTACAGGAAGTTTACCTTACCCATCGTAGAAGCCATGAAAAAGATGGGGCTGGATGTGAGGCTTGGAGACCGGAATGAACTGCTCCTTGAAAATTGGAAGATTTCCGGTACCGCAAGTCATGTCTTTAAGAAAAGGGTACTTCATCATGGAACTCTGCTTTATTCAGCTGATATGGATATCATGTCGGCATCCCTCAAGGTGCAGCCGGAGCGGTTTACGGACAGGGCAGTGAAATCGATCCGGTCGGAGGTTACCAACATCCGGGACCATCTTGCTGATAAAATGGATGTGGTTGATTTTCAAAATCAGATCCGTGATTATATCCTGGATACAATGGATGGAGCCAGGACCTATCAGTACAATGATCATGATCTGAAAGAGATCAATAAACTGCGCGAAACGAAATTTTCATCCTGGGAGTGGAATTTCGGTTATTCCCCAAAGTATCAATTCAACAAGAACCTGCGGTTCAGGAAAGGGGAGATTGCCCTCCACATGAATGTGGTAAAGGGGATCATCCAGGAGGTCAATATCAAAGGAGATTTCCTTGGGACAAAAGATATCCATGCCCTGGAGGATGTGCTCGTGGGAACCATTCATGATCCTGAAACCATTCGCATGCGTTTATCCGGGATCCAGGTCGCAGATTATATTACCGGTATGGAAAACGAAGACTTGCTCTCGGGGATGTTTTAAGAAGCGCACCCATAGCAGGCACCCTTCTAGTCTGTATGATATATCTAAAAGTTTTCATTTCAATATGAATTATTATGTTAAATATAATTGTTTTGATAGTGTTTATCGTCAGCAATGTCCGGATTCCGGCTAGTATAAAATTAAGAGATGGTTTACTCATATCAAAGTTGTTTTTTGTACTTCAAAATCCAACTTTCTTTTCAGTAGGGTTCGCTGCTTAATTATTTCTCTCCTGGCAAGGATTTCCTGGTAAAAACTGAACAACTACCAAACACAAAAATCAAATTCCAGATTATCTCTTCGTGAAGTTGGGTTTTGCATATTGTTGGTTAAGTGTTTTACTTTATCAAAAGCATAATCTCGAATTTCTGAAACCAATATATTCCCATCTTTATTTGCATCAGCATTTCCGGATTTTAATCCTTCTAAAAAGGCATACGTAAATACACCATTGTTCCACTTGGGCGATTCATAGGCAAACTCTCCCCCTCCCGATGAAGAGATCACAATAGCACCAGTTCCTCTTCTTAAATCAACAAAAATCTCTTTCATTAAATCAAAAATATTGGTTAATCCATAATTAACACTACCCCCTCCACTTGGAAATCCCCGGAATTTGATTGCTTCATTTTCAATTGAAGACCTTGCCAGGGTTTCCATTTCTTCCTTATCAATTTCACCAGAATGGCAGGCATCTATAATCAATATTTTTTTTCGGGCAGGTATGCCATTTAAAAGACCTTCAAGATCTGAATAAGCCAACCCATTTTCGGCAGGATTTCTAAAGTTCACATCCCATGTAGCCAGGTAATAATCAAGGTTTTGATCCAGCAAACCATGACCAGCAAGAAAAATTATTATCTCGTCATCCACCTTCGACTGCATGAGTCTTTCCTTCACTTTCAAAATATTCTCTTTGGTAGCATTCTGATTCGTCAATCTTTCAATAAAAATATTCCCGTATTGCTCCTTTCTTGTTTCAAATAAGTCAGCGATATCGTTGGCATCTTTTGCCGCATATCTTAGATTATATTCACTTTCAGCATATTCAGATACTCCAACAGACACAACATACAGATCAGGCTTTGTAACAGTATTTTTGAAATTTGTATATAGTGTAGCTTTGTAAGATTCGGCTCCTTTCTGGTTAAGTGTTGAAACCTGGATTTTATTATTTCCATTATTCAACTCAATACTAATTTGATCGGAATAATTCCTTGAATTATTTTCTCTAACATTGATGCCTTCATAACCATAAATAGGTACATCATTCACCCAAACATTAATTCTATCCAGGTTATATCTACTATCTGTTGCACTAAGCGTGAGATTAATAATATTTGCTTCTGATTCTAGATCAATGGCCCCTTCATTTTCAATAGTAATTTCAGGAATATTAAAATCTGCACTGAGCATTTCCTCTGTAAAATTCATCTTTTTTAATCGCTTGGTGTATGCTCTGTGATACAACTCCTGCATCTTAGGATCTGAGCCTTGAATATTTTTCAAAACAAGATCTGGTCTGTTAAAAAGTAAATCGAATTGCTCAAAGGAATACACCTTATTATTGGCAAGAAAAGCTATGGCTTCATATCCATTTTTGGAGGACATATAGTATTTATCAGGAGTATAAATAATATAATCGTCGGAATCAGGTCTGAATACAATGTATATTAAATTCTCCTTCGTGCTGGCATCTGAAATGGTAATGGCTTGAATTGATAAATTATCTCCCCCCGCTAATATATTCATGTTTTTACCTTTATCCATGATCGTATAGTCTGAGATTGATTTGATGAATTTACCAGTACCCGCGTCGTAATAATTTGTCATGTGCTTATTTCCACCATATACAGAAGATGTGAAAATTGTTTTATCATCCTCACTGTAAAATGCCACTCCCACCGATTCATTTGGTTCATAAATCTGGTTAATGACCTTACCTGTAGCAAGATCGATCTGATCAATTCTCAAAGGAGAATCTCCAAAAGACATCCAGGGGATTAATGCCTTCATACAATCGTGACTGACTTGCACACCTAATGGTGTATCACCCATAGAGGCATTGGTAGTAACACTTTGAAAAACCCCTACTGGCTTTTTAATCTCACTATTCCAAAGATGAATTGATGAAATCACAGATGTCCTGGTAGAGGTAAGAGTGATTGAGCCGAACATATTACAAATATCACTTGCCGGAAAAAGCGTTGAGATTCCATCCACCTTCTCAAAAGTCCGAATTAAATCTCCTGTACCCGAATCCCAGAGTTTTATGGTAGAATAGTTTTTAAACATACTCTTATAATAATATTCACAGGTATAATATCCTTCACCACCGGGAATAAAATAGGCTGCCTTAATGTTGGGTAATTTTCGAACCAGGGATAAATCATCAGCATTAAGAATTCTGGTATCATTGTATTCCTCACTGATTGATTTCGTGAAATTTACCGAAGCAATTACAAATTTATTCTCTTTATCAACATCAATCCAAACCATTGCAGAGGTATTTATTTCTTCCAGCAATGGTGGGGATACTATTTCTAACTTTCCAGCCTGAAGGTTAAATTTTCGAATTCTCTTATCACTGCAACCAGCTATAATATACTTGTCATTATTGGTGAATTTGCATAAGCCCAATGATACAATTCTTGATTGATAATCCTGTATTTTTTGGTTGTTCTCAAAATTCCATAAGAACATTTCTGCTTCAGGTCCAGGTGACAGTATTTCCACGCCACCGGCACTGATAAAATAATTTTTATCAGATAACATTGTCATATCAAATACATCCGCATCAACATTGTATTCCTTAATAATCCGGCCAGTTTCAATATCCCATTGATGCAACTCCTTATTTGCACTTCCTCCGGATATAAATTGATTTCCGCCGGGAAGAACGATAACAGCGTTCACTGATTCACTGGTTGTTTTATATGCTTTTTGCTCTTTTCCACTGGCAATGTCAAAGCGTTTTATTTTTGCCGGCATATCATGACTGGCTGGTGCAAGAGCACTTCCTGCTATGATCGATTGTTGATCTGGTAGATAGGCAATACAGCTTACATAAAATCCTTTTCCAAATTTGAATTTATTAATTTCCTCTCCTGTATTTAAATCATAAAACTTCAGAATTCCAACTGCATCATATTTTTTATAATGAAATCCTCCTGCCACTAACGTTTTTTTATCCGGCGATAACTCAATCATTCTTAAATGAATATTTGTTTCTATAGATCTAAGTAATTGTCCTGATTCAATATTGTAAAAATTTATTCTGTTATCGTAACCTCCACAAATAAGTTCTTTACCTTCTTCTGTTAAAATCATATTGGTAATTCCATATCTGTTCGCTGAAACAGTCTTTACATTTTGACCCGTATATATATCATAGAGCGCCACTGTATAAGGTCGTTGAATAGTGGTTTCTATCATAAAATTTATATCTGAATAATAGGAATGAGAACCACTTACAAGTATATACCGGTCATCTGCACTAAAAAGTATATCACTGATATGATCTCTAAAATCATAAGGTATTATGGTACGGATTAATTTTCCGCTGGTCACATCCCAAAGCTTTATTTCCTTTTTATTATCGCAGGATGCAAAAAGATTCCCGTTGTTACTAAAACAAACATCCGTAATGTATTTTGAATGACCTACCTGCAGGACCAGCTCTGGTTTTTCCTGGGAAAAAACTGGTATTGAGAAGATAATATTGAAACAAACTAAGAATAGGTACAATAAATGATGAGAGCCGATAGATAGATTGTTCATAGCATTGTTGGTTTAGGTTATCAATATAATATTGATTATCAGCATTGTAAAGCTAAGTTAAGACTTTTGTTTTTATTTAAAATTTTTTCATGTTGTTTTTTTGGGGAATTCTGGGAACACTAATCATATGAGTAATTGGAAGAACTGAAATCTAATTTGCCAGACAGAAAACTACTCATTTTCTTATTTCTCATTATTTTTTCTTTATTCAGTTGACGGCAGCTTTGTTATATGCGCAAGTTTTACAGGGAGTTTCCAAAATGGAACGCAGTGCGTTCCGAATTAACCCGGACCCATTACCGGATGATGTTGAAGGTCGAAAAAGAGAATGCCAGAGAGTTGTCCTATAATGTACTCGCATTATGTAAATATAGCTTTGGGAGTCAAAGCAATGTCGATTGATCAAATGTAAATGCCGGGAATATACCGTGCAATTTCAAAAGGGGAGGGGCAAAAAGCTTTGATGGTGAGTTGGAGGATACACTCTTTTTGCGTTGCGTAGCAACGTAAAATGGGTGTTTCGATGAAGCATTTAATACAATAAGAGTTTATTATTGGAGGACACAAAATGCAACTTCCAATTCAGGGCAATTCTAAATCGTCCTTTGAGCTACTATTTTTTATGCGATGGGATTATGAAGTCATAAGAATACTTTTTGGTAAAGCACCTATATAACAACATGATATTCAAATTGTTCTGATTAGTCTAAGGAACACAGATATCTCACTGTTGTTGCCTAATGCACCGAACAGGAAAGAAGCCGTTCCTAGAATTGAACCTACCAGAGTACAAGCAATGCGAGACTAATTCCTGAAATTGAATCCATCTCTAATTGATTTATATGAACCTATTCCTTAATAATCCGTGATACGCCATTCATTTGGTCAGTATCAATATGTATCAGGTAAACACCAGTTTCAAACCGGCTGACATCAAGATCTGTTTTGGTCAATTTCAGCATCCTTTTTACTACTACCGTCTGACCAATGATATTTACAACCTTTATAGTAGCATTGGTATTCTCAAATCCCATATCGATGGTTAAGAATTCCTCTGCTGGCATAGGATATACCTTAAAATCCTGATGCCCACCATTTTTACCAAGTCCTGATATGGTCAGCATCAGACAATCCGAAGTGTCTGTACATTCACCTTGCGTTACAATCACAGCATACTCTCCATTTTCAGTGGGTGTAAAAGTACTTTCAGTTTGACCAGCTATTATGGAATTATCCGCACAATTGATCCACTGATAAGTCCCTATTGTTTCAACTATTAACGAATTCTCCACAATGGATACAGAAATATCTCCAACCACACTATTGGTAACAGAAACTACACATTGACTGCTATTTCCATTTCCATCATCGATGGTATAGGTAACGGTAGTTACTCCGGGATTAAATATCTCCCCGCTCGCATCACCTGTTCCGCTACCTGTCGTTGCACCCGATAAATCAAAGGTAACTGCTGGTATAGTGCAATTATCCGTCACATTGGTTAAGCCGATTGAATTTACAAATCCATCGCACGTAATAACATCTTCAGGACAAGTTGCTGAGGGGGCGGTTACATCCTCAATTACAACGTTCTGAGCTACAGTAATGCTGTTTCCGCTCGCATCGGTAAAGGTCCAGTTTATGACATGTGTTCCTTGAGTTGAATAGGTCAAATCATCTGTAGTTGTACCTGTTATGGGACCTGCACATGCATCATTAATTATTGGAGCAACAGCAGTAGCAGAACATTCTCCTAGTACATCTGCCAGTTCAGGATCTTCAGGAGGTGATACATCATCAATAATAACATTCTGAGTTACCGTGATGCTGTTACCGTTTCCATCGTCAAAGGTCCAGGTTATTACATGGATACCCTGGATGGAATAGGTCAACGCATCCGTTGTGGTTCCTGTGATGGTTCCCGAACATGCATCGGTTGTTGTAGGAGCCACAGCTGTTGCAGTACATTCACCGGTCATATCGGTCAGCGTTGGGATCAATGGAGCTGTCACATCATCAATAACCACATTTTGAGTAGCAGTTGTACTGTTTCCATTTCCATCATCAAAGGTCCATGTAATCACGTGGATGCCCTGAGTAGAATAGGTTAATGCATCCGTCGTCGTACCTGTAATAGTTCCTGCACATGCATCTGTGGTGGTTGGAGCCACTGCCGTTGCTGAACATTCCCCGGTCACATCTGTCAGTGTTGGTGTCACTGGTGGTGTCACATCATCAATCACCACATTCTGAGCAGCAGAAGTGCTGTTTCCATTCCCATCGTCAAAGGTCCAGGTAATCACATGTGTACCTTGTGTTGAATAAGTCATTGCGTCGGTAGTGGTTCCTGTAATGATTCCCGCACATGCATCTGTTGTGGTTGGAGCCACTGCCGTTGCTGAACATTCCCCGGTCACATCTGTCAGTGTTGGTGTCACTGGTGGTGTCACATCATCAATCACCACATTCTGAGCAGCAGAAGTGCTGTTTCCATTCCCATCGTCAAAGGTCCAGGTAATCACATGTGTACCTTGTGTTGAATAAGTCATTGCGTCGGTAGTGGTTCCTGTAATGGTTCCCGCACATGCATCTGTTGTGGTTGGAGCCACTGCGGTTGCGGTACATTCCCCGGTCACATCTGCCAGTGTTGGAGTCACAGGAGGGGTCACATCATCAATCACTACATTCTGAGCAGCAGAAGTGCTGTTCCCGTTCCCATCGTCAAAGCTCCAGGTAATCACATGGGTGCCTTGTGTTGAATAAGTCAAAGCATCGGTTGTTGTGCCTGTAATGGTTCCTGAACATGCATCTGTGGTGGTTGGAGCC